>JAWODS010000188.1:0-2950 GCA_046483205.1 Armatimonadota bacterium | reverse complement strand
CGGCAAGGGCCTCCACCATCTGCTCCAGGAGGCTGCCCTCCTCGATCTCGCCCCACACTTTCACGCCCCCGTTGCGGATCGACTTGCCGTCATCGGGCATGAGCAGCTCGGGATCGACGCCGCGCTCGGTGCCCAGACCCTCACAGCGCCTGCACCAGCCGTCGGGGTTGTTGAAGGAGAAGCTGCGGGGTGTGATCTGCTCGTAGCTTTCACCACATTCGTGGCAGGCGAACAGGCGCGAGAAGGTCATCTCCCCGCCCTCTTCGGGCACGGCGATGACGTCCTCACCGGAGATCCCGAAGGAGGCCTCCACGGCTTCGGCCAGCCTCGAGCGGTTTGCGGTACGGGGCGCCAGGCGATCCACGACAATTTCCACATCGTGGTGCCGCCGGCGGTCGATAGTGTCATCGTATGGGAGGCGGTGAACCTCACCATCCAGCCGCATGCGCCGCCAGCCGTCCCGCTCGGCACGCTCCAGGAGTGTCTCATAATCGTCGCTGCGATCCGGATGGAGTGGGGCGCAGATGAGCAGGCGCTGGCCCTGGAAGGTTGACAGGATGCGGTCCACGATCTGCTCGACGCTCTGGGCGCCGACCTCAGCCCCACAGGAGGGACAGTGTGGCCGCCCCAGCCGCGACATCAACACCCTGAGGTAATCGTAAATCTCCGTTACCGTGCCCACCGTCGAGCGCGGCGTGCTGCCGCGGTTGGTATTATCGATCACCACCGCCGGTGACAGCCCCCGCACGTTGTCAACCTTCGGCTTCTCCATCTGGCTGATGAACTGCCGGGCGTACGGTGACAGCGATTCGACGTAGCGGCGCTGGCCCTCGGCGTAGATCGTATCGATGGCGAGCGATGTTTTCCCGGAGCCTGAGACACCGCTGAATGCGGTCATCTGCCGGCGCGGGATGCGGGCGTCGATGTTGCGGAGGTTGTGCTGGCGGGCGCCCTTCACCTCCACGTAATCTGTTTCGAAATGAGGCTTGCGATAGACCGAGGGCAGCTCCAGAGCGCGATCCTTCGAGAACACCTCCGCCAGCATCTGCCCGGTGGCACTTTTCTCGACCGCTGCCACCTGCTCGGGCGTGCCGGAGGCGACGACCTCGCCACCTTCAGCGCCGCCTTCGGGCCCGAGGTCTATGATATGGTCGGCGGTCTTGATGACATCCGGGTGGTGCTCGACGATGATGACGCTGTTGCCCTCATCCACGAAGCGGTGCAGCACATCCAGCAGGTGTGAGACATCCTCGAAGTGCATTCCGGTGGTGGGCTCGTCGAGGATATACAGCGTCCCGCCGGTGCGGGGCCTGGCGAGCTCCTTTGCCAGTTTTATCCGCTGGGCCTCACCGCCCGAGAGCGTTGTGGCAGGCTGTCCGAGCTGGATGTAGCCCAGGCCGACATCGTGCAGCGTCTGCAAAATGTGGCTGATTTTCGGCTGGTTTTCGAAATGCTGCAGCGCCTCTTCCACCGACATTTCAAAGACATCGGCGATGCTCTCGCCTTTATAGCGGATATCGAGGGTCTCACGGTCGAACCTGCGTCCCTGGCATTCCTCGCACTCCACCCATACGTCGGCGAGGAAATCGGATTCGAGCTTCACCGCGCCGTAGCCGCTGCAGTTTTCGCACCGCCCCTCTTTGACGTTGAAGCTGAAGCGCCCGGGTTCGTATCCGCGCTTGCGGCTTTCCGGAAGCTGCGCGTACAGGTCGCGGATGTGGTCCAGAACCTTCGTGTACGTCGCGGGCGTGCTTCGGGGCGTACGGCCAATGGGATCCTGGTCAATCACAACAACTTTATCCAGATGTTCAGTGCCCTCGATGGTGTCATACTGCCCGGGTGCCTGGTGGGCGCCCTGCAGCTCATTCGCCAGTGCGGGATAGAGTGTATCGGTCACCAGCGAGCTTTTCCCGGAGCCGCTGACGCCGGTGATGCAGATGAACTGCCCGAGGGGGAAGGTCACATCAATGTCCTTGAGATTATTGTGTGTTGCACCCCGCAGCGCCAGGCGCTTGCCGTTGCTGTCGCGCCGCCCGTCGCTGCGGTCATCAATCTGTTTTTCGCCGGTGATATATTGCGCCGTCAGGGAGCTTTTGCGGCGGGCCACCTGCTTGGGCGTGCCCTGGGCAACGATTTGCCCGCCCTCGCGACCGGCGCCGGGACCGAAATCAACGATATGGTCTGCCGCCAGCATGGTTTGCTCGTCGTGTTCGACGACGACGATGGTGTTGTCGAGGTCGCGCAGCTCCTTGAGTGTCTCCAGCAGTTTCCCCTGGTCGCGGTGGTGCAGGCCGATGGAGGGCTCGTCGAGGATGTAAATACACTCCACCAGTCCGCTGCCCACCTGGGTCGCCAGCCGCACCCGCTGGGCCTCACCACCGGACAATGTGGGAGCCTTCCGGTCCAGGGTGAGGTAGTGCAGGCCGACCTTCACCATGAATTTCAGCCGCTGCCGAATTTCCTGCAGCGCGTCTTCGGCGATAAGCTGGTCGGTGTCTGAAAGCTCAAGCGCCTCGAAAAACTCGTGAGCCTCACCAACGGTCATAGAGGTGATTTCGGCGATATTTTTGCCGCCGATGGTGAAGGCCAGGGCCTCCTCGTTCAATCTCGCACCACCGCAGTCGGGACACTCACGCACCCGCATGGCGTCTTCGAACCGCTTGCGAGCGTGGCGGGACTTGAGGTTGCGGTAATGGCGCATCAGCCACTCGATAAGGCCCTCCCACGGATCGGCGTGCCGCCACTCCCACCCCCGGCGCGGATGCTTGAAGTAAAACTCCAAATCCTCGTCACCGGAGCCGTGAAACAGGCCCTGAAACTGCTCATCGGTCAGTTCGGAGATCGGCGTATCCAGTGAGAAGCCATAGTGGTCGGCGGCGCCCTGGAACCAGTGCCGCCGCCGGGAGTTGTTCAGTGAGCGCAAAAGCGGCACGGCCCCGTCCTCAAGCGA
>JAWODS010000180.1:0-15624 GCA_046483205.1 Armatimonadota bacterium | reverse complement strand
CCCGAGAGTGCAAAGTACTGCGCGGCTTTTGTGTATTGAAGTGTCCGGCCGACAATGAACCACGTCTCAACACTGGCTATCCATAAAAGCAGCGCTGTGGCGGCGGTCAGCATACCGCTCCCCATACTGCGGGCGAATTCACCTGTCTCTTTCCGCAGATACCACGCACCCGCCGCGAACAGAACCGCCATCATGACGACAAGGGGCGCAGTGTGGGCCTGTATCAGCGGCATATACCCGGGCGAGGTAAAAACAGGGCCGATGATCATTATTTTGGCCGTGGTCGCTGCAAACAGCCCCAGGCCCGCGTATGTTGCGATGCGGATCCGCCGCAGGGCACCGAGCGCCAGGAGGACCGCTCCGAAAATCACCCAGACCCCGGAGAGTGCGAAGTGCTGGGCCGCACGACCGAACTGAAGCGTATAGCCCGTGTACATCCACGCCTCCACGCTTGCCACCCACAGGAGAAAGCCGGTTGCCAGGCCTGCGAGGATGCCGCCGTCTCTCTGTTCGGCTTCCTCAAGCCGCGCCCTGAAGTGCGCGTAGGCCCACGAGCATGCGTAAAGCGCGGCGATAAGCGACAGAAAACCCATAGTATGGTCATTGGCTATGGGAACGTATTCCACTCCCTCGGAGCCCACGATCGCGTAGGTAGCACTCAGCACGGGCAGCAGCAGTATCACCCGTCCGGCGTGCCGCAGTGGGGTTGAGCGGTAATACAGCCCGAGCACGAGGAGAAGGGTAGCCTCAAGCGCCCACAGGGCCGTGATCTGGTAGCCATCCACCAGCAGTGGGACGGCCAGGATCGCGAAGAAGGCACCGATGCCGACAAGAGTTGCGCCATAGCTCGTCGGTACGCGCGGGCGAGTCACAGCAACGACGCCGGGGACGACGTACAGGACGAAAAGCCCCAGCGCGACGAAGCCAACGAGCCGGAATGGGGCGGTATCGTAGGCGGCGATGGCGAAAAATGCGGCGGCATTCAGGCAATTGTAGAGGTGGGCGCTGGTGGAGGTCGGTCCGCGTTGGACAACATGCCGCATCCAGCCTGCAGCACCGAAGGCGAGCAGGTAGAGGGATGTGTACTCCAGGTGCCCCACATGCTGGTGCCACCGTGCGCCTGCCACTCGCCATATCACGTACAGCAGCCACGTCGCGATAAGCGCGGCCCATTCCAGATCGTACCATCGCCGCCACATAATCACCCCGAGGGTTGCGACCGCGGCGAGTGCAAGGTAGGACGGCACCAGGAGCGGTGGCGCAGATTGGCCGAGCACGCGAGCGAAAAGCAGACCGGCGAAGACACCTATCACCGCGATGGTCCCCAGCCGCCGGTCATCCCGGTATGCGCTCACCCCCAGGGCGGCGGCGCCGAAAAGAGCCAGGTATATGATGGGGTATTCGTTGAAGCCCGGTATTCCAGTGCTTCCCCGGACGAGGCCGGTTGCCAGGAAAGCAGCGATCATGCCAACAGCGGCAAATGAGGGCCACTCGAACCGTGCGGAAACAACGAGGACCGCCGCGGCCAGTGCAAGCAGATACCCCAGCATTGCCGCACCGGACATCGAGCCTCCCGGAGACGACCACAGCAGTGCAATGACCGCCGCGTAGGCGATGATCACAGCGCTCAGGGCCAGCGGCTCGGCATCCTGGCGCCGCCGGGAACTGACCACCAGCAGCCCCGCCGCAGAGACCGCTGCATAAAGCAGCATCCAGTCACCGTACTGCTCTACCGTACTCATTCGGACCATGGGCAGGAGCAACAGGAAGCCGACGAAAGAGCCGATCGCACCCAGCCACCGCATGCTCCGCCAGTCCTGCGAATGTCCCAGCCACATTGCCGCACCCGACAGCGCCAGGAGATACATGTAGGGGACGAACGGCGAGCCTTCTGCACCCCCGAGGATCACGATCCCGGTGACGAGATACCCCGCCGCCGCCCCGACAGATCCGAAGTTCTGGCCCGCACGCCCCTTCTGTGTCGTTGCCACCCACAGCATTCCCGCCGTCACGATCATGAGATATGTCAATGTCCATGCGAGATCGGCGGAGCTGAGCCTGAAGATATAGACTCCGCTCGAGTACGCCCCCATCAGCGCGAGGCCTGTGAACGTCGGCCATGCGTGCCGCTGGGCGACGAAGAACACTCCGATGCTCAATACCACGAGGTACGCGAATAAGGGACCGGGCCCCTCACCGCCGGCCGATGTCGTGTCGCCACCGCTTATCAAAAGCGGCACGGCATAGCCCGTAATCCACGCCAGCGTCGCCACGGTCTCGGATTTGTGACGAATCGCCTGAGCCGCGGTGGCAACGGTGACCGCCGTCATCGCGGGGAAGGTCAGGGCGGATTCCAGGATATGATAGAGGTGCTGGCCCGCCCACAGGCTCAGATACAGCACTGCAGCTCCACCGCCGGTCAGCGCCTGGCTCTGAATCTCAAAGCCCCGCCGCCAGGTGGTCTCACCAAGTACCATAACTGCAATTCCGGCCACAAAGCCTATCCCGATGATGGTCTCAGGGCCGATAATCTGGTTTACGTAGGCGTAAATGAGGATGTAGGCGACAGCAACAAGGACAGCCACCATGCCAATCCGGGTGAACCATGCCGTCCCAATGGTGAGTTCGAGGGCTTGAGATGACCGTGGTGAGCGCTGCTGTGGAGGTTCGGGCTGCTGTTCGGCAGTATCTTCGGGTGGGGAAGGTGGTTCAGTGGGGAAATCGAGGTCCGGAAAGAGAGGGCGAAGTTCCTCCGGTTTCCACCCGGCTTCGAGAAGCCGAGCAATAATCTGTGTGTCAGGACTGCCCCGTTCCCGCGCGTTCTCTACATACTCCTGCATATCTCGAAATCGGTCTGTGTTCACAGCACTTGCCTCCTCGCTGCCGGCAAACAGGCCACTGCGGCGAATGAGCAGAAAACCGTTTTTCTCCCGGACAAAACGAGTACCTCAGGAACACGCAACCGCCGATTAGGGTATGTGAAAAAGGAGACGCGCGAACCCAGCCACATCAGCTCGCGCGCACGTGTGGTTGATTGGTTGGGATATCTGCCTGCGAGATGAGCACATAGCGCTTCGCCGCCCTATTTGGTCACAAACAGAATGCAATGACGCACAGTAATAAGTATCATATTCTCTATACACTTACGTCAACCTTTTTTTAACGTGCCGCGGCCAAACATACCATCACCGCCCGTCGGACGACGACATCCAAACAACCGCCGCCGACCCCATGCGGATCACGCGGTGATCATTCGCATCCTCTGCAGGCAAGAAAGCAGAAGGGGGCCGCCATTGATCGGCGGCCCTTTTTGTCGGCCATGGGAACCAGTGGGTGTCTGAGTCCGTCGGGCGGCGCCATTTGGAGTTTGTGGAGGAGAGCAGGCGACAAAAATCAGAAAGACGGGGATGGCGCAACCGCTCAGGAAGCGCGCCTTGACTGAAGCGAGAAAAGAAGCCACAACGCGAAAATGATGTGACCGGCAGCGAGAGCGATCTGCCCGAATAGGTTTTCGTATGTGAATTGATATAATGTCAGCGAGGAGCCAAGCTCGATGAGCGTGCGAGTGATGAGACCGAGTGCCAGGCCCAGCATCGCCACATACGCCATCCATCCTACAGCTTTGCGACCTGCGGGCGGACCCAGGAAGCCCACAAAGACAGCGATGAGACCGAAGCTGCCAACCCCGACCATCAACAGCAGGATTGTGACCGCTTCCAGGTTGTCGGCACCAAGTGCATCCGTTGCTCCGAGCCACAGGCCAAAGCCCATAATGACGACTGCGGCGGCCAGCGCGCTGAGCATCGTAACCACGAGCGATATCTTTGCGATGGTCTGGCGGGTGCCGCCCGGAGCTGCTGATACCCACGTATTAGCACGCAGGGAGAACAGAGCATGAGTCATCCCGCCTGCCACGCCGAGACTCACCAGCGAGAGGACCAGGCGGACCCACGTGTGAGGAAACTGCACCGACCAGGCCGCCGTTGCGACCCACACTGCGAGGATGACGTTGAAGGTGATAATGCTGTTGATGCCCCGGGGATCCGGTGTCTGCATCTGTAAAAAGTGGGGCATGAACACCACAAGGATACCGAGTACGGAGTTCAGGCCGAAGCCCATCAACAATGCAATATCAACGCAGAAAGAAGCACGTTGCAGAAACGTCAGATCGATTCCTATAGCGGACGCCAGCGAATAAGAGAAGTGTAAAAGAGTGGCAGCAAACAGCCAGATGGCCCCGATGTGGAAGAGAGTATCCCCGACACTCATGTGCAGCGAGCGCACAATGGCGCGCCATACGGCGGCAAGATACACGGCGGCCGCGACAAGCTGGATGACGGAACCTGCCAGTCTTAAAGCACCGCCGACGATCCGCAGATCAAGCACGGTGGCGCCAAGTGTCTCCGTAACTATGCCGAGGGTCATCCCGAGGAGACACGATATTGTGTACCACCGCAGCTGCCCGGTGCGTTGTTTGAGCTGCGGCAGCAGCCACTGCACGAGTGCGACCAGGGGGAGACCTGGAAAAAGCAGGCTCAGCAGCCAGGTGCGAATGAACGGTGACATGCTCCCGAGATGCGGTATGAAGAGAAAACCGTCGCGCCAATGACCGACATTCTGCAGGGCTAACAGAGCAAGGATTAGAGCAGTAGCAACTGTAATCCACACAAACTGTTTTCTTGAGCGTTCCGTCATTTCCATGAAGCTATCTATTCCTGGAGACAGCCGCCGCCGCGCCCGGGCAGAAAAGCTGCGCGGGGGGAGATGTCCTTGTTTGTCACATCGACTTTTTATATACTTTGATTCACAGGTCAAACAGTACATCTGTCCGCTCAGGGCAGGCAATGGGTCACTCAGCAACCCATCTGAAAGCATAGACGATGTACTGTACACTTGAGGTCTATAAGCCTACACTGATTCGTTGTACCCGGTTGCCTGCAGACGAACACCACAATTGGTCAACCTTCCGCAACAGGAGCCCTGCCTGGTGTGTCCAAGAGATAACAGCAGGCTGCAGTCGGTCGAAAGCGCGAATAGTTCTCATTAACTTTTCTTATGTTAGCATAACAATGGTGGTCATGTGAGAAAAACAACCTTATTGGTATGCATTATTCTACTTATCTGCATCGCTCATGTGGCAGTCGCACAGGAAAAGGTGCGGCTGCCGGGGGCTTTGAACTGGCACGAGTCGTTTGAAGCCGCGTGTGAGGCATCGCGGGCCAGTGACAACCCCATCCTGGCATTCATCTACGTGGAGACACATCCGGGCTCCATAGCTCTCAGCAACGTTCTTATGGGCAGAGAGCCTGTTCGTGAACGGCTTGCAAAATTCGAACTGCTGGGCATCCCATACAACAGCGAGCGGCACGAGGACTTTCTGCAGCAGTATGATGTCCGTGAAAAGGTGAGATCAGCAACGGACGGGGAAGGACAGGTGACCATTTATCCCTCCCTGCCGACAATTATCTACGTGGATAATGACGGAACCGAATACTACCGCGATAAGGGCTTCACACCACTCCCGGCCTCACAGATGAACTCCGACTCCCGGCTGGTCGAGCTTGCCGAGAAGGCATTTGCTTCACATCTCAAGCAGGTGAATCATCTCATCACGCTGCTGCGAAAAACCCGTCATGATCCCACCGCCCGGGCTCACGCCGCGGCGGGCCACATATTTCTGGAAATGACGCAGTATGACCGGGCGACGGAACATTTGCAGGCTGCAATGGCCCTTGATCCGGCTAATGAGACAGGCGCCTTTGCCGATGCATACCTCGACAGTATCATCCTCAAAATCGCCGATCACACCGAACGGTGCCTGCAGCAGCTCGAAGATTTTCGCGGCCGTTTTCCCGACAGCGACCGCCTGTTTGAGGTCGAGTACTACCGTGCCGTCTGCCTGGTTGCACTCGAAAGATACGGGCAAGCGCGCACCGTCCTCGAGCAGGTGATCTCCGACACTGAAGGCACCGATGCAGCCAACGCCACGTGGTTTTTGAACGCCCAGGATCTGCTCGAATCCGTCAACAATATGTAAGCATCACTCACGACATCGCACGCAGCAAATAGAGCGCGAGAGCTTTCGTGCATCTGGAAAGATTTTCAAGTGGCACACTTTCGCTGTCAGTATGAGGCTGGGTGTTGTCCGCGGGCCCAAAGAGTACGGTGGGGATATGGCCGTACGATGAGGGCCAGGCAGCATCGGTCCAGGCCACCATCCGGTCGATATTCGGTTCGCGGCCGGTAACCGTCAAAAAGCTTTCTTTCACGTCTTCCACCAGTGGCTGATCTTCCGGCTCATCAAACGGCACCAGGTCCTTGACCCAGACGATCTCCGTCGGATGCTCCCGCAGCCATTCGTCAGACTGTTCGGCCTGTCGGATCTGTTTTTCAAGGGCGTCACGGACGACCGCACCGCCCCAGATATCCGTTGCCTGCTTGCTGGCCTCCGCTTCATCGAGCTGGTACACCATGTTCAGCTCCAGCCTGGTGCGTGCGGGCACCACCGCCGGATGGGTGCCGCCGTGGAAGATGCCCAGGTTGAGACGCGCCTCGGGCCGCTGCTTTTCCCGGACGTTTTTGAACTCGTACAGCGCCTGCTGAATGACGACACCCTTTTCGATGGCGTTTACCCCGGTCCCCCGCGCGGCGTGACCGGCCTTCCCCTCCACATTCAGCGCCGCGGTGAGACAACCGCTGCAGCCGACGGTGACCGTGCGGTCATCACCGTCCATGAACAGGGCGGCGTCGCCGGTATATCCGCGGTCAATGCAGGCGAGAGTTCCCGCTCCGCTTCCGTTGCATTCCTCGTCAACAACACTTTCGAAAATCAGCGTGCCATGAAGGTCATCGACAATCTCCAGCAGACTCTTAATGGCCATGACGCCGCATGCCATGCCACTCTTGCAGTCACTGGTCCCGCGGCCCCACATCCTGCCATCTTTGATCTCTGCCCGAAAGGGATCACCCTCAAAGGTATCGACGCCGACAGTGTCCATGTGGGCGTTGACGATGAGGGTGGGACCGTCCCCAAACTCCCAGGTGGCGACGAGATTGGGCCGGTCGGAGAAATCGCGGTCCTGTGGTCCGATGACGTTCGTGCGCTCGTAGATGTCGTCGGGACAGTCGAACATGTCGATCTGCCCACCCATCTCTTCGAGTATGGGGGCGAGATATTCCTGTCCCGCCTTTTCTCCGGCGGGATCGACATCACCGGAATATGGATTTGTGGTGTCGATCTGAACGAGGTCGGCCAGTAGCGAGATAATCGCATCCTCGCGGGCGTCGATACTCTCCAGAAGTTTGTGTTCCATGATTCTTACTTCCTCTCTGTAGCTGTATGCATCAACATTCAGGCGGTCAATCGTCCCACTGCGTGGCCTGTACGCCGCCCGATCCCCAGTTCTCCTTGGGATATTCCTGGATGACGACAGTGACGTATTCAGCGTCCACGTCGAGGCCCTCGGCCACGGCGTGTGTAACTTTTTGTATGGTCCGGGCCTTCTCCTTCGCACTATGACCCGACCAGCATTTGACCTGTACCAGTGGCATTTGACAGCCCTCCTTTACGCAGGTTTTAGCATGGATAACTTCTGCTTTCGCCTGGATCAGACCTGCATGGAGGAAAACTCAGCAGGGTGGCGAAATCTGCTGTTGCCGGGATGACACCCTTGAACACCGCAAACCAGCAGCGCACGAGTAGATGAGAGGCCGCCTCGATGGAGCGTGAATAATAACTGATGCACGAGTATGACATCGTCAGCATCGGCAGTGCCACTGAAGATGTTTTTGTCGGCAGCAGAGATGCGCACGTCATTTCCGTGCGCGATATTGATGCAGAGACATCGTATCTGGCGTATAAGTATGGGGCAAAGATTCCTGTTGATGACGTCTTCATCAGTACCGGTGGGGGCGCAACCAATACTGCGGCGGCTTTTGCCCGCCTCGGGCTGGACAACTCCATCATCTGCAAGGTCGGAGACGACGATGCAGGCAAACGGGTGATGGGCGCGCTGGAGCAGGAGGGAATTGACACCGACCGTGTCGTGCTGTCACAGGAGCATACAACCGGCTATTCGGTGATTCTAACCTGCTTTACAGGCGACCGAACGGTCCTGGTACACCGTGGGGCGAGCACGCAGATATACGATGAAGATATTGACTGGGAGATGCTTGGGCACACAAAGTGGATATATCTATCATCGCTGGCGGGCGAGAGTGGGGTACTTTTCAACAAAATTGCGCAGTTCGCCGCTGAAAACGATATCAAGCTTGCCCTGAATCCGGGGAGTTCTCAGTTTGAGGCGGGACTGGAGGCCCTGCGTCCGGCGCTTGAAGCCGCGTACGTCATCTTTGTCAACAAGTCCGAAGCCTATAAGCTGACAGGGGTCAAACCGGAACGGGGAATGGCCGATGAAATGGAGGCACTGCGCCGCCTGCACAAAGCGGGATGTGACATCGTCGTCATGACCGCCGGCAGCAAGGGTGCGGAGGCGTATGATGGCTCCGCGCATTATACGGTGCCCATAATCGAGGTTGAAGTCGCCTCCACACTTGGGGCTGGTGACGCCTTCGCCTCCGGGTGTGTCGCGGGATTATTCCGTGGCATGGAGTTGCGTGAAGCGCTGCGTGCGGGAACGGTGCTTGCCGCCAGTGTGGTGCGGGTGCTGGGCGCCAAGCATGGCCTGCTGGGATGGGAGCAGCTCCAGCAGCACCTGAAGTCGTATTCGGAGGGACGGCCCGGGGATTTCTGGGAGTAAGCAGCGTGCAGGTGTGACGCCTGCAGTATGTAAAGCCGCCCTGTACGGGTGAGGCCTGTGCTCCCTTATTCGTCTTCGTCCACGATGGGGGAGATGATCAGCCTGCGGTCGTCGCCCTCGCCCTCGCTGTATGTCTCGACGCTCGGATCGTCCCGGAGCTCGAGATGGACGATGCGGCGCTCGTAGGCCTTCAGATCAGGAATAACCGCCTCTTCACCGCGCTCCCTGGCTTCCGTCGCGTACTCGATGGCCATCTCGCGCAGCATTTCTTTGTGGCGTTCCCGGTAGTTTGCGGCATCGACGATGACCCTGGCCCCGTCGTCGAACGGCTTATTGGCGCCAATGGCGACAACAAGCTGCAGAGCATCAATCGTTTCTCCATGATGGCCGATCAACAGGCCGAGGCTTTCGCCCTTCACATCGACTCGTACCTCATCAGGATCAACTCCGACAAGCTGGACATCTGTATCCTCCACGCCCATCAAATCCACGATGTCCTGGGTGATCTCCCGTGCGCGTTCAGCGACCTGCCGCACGACCTGCATGTGCTCGTCGTCCTCAGTAGCCTCCTGGGCCGTTTCGGCTTCCGGAGTTGTGTCGCGGTTTTCTTCTTCCTGTGGATCCTGAATGTCGTTGCTGATATCCGTATCCTCCAGGGTTGCTGTTTCCGGGGTATTTGCTGTCGAACTCTCCCTGAGTGTGGCGACAACCCGGTAATTTCCGCCGCCGAACCACGCTGAAACACCGCCGGGCTCCTGCACAATATCAATGGTCACATCGTCTGGCTTTGCCTGCAGCTTTTGCAGCGCGTCTTCTTTGGCGTCTTCGAGTGTTTTCCCAATTCCTTCGGCATTTCTCATGCAAAAGGACCTGCCTTTTATGGATTTTCTCCGGTCCGGTGCAACGGCCCCGGCGGAGAGACAATATACCGTTCAATCCTTTTTGTCGGATTCCTTACCAATGCGCTTGCCTTTTTCAGCGGCCTTCGCCTCAGCGTAGGTTTGCTGCTCGCCGGCGTCTGCTGTTTCGTCATCCGGGTTTGGTCCCATGTTCATCATGTTGACCATGGTGTCAACAAACGTGCCGGCTCGCGTTTTCTCCGGTTTCTCCGGAGGTTCTTCCTCCTCAGTCGTCGCATCCAGGCTCGTCGCGTTGTACCACGCCTGGGCGCCGAAGTAGATGAGGTTGCTGCCCAGCCAGTAGAGAATGAATGCGGCCGGGAAGCTCTGGAAGATGAAGAAGAAGACGATCGGCATCATATACGTCATCATCTTCTGCTGCTGGGCCTGCTCCGGATTCATCGAAGCCGCCGGATTCAGCTTCTGGGTCATCTTCTGGAAGAAGATCATGCTGATGGTGTAGCCGACCAGCAGGATCATGTCGGGTGCGGCAAGATTCTCAACCCAGAGGAAGCTGGCGTGGTCGAAGTGCCAGATGTACGCCTGGATCCCCCGGTACAGCATGATCAGGACGGGCAACTGCAAAAGCATCGGCAGACAGCCGCCAAGAGGGTTGACCCCGTGTTGCTGGCAGAGCTTCCAGAACTCCTCCTGGAACTTCTGCTTGTCATCGACATGCTTGTCCTGAAGCGCCTTGATTTGCGGCTGCAGGCGCTGCATTTCCTTGGCCGACTCGAGCTGCTTGCGCGTCAGCGGCCAGATCATGAGCCTGACCACAACCGCCATCAGGATGACACCAATGCCGGGGTTGCCAAACCCGATTTTAATGAACACATCCACGACTTTGTACCAGAAGCTGCCCTGGTTAAGCTCGTCCATCGTGGGTCCGATAAACTGCCGCAGCGGCTCGCGATGCCAGCTCTGCGTCTCCGCGTCCGGGACCCACGCGATCCAAAGACATTCACCGTTTGTCGCAAGGGACGCGTAATTATTCCAGGCCTGCTCGTAGTATTTTGTGGCAAGCTTTTCGTCTTCGAGTTGCGAATACGCGATCTGTGCGGCCCGGACGATGGCATGGCCGGCAAGAATCGACTTCGACGCTTTCGCCTGCTCGGCACCATCGGCAAAGGCCGTGACAGCGTCTTCGAATTCGCCCGTCATCTGCATGATCCGGCCCATACGCATGCTGCTCAGCCATAGAGACGGCTGGATACCTGTGACGTGCATGCCCGGCTGCGGCTTTTCGCCCACGGCTTCGACAAGGCCCGTAATGGTGGCCGGAACGGCCTCCAGGGGGACGTCTCCAAAGCCTTCAATCTGTGCTCCGCCGCCGATGTCAAGATCCAGCCTGCGACCGAAGGAAACGATATAACCCTCTTCGTCAGAAACACGCGTGAACAGACCGTTGACATGAACCTTCTGGTTCTGAAATGCGGCCAGGTCATCGGTGATCTGATAAACGGGAACGGTTGCAGGCTCATCGGAGTCGGTAAACGAACTTGCGATACTATCCAGGAAACCGCCGCCACTGGGCTGGTTCTCTACGCCCCATTCAATAAGCTCTTCAAGCTCGTCAACCTGGTCATCCAGCGGGCGATCCATGTCGATGACGAGATCACTGGGCAGCCCCCGCTGGAAGGTAATGCCGTCGGCAGCTAAGACGGGGCCCACACAGGCGGCGAGGACGAAAATTGCGTTCAAAATGACGGCTGCAGCAGGTATCGGCGTTCTATACATTCTATATGTGTAAATCACGATCGCTCCGTGTCATCAGTCTCGCTGTGGATATGAGAATCATCGTTGCACTCGGCCATCGGGTCGTCCGGCACGGGATCATAGCCGCCCGGATTGAAAGGGTTGCAGCGACATACACGCGCGATGCCGAGTGCAATCCCGCGCCAGAAACCATGCAACTGCAGCGCCCGGATAGTGTATTGGCTGCATGTAGGGGTAAACCGACATATCCGTGGTGTGTATCGCGACAGCCGCTGATATATACGAATGCAGAAGATCAATGCTCTTGCAAACATGACCGGACGTCTATGTCGTCCCCAATAATACCGGCTTTGCCCAATAGATCCGCCAGTTCCTCGCCCAGTTCCCAGTAGTCGCGTGCTGCGGCACCGGGCCGGGCGATGACGACGAAATCTGCATTTTTCTGTCCATATATCAATAACCGCCGTGCGATTTCTCTCAGGCGTCTTTTGACCCGGTTACGTTCGACGGCCTTCCCAACCTGTTTGCCCACCACGAAGGCACATCCCGTGGTATTCGCTTCGGATGGTTCAGCCGAAACCAGAGTCAAATAACTCCCGTGGAAGCGTCGCCCGTCGGAAAATATGCGCTCAAAATCACGTTGCCGGCGAATTTTGGCGATTCTGGGTCGCTCGTGCCTCATCATGACTGACCGAGGTAGTTCATTACTCACTGAGTATAGCACACCGCCCCCGGTGGGGCAAACGGCTTTACCGGGAGGAGGGGGCCTGGCCCGTGACAGCCACCAGAAACAGAGAATAGACGATGAGAATCATCACGATATCCAGCAGCCAGATCCCGGCGGCTTTCACGACCGATGTTCGAAAACACCATTTGAGCACCATCACCTGCAGGAGAATCATTGCCCCGAGCAGGATGAAGAAATGAGACTGTGCGCCCTCCGGAATATACTGAAGCGCCGTGAAAAAACCGAGGACTGTAAAGGAGATGCCCAGCGAACCCAGAAGGGCCTGCGTGATCTTTATGTCCCGCACATGCACAATCAGCGCCGCCCACCACAACAGCATCACTGACAGCGCAAAGCCCACCAGGCTCACCGCCAGCGTCCCCCAAAGCGACAGATTAGCGGTTAGCGGCTGGGTTGCTTCCACAGGTGTGCCTCCGTGTTGATCGGGCGAAGTCTGGCGCTGTGAGTGCCCGGTTCGACGGTAAAATGTCGAACACGCTGTTGCATTAAACCATTCATGGTCCGTTTTGGCAAGATGGACGGAGGCCATGGTGGGCTGCAAACGGGAGGCGTTGTCCCCCGGATGAAGGACAATCCCTGCAAAAAGCTTGCGATTTGATACAAATCGTGTTATAGTCACCGTACAACTTAATGCGCAAAAGGCTTTGAAAGGGAAGAGTAGGTTCTGGCACTGTCCGAAGATATATTCTTCACAGCGAGCCCGGTTGGTGCAAGCGGGTGGAGAGTGCGGGATCGAAAATCACCCTTGAGCTGCGGACCCAAAGAACGGTCTTTTTCGGGCCGGTTCGAGTAGGCTCCGCCGGGCTTTCCATCGTTAAAAGGAAAGCGGTATCGGCTTCATAAAAGTGGAGCCCGTACCGTAAAAGCGGTTCCCCGTGTGGGAACAAACAGAGTGGTACCGCGGATAGAATCCGTCTCTGAAAAGGGGCGGATTTTTTGTGTTTGCGGCATCTGCCTGACGGGCCTTTGCGCAACAACAGGAGGCTGTAAAATGCAAAGACTCGACATCTACGATACGACGCTTCGTGACGGCTGCCAGGCCGAAGGTGTTGCCTTCAGTGTGGACGACAAGCTGCGCGTGGCAAAGCGCCTTGACGACCTCGGTGTGGCATATATCGAGGGCGGATGGCCCAATCAGACGAACCCGCGCGACCGTGAATTCTTCCAGCGCGCTGCAGAGATGGAGTGGGAGAATGCAAAGATTACCGCATTCGGCAGCACGCGGATGGCCAGAAATGCCCCTGAAGATGATGCGATCCTCCGCGAGTTGCTTGCGGCCAAAAGCCCGGTGGTGACAATCTTCGGCAAGGCCTGGGATCTGCACGCGACCGAAGTGCTCCGGGTGAGCCTGGACGAGAACATCGAGATCATCCGCAGTTCCGTGGAATACCTCAAGAAGCATGTCGATGAGGTGATCTTCGATGCCGAGCACTTCTTCGACGGTTACAGGGCTGACGCAGGATTTGCCATGGACTGTCTGCGGGCGGCGGCCGAGGCAGGCGCCGACGCCCTGGTGCTGTGTGACACCAACGGGGGATCGATTCCGGAGGAGGTCGCACAGATCACCGAAGCGGTGCAGAACGCCTTTTGTGATATCACTCTGGGGATCCACTGCCATAACGACAGCGGCCTCGCCGTCGCCAACAGCATGGCGGCGGTGCGAGCCGGATGCACGCACGTTCAGGGCACCATCAACGGTTACGGCGAACGCTGCGGGAATGCCAATCTCTGCACACTCATCCCCAACTTCGAGCTGAAGATGGATCAGCCGTGCCTTCCTGAGGGGAGGCTCGCCGACCTGAAAGACCTTGCAGTATTTACCGATGAGATCGCCAACCTGCCACACAACCAGCGCCAGCCGTACGTGGGCCGTTCGGCATTTGCTCACAAGGGCGGAATGCACGTCAACGCCGTCCTCAAGGAGGCGCAAACGTTCGAGCATATCTCCCCGGAGCTTGTCGGCAACACACGCCGGATACTGGTATCAGATTATTCGGGAACCTCCACGGTTGCCCACAAGCTGCAGAAAATCTGGGGTGATATCGACCGCAGGGACCCGCTGGTGTCGGAGGTTCTTCAGAAGGTCAAGGAGCTCGAGAAGCGCGGCTATGAATTCGAGGCTGCTGACGCCACCTTTGAGCTCCTCGCCCGCCGGCTCAGAGACGGTCTGGAGCCCCCGTTCGATCTTCACGGCTATCGTGTCACCGTGGGGAAGCGGGATGAAAACAGCGAGCCGTATTCAGAGGCCACGATCAAGGTCTCGGTTGATGACAACGGCGACGACCTCCCCCGGGAGGTCCATACGGCCGCCGAAGGAACCGGGCCGGTGGATGCTCTGGATAATGCGCTGCGCAAGGCTCTCGGCGAGCTGTTCCCCAAGCTGAATGAGCTCAGCCTCACCGACTACAAAGTCCGCGTGCTGCGTGGGGATGAGGGGACCTCGGCCGCCGTGCGGGTTCTCGTCCAGACCACAAATGGCGAGGAAAGCTGGGGCACAGTCAGTGTGCATGAGAATATCATTGAAGCAAGCTGGCAGGCGGTGATAGACTCTATCATATACGGCCTGATGAAGAACGGTGATGCCTGAAGCCACGGAGCGAAGCGATGAGGGGCCAGAGGTACTGCCCGGAGTGTGGATACGCCGTTTCGGAGTTCGATCGCACCTGTGCACGATGCGGGTGTGACCTGTCCGGTATTGAGGCACCAACCGAGCCGTCTGTGGAAGCTCCAGATGAAGATGGGCCCCACAGGCCCGGTGCCGACAGAGGTGCGAAAGCTCCCAAAAGCGTTCCAATGGGCGGTCCGGCCTCATCCGGCCGTTCTCGCAGCTCCCGGTCGTGGCTTCCATGGGTCCTGGGCGCTGGCGCAGTGATACTGCTGCTGGAGGCAGTGGTGCTGTATGGCCTGTGGAACGCCAATACCGGAAGCTCCGCAAGCCTGCTCGACGGTCTCGATGCGGATGCCGTCACCGACAATTTACCGCAGGGCGACAACGTCACCGCTCGCGGAAACGGCTCCTCAATCCCGCTGCCCGATGCGTCCGGCATAGGGGAGCTTTTTAAGGCAAGTCCGAGCCCGCAGGCCACACCCACCATAGAGATGTGGAACGAAACGTCCGACACCGTCATTCACGTGTTATTTGAGGGCCCACAACACTTCGAAGGCCGCATCCGACCGCAGGCGAAGCTCCGGTTCCAATTGCCGCGCGGCTCGTATTCAGTGCGACTGTGGGCGGCCGGAGTTGTGCCCCGCACGGGTCGCGCAGTATTCAAACAGCACACGCATTACACCAGCCGGTGGTATGTCGTCACGAGTCCCGGAGGCTACGAGGATCCTCTTCGAATGGGAGATATTGGACCATAGGAAGCATGAGTGAATTTAGCGTAAAAAAAGCACTTGAGACAGCCACAGATATTGCTGAAGAAGCCGGAAGCCGCGCCCTTTCGCAGTTCGGCAATGTCGGAGTGTCATACAAGTCAGACGGCAGCATGGTGACGGAGAC
>JAWODS010000142.1:0-5741 GCA_046483205.1 Armatimonadota bacterium | reverse complement strand
GCCGTGATGAGCAGGCCTCGGAGGGCTCGCTGATCTATATCATCACCAACCATGCGGCCACCGACCTGATGGTGCTGGCGATCGTGATCCTGTACGTGTTCACACCGACCGCCTCGTTTACGTTCGAGGCGTTCAGGGAGACGATGGCGGCACAGCTTGTGGCCAATCCGTGGGTCGTGCATGTGGCGGTGGGGCTTTTCGTGATCGCCGCGGCGACGAAGTCCGGGATATTGCCCTTCGGATTCTGGCTCCCGCACGCCTATCCGAAGACACCGTCACCGTTTGCGGCGGCGGCGTCGGGCGTGATGGAAAAGATGGGCGTGTATCGGCTGCTTTTAGTGTTCACGGTGCTGTTCCCGGTGACACCCGCTCTGAGCGTCTGGGGAATGCTGATGGTGCTTTTGGCTGCGGGCTCGATTGTTGTCGGCACCTTTACAGCCCTGCGGCAGACTGAGGGCATGCGGCTTCTGGCCTTCTCGACCATCGGGCAGATGGGCTATATCTGGCTCGGTGTGGGGATCGGTGTGACGCTTCTGCCGATCAACCAGCCGCTTGCGGCCCTGGCGCTGATTGCCGGTTTATTTCATGCGGTCAATCACGCGGCTTTCAAGTCGCTTTTGTTTTTCAACGCCGGTGCGGCACAATACCGCACGGGCACAACCGCTCTCGACCGTGTTGGCGGTTTGATGCAGATCATGCCATACACCGCCGGTGCGGCCATTATCGCGTCACTGGCGATCGGTGCTGTGCCGGGTCTGAACGGCTTTGCCAGCAAGTGGCTGATCGCCCAGAGCGCGCTTCTGGGGGCTGCGGCGGTCCCGGTATTGGTGCTGTTCGGCCTGATTTCGATTTTCGTCGCCGCCGTGACACTGGCGTATATATTGAAGTTCACGGGTATCCTGTTTCTGGGCGAGCTGGATATTGACGACACGGTCGAGAAATGCGACGTACCCGCCGAAATGCTCATCGCCCAGTACGTGCCGGCGGCGTTGTGCGTGCTCTTTGGTATCGCGCCGATGCTGGTCATCACCCGGCTGCACGGTGCGGTGAATACCGTGATTGCCGATCCCGTGCCGCTGGCGCAGCTTTTCGGCGTTGACGGTGCCGTGATGAGCCTTGCATCAATCAAGGGCGGCGTTGCAGGCGCATGGGGGCCGGGTGTGGTCGTGGCGGCCTTTGCAGGATGTCTGCTGCTGGCGTGGGGCCTGTCGCGCATCGGCCGCTCCGATATCCGGCAGGTGCCGGTGTGGCTGTGCGGTGAAGAGCACACAATGGAGGAGTGCCGGTATCCGGTGCGCAGCTTTCTATTGACATTTAACAGGCTCTTTGAGTGGATGTATCCGTCCATTCCGATGCCGGAGCTGGTTGTTCCGGTCGGGCTGATGAAGGTCTTTGGGGTGGATGCGCCCGAAGGTGCAGAAGAGCACGGCGGCCCGGGTGGCGGTGGCCGCGAATGGCTTCCGCGACTGGCCCGGACGCCGGTGGGCGAGTTTCTCGTGCGCCATATCGGGCACCGGGAGTAGCGTGCGGCCCAACATTCGACGACAGGGGACGGTTTCATGACAACGGCAATCAATCTGGCCATGGCGCTTCTGGTCGGTCCGCTGTTTGCGGGTATCATCCGCAAGGTGGTTCGGGCCCGGGTGCATTCCCGCCAGGGACCACCGATCTGGCAGCCGTATTACGATCTCTTCAAGCTGCTGGGTAAAGAGGACCTGCGATCTTCGAGCAGTCCCGTGGCACTGTACGGCCCGATGGTGGCGCTGGCGGCGATTCTCGTCGCGGCGCTTCTGACACCGATGGGCCTTATTCCACCACTGGCGAATTACGGCGACATGATCGTATTCGCGTATTTCGTCACCATCGTCGCCGTCGCCGCGGTTATGGTGGGGCTGTCGTCGTCGAGCCCCTACTCCTCGGTCGGCGCGGGCCGAGAAATCATGATGCATATCGTCGTCGAACCGGTGCTGATAATCTCCCTGGTCACCGCAGCCGTGAAAGCCGAATCATTCATGATGTGGGACATGGCGACATGGTATGAGGCCAACGCCCCGGCCGCCTCCATGATCGTCGCGGCAATCGCGCTTTTGATCGCCCTGCAGGCGCAGGTTGGGAAGCTGCCGTTCGACATCGTCGAGGCCGACCAGGAGATTATGGGTGGGCCCTTTGTGGAGCTCTCCGGCCCCCGCCTGGCGCTGTTTCACTGGGCCTCATTCGCCCGCCAGATCGTTTATGCATCCGTCCTGGTGGCCATCTTCGTCCCCTGGGGCATCGGCTTTGTTTTCCCGTGGAATCTGGCGGCTCATATCCTCAAGCTCGCTGCCGTCATCGGGATCATCGGGCTTGTGGATGTGGTGAACCCGCGCCTGCGCATCGACCAGGCCATGCTCTATTTTGCTGTTGTCATCGTGCTGGGCCTGGCGGGTCTCGGCCTGGCGCTGGCGGGATTTTGAGCAATTTGGTGATGTGGACGTCTGTAGTACTGAGGCAGGGCGCTGAATCCGGCCGCGTTTTTCGTCAAAACAGGACAGGAAGCGATATACAGTGACTGGACGCCATCTGGCTGAAAAACTCAAAGAGACCTTTGGAGACGATATTGTTGAGGTCGCCGCGCCCGATTCCGGCAGTCTTTACATAACCGTCAAACCCGAAAGCATCAAGAACATCGCCAGGCACATGTTCAATGAAGAGGGCCTGCGGTACGTAATTAACGCCGGGACCGACCGCCGCCCCACCACCGGCAGCTATATGGTGACCCACTTTTTCAGCGATGACGCGGGGCTGTACGTTGGGGTCCACACGAATGTGGAGCCGGACTGCCCGCAGGTGGATTCCGTGACTCCGCACATTCCGGCCGCCAACTGGACCGAGCGCGAGGCACGGGACATGGTGGGCATCGAGCCGATGGGACATCCCGACCCCCGGCGGCTGGTGCTGTCGGATGACTGGCCTGAGGACCTCTTCCCCCTGCGCCACGATGTGGAACATGGTGACAAGCCGCCGCTGTCGGATGAGCCGTGCGAGCCCGTGGCCCGAAAGGACGCGCCCGAGGGCAGCAGCGTCGTGCCTGTCGGCCCGTACTTTCCGGCGCTTGAGGAGCCTGCGTACTTCCGGCTGTTTGTCGAGGGCGAAACGGTCACCGGGGCTGATTACCGCGGCTTTTACAACCATCGCGGTATTGAAAAGATGGGTTGCAGTGTGCTGACATATAACAAGATCCCCTTCATCGCCGAGCGGATCTGCGGCATCTGCGGCTGCGTCCATTCGACCTCGTACTGCCAGGCGGCCGAGCAGGCGGCCGGCATTGAAATCCCGGAGCGGGCGAAGTTCATCCGCACCATCATGCTGGAGCTGGAGCGGCTCGAAAGCCACATGCTCTGGCTGGGGATCGCCGGACATATCATCGGCTTCGACACCGTTTTGATGCAGACATGGCGGATGCGCGAGCCGCTGATGTGGCTGTGTGAGCAGATCTCCGGCAATCGCAAAACCTACGGCATGAACATCATCGGCGGCGTCCGGCGGGATATCGAGGAGGAACACTACGACGATATCAACCGCGTCATCAGCAATATCGAGGGTGAGTGGCAGGAGCTGTATAACGCCATTCCGGGAGACGCGACGCTGATGGCACGCCTGAAGAACACCGGCATATTGACCGAGGAAGTGGCTAGGGATCACGCCGTCGTCGGACCGACCGCCCGGGGGTCCGGCATTGATATTGATGTCCGTGTGGATCGCCCCTATGCAGCCTACGACCAGCTCGAGGTTAACAAATGCGTGTACGACGGCTGCGACAACCTCGCACGGACGCTGGTGCGAATTGATGAGACGCTGGAGTCAGTGAAAATCATCCGGCAGGCGATTGAAAAGATACCGGACGGCCCGATCCGGGTGGATATCGAGGAGGACATCCCCGCCGGCCGGCAGGGTCTCACTGCTGTGGAGGCCCCCCGGGGCGAGGTTTTCCACTGGGTGCTGACGGGCGCCGAAAACAGGCCGGAACGCTGGCGGGTACGGGCACCGAGCTACCAGAATCTGCAGGCCGTCCCGCCGATGCTCGTGGGAAGCCAGCTCGCGGACGTGCCCATCGAAATTGGCAGCTTTGATCCCTGCTTTTCCTGTACCGACCGCATGGAAGTCGTCGATTCACAGACGGGGACCCTTCGCCTCTGTACGCAGGAGGAAATCCTGGAACGAAAGTGACAGAGCCGCTCAAAGGCAGGCCCGGGAGGAAGCCTGGATATGTTAAAACTTATACTTAGCAAGATTAGGGCAGCGATCCTTGCTCTGACGGCAGGGCGTGTGACGCTGCCATATCCCTTCGAGTCACATGACCCGGCGGAGGAGTTCCGGGGATATCCCCACGTGGATGTCGATAAGTGCATCGGCTGCGGCGGCTGTGCGGCCGTGTGTCCCGCCCGGTGCATCAAGATTAATGATATTGACCAGACCACCCGCCGGATTACGCGCCTGCTGGAGCGCTGCGTTTTCTGTGGCCGCTGTGCCGAAGTCTGCCCCGAAGACGCCATCGAAATGACGAAGCAATACGAGCTGTCGGCCGACGATGTGCGCAACGAGCTCGTTCAGGAATGTGAGATCTTCATGGCCACCTGCAACCGCTGTGGCCGCTGCTACGAGCCGCCGACCATCCTTGACCGTATCATGGATCCCGGCTTCCGCCACGACGAAATCGACCGCGGTGGGGATGAGTTCAAGCGAGAAGAAGACGATGACGCCAAGAAAGCTGCCGGATAAGCGACGGGAGCGAAAAACATGCTGCAGGAGCTGTGCGAAAAGGCCTTCAAGAAGTCGCTGTGGATCTATCACACCAACACCGGGGCGTGCAACGGCTGTGACATCGAGCTGATCGACTGTCTCACGCCGTATTATGACGCCGAGCGCTTCGGGATCAAGCTGGTGGGCTCCCCACGCCATGCCGATGTGCTGGTGGCGTGCGGCCCGGTCACCCGGCAGGTGGTCCCCGCTCTGAGATCGCTGTACGAGGCGACTCCCTCCCCGAAGCTGGTCATTGCCGTCGGCTCCTGCGCGTGCGGTGGCGGCATCTGGTATGACAGCTACAATATCGTCGGTGGCGTTGACAGCATCCTGCCGGTGGATTACTACATCCAGGGCTGCCCACCGCGCCCGGAGGCCATCCTGCACGGCATCGCCGTGGCCCTGGGGCTGAAAGATGTCGAGGTGGAGGCGGAGCGGCTCAAGCAGGCACCCGACCGGCCCGAAACCGTCCCCATGAAACCCGAAGACCTCCTGAAACCGCAATAATTCAATGAGCCAATAGACAAAGGGCGCGTGGCACCATCGTCACGCGCCCTTTTTTTGATTCTCCAGGTTTTTCGTCTTTTCAGTCAAAAAGCAGGCACCGCCACAGCTCCGCGCCGGCGCCGAAGTACAACATCCCCTCACCCGTCACGTAGAACCCGTGCACGCCTCCGGCCAGCGAATCATCCTGCGCAATGGTCTCACAACTGTGATCGGAGGGGTCTATGGCGTACACGCGGTCGGCGGTGATCCCAATAATGAGCCCATCCTCCCCGACAGGCTCGTCATGCAGGTAGGGGAACCGCTGGCGGTTGGCCGGAAGGTCTCCGATGTGGATGGTTTCCCTGTTCACAGGGTCGAAGGCGTAATATTTCCCCTCATTGGTCAGCCCGTAGATGAGGCCGTTTTCAGCCCTGGTCGCACCGCGGTATTCAATCGTACCGGGGACGGGCCTGAAC
>JAWODS010000386.1:0-2867 GCA_046483205.1 Armatimonadota bacterium | reverse complement strand
GATGAATCCGCCCCGCGCAGTATCATATCCCGCGCCACCATCCGCAGCGGGCGCGAGAAGATGCTGCGGGACCATTCATACACATAATTATCGCTGTAGTACTGCCCGATCTCCCGGGCCACTTCCTTGGCGTTGGGGTGTGCGATGATCGCCAGCGGGATCATCATCGCCAGAAATCGCTGCTGCATCTGGCTGTGTTTATAGGTCAAATACCAGGTCCGACGTCGGCATATCGAGCGAACCACGCTATCGGTGAGGCGCCGCTGAATGGATGTGGATCGAAGCTGCCTCAATACCTCCCGCTTGTGCTGCTCCATGTCGCTGACGATTTCCTCGATCCGCTGCTTTGTCCGCCTGTTCCGTCGTGCAATTTCCGGGTCTTCTGCCATATCTTCCTCTCCGTGCGTTTGTGTCGCGCTCGACGTCTGCAGCGTGCGCCACATATCCCCACACAACCACTAACCACACATGCGCTGCGTGGTGCTTTTTGTCGGGCGAAATGCGGTGCAAACTCCAGACGTGGGGGTCGCTGTGCGGGCTCAATGTCAAAGGAAGCTGCCCTTCGTATCCGAGCAGCCTCATACGCACCTGCATCCTGTGTCTATCGTATATAAATATGATAGCGCAAATCCGCCCCCGAATAAAGGCACAGGCCGCCGGATGATCCCCACAGTCCCACAATGTCGTAGGGAAGGGCCGCGTCGAGTGGAGTTGGCGTCGTTCAGTCAACTCCCGAGGCCCGCCCGTCGTCAATCTCTTTGGCTGAACAGGGAGGTTAAACAGGAAGACCCACTCCCTCCGCCACCGCACCCCCCCTCACAAAGAGGACTCACAACCAGTTCCCCCGAACTATCATCCAAACCCGAATCCACCGACAGGAGCTGCAATATGTCACTTTCTGAAGACTACAACCTCTATTTCGGCGATCTGCACAATCACAACGCCGTCGGATATGCCAAAGGAAGCCTCCAGCGCACCTTCGACATCGCGCAGGAGCACCTTGACTTCTTCGCCTTCACCCCGCATTCGCAGTGGCACGATATGCCCAAAATGCCCCAGGATAAGCACATGGTCTGGGTCAACGGCTTCGAGGCACATAAGAAAAACTGGAGCCGCAGCCAGCAGATGACCAGGGAGGCCAACACGCCCGGCGAGTTCGTCGCATTTCCCGGCTATGAATGGCATTCCAGCGACTGTGGCGATTACTGCGTGATCTTCCCGGATGACAACAGCGAGTTTATCGTCGCCAGCCCGGTCGGCGAGATGGCCGCAAAGCTCAAGCCCTACGGCGCCATCATGTTTCCCCATCACACCGCCTATGCGAAGGGCTGGAGGGGCGTGGACTGGGATCATTTCCCCGCCGAGGTCTGCCCGGTGGCCGAATGTTACTCCGAACACGGCGCGACCTTCTACGACCGCGGCCTGCACCCGATGATCCTGCATTCCATGGGCGGCCGCACCACCAGGGGCACCGTTTTCGCCGCCCTGTCTCGTGGCTATCGCTTCGGTCTCATCGCCGGCACCGACGATCACTTCGGCTATCCCGGCGCCTATCGGGAGGGCCTCGCCGCCGTGTGGGCCGATGACCTGACCCGCAAAAGCATCTGGGACGCCATCCTCTCCCGCCGCACCTACGCCGTGACGGGTGACAGAATCAGCCTGCAGTTCACCCTCAACGACCGTCCCATGGGCGCGGAGATGGACTATCAGAACAAGCGCGAAATCTCGTGCGCCGTCGAAGCCGTCGGCGAGATTGACAAAGTCGAGGTCCTCAAAAACGGCCGCGTCGTCCACCGCGAGTTCGTCCCCACCGTCCTGCCTGAAGATGAATTTGAGGGCGGAGCGGCGAAACTGCGCATCCAGTGGGGATGGGGCCCGTGGGCGAGCCTCGACATGGCCGAAGTCTGCCAGTGGGAGGGGGATATCGCCGTCGCAGGCGGCTCCGTGACGAAGGCCACGCCGATGTTCCAGTCCGGCCCGTACGTCGAAGACCTCCGCGACCGCCTCACCGATGTCGGTGAAAATGGCCTTAATTTCAGCTCCTTCACCTCGCGCGAGGACGCCTTCCTGCAGGATGCCACCAAGGGCGTCGTCCTGGACCTCGACGGCAAACCTGACACCCAAATCACCTTCACGATATCCGAACCTGCCGCGATTTCCGAAACCTACACACTCGCCGAGCTGATGGCATCAAGCCAGACCATCTTCACCGGCGCCTTCACCAGCGAATCGGTGCTCATCCATCGCCTGGTGACTCCGGCGTCCTACGAACTGGACTTCACCTGGACGGATGAAGATTCCGACCCGTCATCTGACGACTTTTACATGATCCGCGTCACCCAGTCCAACGGCCACATCGCCTGGTCCAGCCCGATCTGGGTGGACGCTGGCTAAACCACGGCCAGGCCCCGGAGTTTTCCAAACAACGGAAATCTCCGCTGTTGCCAATGGCCGTTTGTCGTCTGTAGGGCGGGGACCCGTGCCCCGCCGGCCGTTGTCGTTTCTGCCACCGTTTCCCTCTCTCCAGCATGGGGGCCAGGGGGAGAGGCGCCGTACACACGCCCGAAAGGCCCAAAAAACCATGAGCTCAAAAGCCTACCGCTTCCTCATAATTTACGTGCCCATCGTTCTGCTTTTGAGCGTGCTGACCATGACCACGGTAAACCCTTTTGTATTCCCGCTCCCGCGCCTGCGCCTGACAAACATGCTGCCGATGCTCGGGTTCACGGTGCTGTTTGTGGGCACAATCCTCGGTGCTGCGATCCTGCACATGATGGATCAGCGGCAGCTTTTGAAACCCTTCATCGGCATCGGCCTGGTCTTCACCATCGGTGTCTCCATCTTTATCAGCAACGTCTTACGCCCGC
>JAWODS010000382.1:0-3997 GCA_046483205.1 Armatimonadota bacterium | reverse complement strand
CGCATCAACCAGCCCAATGACCCGCCTGAAGAGGGCTATGAGAAGTTTACCACGTACAACGATGTGTGGTGCTCCGAGGACGGCGCAAACTGGACGCGGGTGACCGAACACGCTCCATGGACGCCCCGGATGTGGTTCATCGCCGAGGTCTATCGCGGCCGAATGTGGATCATCGGCGGATACGACAATGTGCATCACGATAATTTCGGCGATGTCTGGTACACCACCGACGGCGTGCAGTGGCAGGAGTATCCCACAGAGAACGCCTTCTCATCCCGGCATGAGCCCACCTGCTACGTGTATGATGACAGCCTCTGGGTGGTGGCGGGCAACCACTGGCCGGTGCAGAATGACGTCTGGCGCCTGACCCTGCCCGAGGACTGGTAAGAGCGCCTTTCTCATCCGACTGAAATACGCAGCGCGGAGGGATTCAGATGTATCGCGCAGTACTCGGACTGTTGTGTGCTGCAGTACTGTTCTCATGCGTGCCCGCCGGAGCGGACGGTGTGGCTGATGTATCAAGCGAACAGGCCGTGGCGTGGACCGACTGGCTGATCCCCCTCCCGCAGGAGATATCCATCGAGCGTGCGGTCACCGCCAGCCCGGACGATGTCGGGGTGCGACTGCGCAGAGACGCCACGGATATCGAGCGCAATGCCGCGGCTCAACTGGAGGCATTATTCGAGGAACGGACGGGTGCAGCACCCCACGGCCACGGCTTCCGCATCATCATGGGTGTCTGCGACGAAGCGGGCCGGGTGAATGATACAAAGATCATCGATCCGGCGACGCTCTCTGATCTGCCCAACTCCCAGCAGGCCTACGCCATCGTCCCCGCCGGCGATAATGAGATCTACCTGACTGCATTGTCTCCGCAGGGCGCGTTTTACGCGGCCATGACCATGCGCCAGCTTCTGGAGGCGACCCTGACGGAAGACAGCGTGACAATCCCCCTTGCGAAAGTGCGTGACTGGCCGGATATCTCCGAGCGCGGCGAATGGGGTGGCAGCAGCGTCCGCGACATCGAATGGATGGCCTCACACAAGATGAACCTTGTGGAGGGCCATTCCCAGGAGCATGTGCACGAGGACGGCTCCACCACCGTGGACTTCGACCTCGAAAGGGTCGAAACCGCGCGGCTGTGGGGCGTGCATCTCATCCCCATCATCACCCACCTCGACCACCTGGAAAAGACGGGCATTTACGATGTGTATCCGGAGCTTCGCGGCGTGGGTGACGAGGCGAAGCTGGAGAGACACAACTTCCACGCACCCTGCGCCTCCAATCCGAAATTCAGGGAGGTTCTGGCCGGATGGATGAAGGACCTGGCATCGCAGGACGGGATCGACACCGTCTCGGCATGGCTGAGTGAGGCACACGTACAGTGCGGCTGCGAGGAATGCCAGAAGGTGGGGCAGTTCGTGCTGGAGACGCAGTCGCTCGTGGACGCCTGGCGCCAGACCCGCGAAGAATACCCCAACTTCGACATGCGGATCCTCCTCACCCAGGGCAGCTATGAGACCAACGACAAGGTGGTTGCCGAGACTCCACCGGAGGTCGGTATTACCTACTACCACGGCGGGAAGACGTACGACAGCTCGAAGGATCCAATGATATATCCCCTGCTGGAGGAGTATTCCGAGGAGGGCGGCTGGCTGGGCTGCTATCCGCAGTTGACCGCATCGTGGCGGATCGTCTGCCCCTGGCACGGCCCGCAGTTCATCCGCTACCGGATGCAGGAGTTCGTGCAGAAAGATCTTGAATGCCTGTGCGGATATGCCACGCCCGACAACCGCTGCTATGAGTTCAACGTCATCGCCGCCGCCGAGTGGTCCTGGAATTCGCAGGGGCGGGATGAATACGAATTTGCCAGGGCGTGGGCGACCCGCAAGGGGTTTGACGACCCTGAAGCGGCCGCACAATGGGCGGTGATGATGGGCCCGGTCGGCTGGAATCTTTACGGCTCCCGCGTCCCCTATAACGCCTTCTTTGGTCGCGCTGCCAACATCGTCAGAAACCGACAGACTCCGCGCCTCGGAGAGGGAATGTACCGGTATTACCCGACATTGCAGGCGCTCGATGATGACATCACCACCTGCGAGTGGGCAGACGACGCCGCAAGGGACTTCGGCTCCCCGCGCATGGCTGCAGAGGCGCGCGCGATCGGTGGCATGACCCGGATGCTGCGGGCGATCCACGATCTCGGGAGTGTGCTCACAGAGATAGACACCCCCACCCACTCCCAGCGGGAGAAGCTCAATCTGGGAATGTATGATCTGTCAATGGCCGCCCATGACGCTGTCGAGGGCCTCCGCAACTGGCGGGATGCCACGGAGGGCTGGAATGGTGCAAGCCGCTTTGACGACACGGTCCGCGTCATCGAGCAGACGGCGGCAGATATCGCCAAATATCTGCAGAAATTCGGCATACAGGATGCACTGAAGCCCTATAGAGAGGTGCAGGTGGGACAGTGGGAGACAGAGGACTTCAAAGACCAGCGGCGCATCACGAAGACCTTCGACATCACCGACGACCTCTGTGGCCCCGGCACGTGCGATGTCACGTTCAAGTACACCTCCGGCTACTACGGCATCACCTCATTCAGCGTAAAGCTGCTGTCGGCGCCGACTGATGACTCCGAAAACCGCCGCGAGATAGCCGTGGATGAACACACCGGACACGCCTCTCATACTCCCCGCGACAACACGTACACGCTCGAAGTTGACAGCGTCGAACCTGATACCCGCCATTTCCTGGAAGTTGACATCCGCGGACTCCATCACAATGAGGAGAACCCCTCCAGGCGGGGTTGTAATGGTAATATTCTTATGCAGCGGCAGGGACAGGTTCCCGACGAGCTGCCGGTGCCGGAGCTTGAGCCGATGACACCGGAGCAGCTTGCGGCTTTCGGCCCCCCGCAATTTCAAACCGATGGCGTACACGTCGGCGTGGTGCCACACGGTTACGGCTCCCAGGGCATCATGGAGCATCTCGAAGCACAATCGGCCACCGAACCAAAGGTACTTGCGGCGGTGACAGAGGCGATGCTCGCGCCGTGTGATGTCGTGGTGGTGCCGCAGCTCAGGTCATCGAGCGGGCTTGGTGAGGCCTCCGTTGACACACTGCGCAAGGCTGTCCGGGATGGGCTGGGACTCATCGTCACTCACGATGCCGTCGGCTTTCGAGGGCAGCCGGTGATATTCCCGGAGATTTGCGCGGGCGGCGTGCAGACATCACGCCAGACGCACTGGGTCGTGGCCGGAAACCATCCGCTCGTTGAGGGGATAGCCCCCGACAGCCGCCACGGGCAGTCGTATTACGACCAGATCCAGGTCGAACCGGGGCCTGACGGTGTCATCATCGCCTGGAGCGCGGATGATAATCAGCCGATCGGGGTCGTCGGAGAGGTCGGCAAAGGACGCTACGTGGCCCTGGGACTCGCGATTGGTCTTGGCGCAGATGGCGACGAGGTGAAGCCGGGGACATCAGAGGGGCGCCTGCTTTTGAATGCCGTGAGATGGGCCGCCGGGCAGTAAGAGGCTTGCCACCTACCTGCTTACACTCCGGGCAGGCGGGTTGGTAATGTGGCGCTATTATCCGCAGGCGGTCGATGATCTGAGGAAGCTGCTCGCAGTTAATGAACCCGGCACAGGGAAAAAGTGTCCGAAAAGCACAGGGATACTGGACGAACTTCGTGACAGGCCGTGGATGCAGTCGGGCCCCGCACATGGAGGTTGATAATCAGTATCACTGCCACTCACAGAAAATGCCGCAGCAGTCTGCATCCCGCGAATATGCTGTCACAGGTGTGGGGACTGCAGAGCGGAAGAATTAGAGGAGGTGAGTCTTATGCGAAAAACGGTGTTTGCAGTTGCTGTTCTTGCACTGGTGTTGACAGCCGGAGTGTCCGCCGAACCGTCCCTGGTGGGCTATACCGGACTGCTGAATGTTCCGACCGCCGAGGTACTCTCCGAAAACGCGTATAATCTGGGGATCA
>JAWODS010000129.1:0-5689 GCA_046483205.1 Armatimonadota bacterium | reverse complement strand
GACGCCTACGAGATGATGGCCGATGCCGTCGAGCTGTGTGACATCGTGAAGATGAATGACGAGGAGCTGAAGCTGCTGACCGGGACGGAGGACGCCTACACCGGCCTGAAGGCGATCATTGACATGGGGCCCGAGCTGGCGGCGGTGACCTTTGGAGAGGACGGCTGTGCGTATGCCGGTGCGGAGGATTTCGGTGAAATTGAGGGCCTGGACGTCAATGCGATTGACACGACCGGGTGTGGCGATGCTTTCGTGGCCGCAACGCTGACGCGCCTGGTGCAGGCGGATAAAGACATTACGGAGCTTGGTGGAAACGAGCTGAGAGAGATATATCAGTTCGCCAACGCCGCCGCTGCCTTCGCCGCCACAGGCAACGGCGCGATCCCCGCAATGCCGTCGGCTGACGAGGTTGAAACCATGCTGAAAAGCGGCCTGTAACGGCCGTCCATCGGTAGATATCGGCGCAGGAAAGTGACGCCGGCGGCGCTTTGACATACCCGCGGCGGCGGAGTATAATCCAAAACGTATCGCATATCTTCAGGCCGCTCACCACAGCCAGCCCGAGAAACACCTCCATGGCTGATTGTGACGCGGCATTTTTTACGTACCTGCACACATCGCCCTGGTCGCATCTGCAGCACACTGGCGCGTTCAAGTGACCTTCCGCTGGAGGGAACATCATGTATAAGCCACAAAGGGCGCTGATAAGCGTCTCCGACAAGACGGGAATCGTCGAATTTGCACAGGCGCTCACAGACATGGGCGTCGAGATTCTGTCAACCGGCGGCACGCGCCGCAAAATTGAAGAAGCGGGCATTGACGTCCGCGCCGTCGAAGACTACACCGGCTATCCCGAGATCATGGACCACCGGGTCGTCACGCTGCATCCGAAAGTTCACGGTGCCCTGCTGGCCCTGCGCGATAACGAGGCGCACATGCAGGAGGCCGACGAGCTCGACATTGAAATGATCGACATGGTCGTGTGCAACCTCTACCCGTTTGAGGAGACGGTTGCGCGGGATGGCGTGACCATGGACGAGGCCGTTGACAACATCGACATCGGCGGGCCGACGATGCTGCGGTCCGCGGCGAAAAACCACAAATACGTCACCGTCGTCTGCAGCCCGGATTATTACGACGAAATCATTGAAGAAATGCAGGCCAACGATGGCGCCGTGTCCTCCGAAACCCGCCGCCGCCTGGCCCTGGAGACCTTCGTACACACCGGCAAATACGACGCGGCTATCGTGGAGTACCTCTGCGGAGCCGATGAGCCCGAGATGGAGTTCCCCAGATATTACGCGCCGTGGTATTCCCGCAAGGGCGGGCAGCTCCGGTACGGTGAAAACCCCCACCAGGAGGCTGCCGTCTATGCAGGCGTTCGCGCCCATGAGCCGGGGCTGGCCAACGCCGAGAAGCTGCATGGCGAAAAGGACCTTTCGTTCAACAACTACCTCGATCTGACGGCCGCGATGGAGTCCGCCCGGGATTTCGAGGAGCCCACCGCCATCATCATCAAGCACCTCAACCCCTGCGGCGCGGCCTCGGCGGATGACCTGGCGACGGCGTTTACGGAGGCGTGGACGGCCGACCCGATTTCGGCGTTCGGCTCCGTCCTCGGCTTCAACCGCGAGGTCGATGTGGAAACCGCCGAGCTGGTTTTCAACAGCGATTACCTGCAGGATGTGGTGGCCCCGAAATACCGCGAGGAGTCAGGCGATTACGAAAGCATCATCATCGCCGCCTTCGTGGAGGCCATCATCGCCCCGGGATATACACCGGAGGCGCTGGAGATTTTGAAGAGCAAGTCGAAGAACATGCGGGTGCTGGTGCAGCCGGATTTCGCCCCCGCCGAACGTGCGAAAGACTTCGACATCAAGCGCATCCCCGGCGGCATCGTCGCCCAGACGCCGGACGTGGACAGCGTCGCCCGCGGGGATCTCAACGTTGTCACCACCAAACAGCCCACCGACGAGCAGATCGAGTCACTGCTGTTCGCCGATAAAGTTGCCAAGCACGTCAAGAGCAACGCGATTGTGCTGGTGCAGGACAGGAAGCTGGTCGGCTGCGGTGGCGGGCAGATGAGCCGCATCGATTCATGCATCATCGCCGCCCGCAAGGCCGGAGACCGCGCGAAGGGCGCCTGCCTGGCCTCAGACGCGATGTTCCCGGCACGCGACGGCCTCGATGCCGCCGCAGAAACTGGAGCCGCCGCCATCATCCAGCCCGGTGGCTCGCGGCGGGATGATGAGGTCATCGAAGCCGCCGACGAGCATGGCCTGCCGATGGTCATGACCGGCATGCGACATTTCTGGCACTAAAGAGAACCCGGGATATTTCAACAGCCAATCAAACGCATTGAGGCGTGGAGTGAGCCGAGAGTGTGGAACTCTAACACGGAGTGTGATCCGAAAAAGGTCCATGGGTCCTGCCTGTGGCCAAGGGGCGGTCCAGGTATCAAGCCCCGGTATCCTGCATCGTGGGGGAGCCGGGGCGCACCGGCCGCCGGACCTTTAAAACATTTATAAGGAGAAGAAAAATGCTGAATGATTCCCTTGCACAGGCTGACCCAAAAATAACGCAGATCATGCAGGATGAGCTGGAGCGACAGCAAAAAACCCTCATGCTCATCCCGTCGGAAAATTACGCCTCCAGGGCCGTCATGCAGGCCATGGGGTCGATCTTTACAAACAAATACGCCGAGGGCTATCCGGGCGCGCGGTATTACAACGGCTGTGAGAACTACGACCGGCTCGAGCAGCTCGCCATCGACCGCGCGAAGAAACTGTTCCGCGCCGAGCACGCCAATGTGCAGGTTCACACCGGCTCACAGGCGAACATGGCCGCCTATTATGCCCTCCTGGAGCCCGGAGATCGCATCCTGGCGATGAGCGTGGACCAGGGCGGGCACCTCACCCACGGCAAGGCGCAGAACTTCAGCGGCAAGATCTACGAGCCGCATTTCTACACCGTGGATCGCGAGACCGGCCTGATTGATTACGCCAACGTTCTGGAGAGGGCGAAGGAAGTCCGGCCGAAGCTCATCGTCGCCGGAGCCAGCGCCTATCCCCGCATCATCGATTTCCAGCGCTTCCGTGAAATAGCCGACGAGGTTGGCGCATACCTCATGGCGGATATCGCGCATATCTGCGGCCTGGTTGCTGCAGGCTCGCATCCGGATCCGGTGCCGTACTGCGATGTCGTCACCTCCACGACCCACAAGACCCTCAGGGGACCGCGGGGCGCCCTGATCATGTGCCGGGAGGAGTACGCGAAGGCCCTCGACTCGGCAGTCTTTCCCGGTGTGCAGGCCGGGCCGCTGATGCAGATCGTCGCCGCCAAGGCCGTCTGCTTCCGGGAGGCCGAAACGTACGGCTTCCGCGAATATCAGCGCCAGATTGTGCGCAACACCCAGGCGATGTGCCAGTCGCTTCTGGAGGAGGATTTTGAGCCGGTGACGGGCGGCACTGACAACCACCTGCTGCTGATCGACCTGACCAACAAGGAGATGACCGGCCGGGAGGCCGCAGATCTGCTCGAAGCCGCCGGGATGGTCTGCAACAAGAACCTCGTCCCCTACGACCCGCTGAACGCCCAGGAGACCAGCGGCATCCGGCCCGGAACCCCCGGCCTGACCACCCGCGGCATGCGCGAGGAAGAGATGCACCAGATCGGCAAATGGATGGCCGAGGTCATCCACAAGGGCCGCGAGGACGAAGATGTCCTCACCCGCGTCAGGGGAGAGGTCGAGGACCTCTGCTCGGAGTTCCCGATCTACCTGGATCTGTAAGAAGCACGATCCCGTCTTCTGTGGCATCATCGACACGGAGCCGCACGATGTCCGAGGAGGGATAACCGAAAAGCAGAAGGGCCCGGCGCTGATTGCCGGGCCTTTTTTCGTGCGTATGTCATGGCGCTCATAAGGATGTAAAGTGACGATGCCCCCTGTCACTTCCGGGCCCGTTACCAGTTCGCCCTCCGCAGGTACAGCGGGCCCCCTGCAGGAAATGAAATAAAAGAATTATGGTCAACCGGAGGCTTTTATGAACAGGCGTCAGGTCATGCTCTGTGTGATCGCTGTTTGCATGCTGCAGCTGCTGTGCATGCTTGCCCATACACAGCCCATCAGCCAGGGGCCGCGCGGCCTCATTCACCGGGGAATCGGCCCCGACGGAGTGGGCGATCTTCCCTTCCCCAATGAGACGATCTGGATGCGCCACGGCGGCGCACAGGCCCTGAAGATCGAAGCCCCCAATCACACGGACGGCCCGCTGGAGGGCTACACCATCTCATTGTCGCTTCCTGCGGGATACGAGCTCATGGACCCGGCGGGACGACACTACCAGGGACACTACGGCCGGAACATGCCAGCGGTGACCTTCGGTACCGACGGCCACAGGCAGACCGTGACACTGGCGTTCGACAACCCCATACCCATCGGTGACATGGAGACAGAGAAACACAACTATGTCACCGTGCTTGTGCTGCGGGCGAGCGGTGAAGCCGTTCCCAGCGGAAAGCTCGCCTACGACTACCGTGCCGACGGCTGGAAGGGCCCGGCGGGAGAGTACTCCGTGCGGCTGCTGCCCGATCTGCCGGGAGTGGTCGAAAAGCCGCAGGTACTGATGTGTCCGGTGGTATGGTATGGCGTGCATTTCAATGACGCCGAATACCGCGCCCTCCTCAAAACCGTGCGTGAGGCCGGCTTCGACACGGTGCATTTCAGCAACTATCGCGACAGGCTGGTGCAAAACACGGACTCCGGCACCTCGGGCTGGCTGCGCACGTTCGTGCCATCCAACCGCCAGAAAGCCGCCATTGCGGATGAGCTGGGATTCCGGATTATTTGCTCCTGCACGCGCACGTGGGGCCGCGACTACTTCGAGTTTGACGGGGCACCCGAGCACCTGGCGATCGGCCCTGACGGCGAGCCGGTCGAGGATATCCCCTGCCTGGAGTGGTTCATCACCGAAGGCTACCACCGCCACCACGAAATGATGGCCACGGAGATGGACCTGCACCACGCCGACGCATGGATGCGCGGCAATGAGCTGGGCCACGCCTGGGAGAAGTACTGCTTTTGCGACCGCTGCCGCAAGGCCTTTGCCGAGGAGAAAAACATTCCCGAAGCGGTGGATATGACAGGCGAAGAGATTCTCGAGGAATATCCGGATGAATGGCTCGATTTTCGCTGCAGGCAGTACGCCCGGGTGTGTCAGCAATTGCGTGAGGGTGCTTACAAAGCGCGACCGGGGAGCCTGTTCGGCATCTATTCCGGTCTGCAGGATCCGATATGCAAAAAACGTTATACCACCGACTGGCGCTATCTGGGTAAATCATGCGATTACGCCGTCGGCACCATCGGCAGCTTCGAGGTCACACATGAAGCCCTCGGCGACACGCCGCTGATGGGCCGGGAGGGGATCTATCACTTCCCGACATATCAATACAACGTATCGCGCCTGATGAGAACCTATGTGGACAGCGGCGGATACGGCCTGCGGATGTTTTCGCTGCACTATTACGACGGCCAGATCCTGCAGGGGGCAGCGAAGCTCTCGCGGTTTATGGCGCAGTCTTCTGACATCCCCATGAATCATCACCGGCAGGACGATCTCGCGAGCTCTGCTGATGAGAAGCTTCAGGCGAGAGTGCTGGTGGGGGAGGGCGGACGGCGCCTCATTGTGCT
>JAWODS010000327.1:0-3427 GCA_046483205.1 Armatimonadota bacterium | reverse complement strand
GTGACGACGTTATCTTCAATGAGGATGCGCCCGGTGGCCCAGAACTCGTAGTTGCGGCCCCAGTTGTTGCGGAAGCAATTGCCGCGCACCACCACGTTGCGGCAGGTTGTGATCTGCATCGGGCTGTGGCCGACGCGCGTCAGTGAGTTGCCCTCGATCAGTACGAAGCTGCACTGGCGGATGGAGATCATGTTGCCGGTCACGCGGTCCTTGGAGAAGATGTTATCAAGCAGCTTCACCTGCTCGGACTGGATGATCTCCATGGTGTAGCGGGCGTCGCGGAAGTGGCACCCCCGCACCGTGATATGATCGCAGTCGGTGGCATATACCCACCGCCCCGATCCGTCACAGTCAATGGCGAAGTCCTCCACACTGATATACGATCGGTTCCGCAGCTCGATGGCGATCTTTTCCGGGGTGACGAGCTTCGCCTCCCGCCACTGCGTCGCCCGGTACGTGATCGGCGCCCCTTCATCTCCGCTGGCCTCTGGAGCGATCTGGTCGGTATATTCGCCGGGCAGGACATTGACTGTGTCACCGGCCTTGACCGCGGCATTGGCCTTTGCAATGGTCTGCCACGGGGCAGCCTCGGTGCCCGGATTGTCGTCACTGCCATCGGGAGCGACGAAATAATCGGCGCTGTGCACCGCCCCAGTTCCAACCATCGCAATCGCTATCAATGTCAGTACAAGCAGGGTGTAATTCTCCATGAAAACGTGCCTCCAGTTTCAACGCTTTGTCCTGTGACCGCCGGGGCCGGTTGTATGCGCCTGCTGCAAAGAGACAGGGGCTGCTCCCTCGTCCGTGGCAGATGTTCGTCTGCGTTGAGGTCACATGTACCCGAGGTCCCGCAGGCGCTGCTCGACTGCTTCTGTTTCCTCGCCGCTGTACGGACTGTCACCCTGCGTCTCGCTCTTTTCGAGGGTCGCCGTCTCATCCCACAGCGGCTCATCGGCGGCGAAGAATCCATCAGTGAAGATTTCCTCCATCACGCGCCCGTCGGTGTATCCCGGAATGGGCACACCAAGCGCTGCCAGCACCGTGGGGGCGAAATCCTGCATCTGTTTCTGCTCAATCCGCCCCCGCGCTGCGAAGCCGGGGCCTGATGCGATCAATATTCCGTTGGGACTGTGCGTACCCGTGAAGGTCGGATCGCGCGGCACCACAGCCGGACGCAGGGCGTTCATCGCCTTCTCATCCGTCGCCGCCGGGGAGAAGGTGTGAAAGCGCGTGCTCGGCGGTATCGCGATCAAATCGGGCGCCCACTCCATGTTGGGTCCATGATACACGTCCGTTCCCCGCAGAACTTCGCTGAATATCTGCCTGCCGTCCAGTGGGTCCTTATAGTCCAGCAGCGCCTGTGCAATCCGATCACACGTCTTTTCATACTCTTCCCCGGGTTCGACAATGCCCACGGGATCGCGGCCTTTGAGGTTGACCCTGATCATCCCGAACGAGGGCATCGGCACCGCCACCGTTGAGGACCAGTCCATCTCCGGGGGCGCAAGGTCTTTCGTGATGGCCTCCCGCACCCGGGCGCCACTTTTGCGGATCCGGTTTAGCCACGCGTCCGGCAGCATCGCCTTGATCCTGTATCCCAGGTTCCAGAGGCTCTTTCGCACCCGTTCCTTGAGGCTCGCGTGCTGTTCTTCGAGCTTCAGGAACCCAAGCTCTCTGAACAGGGCGTCGAGGATGACGAACCGCTCAAACGGCGCCCCGCCGTGATCTGACATCAATACGACGGGGACGTCATCACCGGCTGTTTCCATCATTTCGCCGATGGCCGCATCCACGAGCTGGTAGGTGTGCAGGACGAGATCATCATAGCGCTTCCCGCTTGTTGACTGCAGGCTCCTGTCGCCGATGAATCCGTGCTGGACAAGATCGGTGATCAAAAACACCATCATAAACACATCGGTGGGCCGGTTTTTCATCAGCCACGTCGCGACCTTCGTGAGCTTCTCGATCTCCTCGTCAACCTCTTCGGCATACGGCTCGTCTCGCAGCCACAGCTCCCGGGTCGGCTCGATCTTGTATTCACCGACCAGATCGGTGATCTCATCAAAGACGCTCCGGGGATTTGCCATGTCGGGACCGAATTCCGGGGTATCCATACCGGACACGACGTATCCATCCAGCTCATCCGGAGGGTATGTCCAGGGGGCATTGAGCACTCCGATGGACATGCCGGCCTCGCTGCAAAGCTGCATGAGCGTTTTGCATCTGCGGCTCCCGCCATTGGTCAGCTTTATGCTGTCCTGTCCACACAAATAGTCAGCGAAATCAAACACGCCGTGTTTGCCGGGGTTGACACCCGTGTACATTGTGCTCCACGCACAGGGGGTCAGAGGTGGAATCGTCGAACGCATGACGGCGTGCGATCCCCGGTCCATTAACTCCTTGAGCACCGGGAGCTTGCCCTGCTCAATAAACGGCTCCAGAATGTCCCAGTCGGCACCATCCATGCCAATCAACAGAAATTTTGGCCTGTCGGAACTCATCGTCTGTCGCATCCCTGCTCTATCTGCCACCGCGCGAACGCGCTTTGGGCAGAATAATTCTGCGTCTTTTCAAACCCGCATCCCGTGAGCCCTACCAGACAACCAGCTCACCGGGTGCGGGGGGTGTCTCATAATCAACATACGTTCCGCTGCCATATACCGATGGGACGGCATTCGGGCGCTTCTTTTCGATAAGAATGCGGTCAATGGTGCAACCTTCGACATCAAGCTCCCAGGCGGTGCGGGTGTAGGTGCGCCGCTCGTGGCCGGTGAAAAAGGTGAAATCCAGGCGGCTGTCGGCGGCATCGGCGGGGACGGTGAAGCTCTTTTCCAGCGGATAATCTACATTACCGTCCTGCGAGCGCACCGTGACCGTCCCACCCTCTTCGCCAACACCGGTGACATCGAAAGAGATGGTGTAGAAGTCGGCGAGGACCGGGGCGGTCGTGTGGCCGTCAACGCCGCCTTCCCACAGATTCACGACCTGCACGCCCGTGTTCTCTTTCGGCTCCGGTTCACCAATCTCTTCAGGGAGGTTCAGCTCATCCCGCAGTGCGTCTGCGAGGATCTCCGCCAGCAGCCGGTAGCCCTCCTGCGTCGGGTGCAGGCGGATCTTCGGCTCCCAGTTCTCGGTCGCTCGAACGGGGGCCTCGTATTCGACCCACACCACGCGTCCGTCCGGCCACAGCTCATCAAACTTCTCCTTCAGTATCTCGTTGACGCGCGAGTTCGTTTTGTCACGGAAGGGGTTGTCAGTGGCACACGGCAGCACGCTGGCCAGGAAAACTTTCTCCACACTCGGCTTTTGCAGCAGCCCGTTGATGATTTCGATGATCCGTCCCGAGGTTCCCTGTGCGACCTCTTCGACCTCCTCAATTTGAAAGCCTCGATAAATGGCTTGATTCGCAGATTGACGTGTTGCACGA
>JAWODS010000280.1:0-37172 GCA_046483205.1 Armatimonadota bacterium | reverse complement strand
TCTGTGCGCCGGTCTGGGCCCCCTGGGGGCAGGGCACTGGCCCGAGGACTTCTCAAACTTCGAATCCTACACCTACGGACAGCGACTCATCCCGGATATGAGCACATTCAGCTACACGACCAGCATCTGGAAAAACTACTTCTATTCATCGCTCGCTCATAATGTCGTGCTGGTGGACGGTCTGAGCCAGGACCGCGCGGCTGACGGGAGTGAAACCCTGTACACCGACGAGCCGCGCAGTGATGACTGGCATTCCGATGCGGTCTTCGATCTCGCGTGGGGTGAATACGATGACCGGTGGGTCGATTATACAGAGTACACCGGCTGGGTGAATCGATTCGGCGCCGAGTCGGCCGTGCACCTGGCCACCCACCGCCGTGAGTTTGCTTTCATCAAAGACAGCTACTGGATCATCAGCGATCGCCTGAAAGCCGAAGGCGAGCACGAATACTCCCAGCTTTTCCATGTTGAGCCCAATACAGAAGCCGCGGTTTTCGGTCGCAAAAGCGCAGGCACTGTTGGGGAGGGGATACCCACCGTGCGCATTATTCAGGCCGACGAAGTGTCTGCGGAGGTCATCGTGGGACGGGAAGAACCGATCCAGGGATGGATGGCGACAGGACACGGAACGAAGCAGGAGGCGGGGTGTATCAGCTTCAACCAGACGGCCGAGGATGAGGCTGTTTTTGACACCGTGCTGCTCCCCCTGCAGGCTGGCGAACAGCCCGACCTGACGGTGGAGCGGATCCCCGTTACAGACACGGACGGCAACACCATCCCGGTGGCGGAGATATGCGCGCTGAAAATTACAACACCTGAGGGCACTGATCTATATATCAACGATCTGCGCCAGACCGCAATAGGGCCAGCGAACGGCAAGATGAAAACTGCAGGGGCACTGTCAACCGACGCCAGAGCAGCAGTGATCCGGCTGGATGGAGACGGGAATGTGCGCAGTGCCTCCGCCGTCGGAGCCACGGTGCTGGAGTTTAACGGCCAGGAGCTTTCAGTCGCGCCGTAAGCGGATTCTCATTGCTCCAGGTCCAGATACCGGAACATGCGGAACTGTCGGGGCTGCAGGTTCGCTTTCTGCAGCAGGCGGGCAGCCGAGCGCAGCAGCGCCTCAAATGTTTCCTCTCGCTCTTCAGCAGATGCTGCCTCTTCGCCGACCATGTCCCCCCGATGGCTCTCAAGCTGTCGGAGAGACGGATCATTGGCGATCGCCCAGACGGCGAGCTGGGCGGCAGCCGGATGGTGATCTTCGGGCCGGATAACCGAACACAGGCGCACCATGTCGCCATCGGGCGCCGGTTCCGGCCACATCGCGTCATCAGGCGTTGGAGCCGGGAGGTTAACGTTTGTGCACGCCGTGGGAATCTGAACGTGGGCGATCCCGTCGGCACCGAGATTCACCGGTACCCATCCCAGGGTCGTTTGCCCCTGCGTGCCACCGCGCTGTGCCCAGAACTGCGTCCCCGGTGACACGGTGACATAGTTGGGCCCTCCGGGGGCGCGCTCGATAATCGCATCCACACCCGTATCCCCGGTTCCCCAGAACTCCGCCCGTACAGCCCCGTCATTGAGGGCGTCCAGCAGGTTCATCGTGGAGCCACACGCAGCGACAGCCGTGAGAACAAAGAGACCGGTGACAATGGCGGATAGCCAATATCTGTGGTATCTCATACGTCATCACCTCAGTCAACCAGTGGCAGCTACTATCACCAATATCGTTCAACGGCGATGAGGCCCACTCCTGCCGGGAAAATAGCTGCTCGTGATTTTTGCAAACAAAGAGTAGATGTGAGAAGGTCTCAGGACAACATTGCGGAATAGTAGTGATGCATTGACTCATCACACAACAGATTGCTCGTACAGGAGTCGACCGAAAATGGCGGAAAAACTTGCAATTCACGGCGGACCACAGGCCGTTCAGACGGATCCTGGTGATATTTTCAAATGGCCCATTATCACCGAAGAGGACGAACAGGCGGTGCTGGAAGTTCTGCGGCGCGGCGGAATGTCCGGAACCGACGTGACCAAGGAATTCGAAAAAGACTATGCCGAATGGCACGACATGGATTACGCCCTTGGTTGCAGCAGCGGCACGGCGGCGCTGCAATCGGCTATGTGGGCGTGTGGCGTCGGTGTGGGGGATGAGATCATCGCTCCGAGCCTGACGTACTGGGCGACGGCCCTTCCGGCCTTCAGCCTGCAGGCGACCATCGTGTTTGCAGAAGTCGATCCGGACACGATGTGTCTGGACCCCAACGATATCGAGCACCGCATTACGGATCGAACGAAGGCCATTGTACCGGTCCATTACTGCGGCCACCCCGCCGATATGGACCCGATCATGGAGATTGCGAAAAAACATGATCTGAAGGTTATCGAGGACGTCTCGCATGCGCACGGCGGGCTGTACAAGGGCCAGCTCGTGGGCACCATCGGTGATGTGGGCTGCTTCTCGGTCATGTCCGGGAAGTCGCTGGCCGTGGGCGAGGGCGGCATCCTGATCACCAATGACCGGTATATCTGGGAGAAGGCGATTGCCTGGGGTCATTACGGCCGGACGAAGGGCACGCGATGGACCGGCGACGTCGAGGAAGAGACTATCACAGCCGAGGACCTGAAACCATACGTGGGCCTGCCGTGGGGCGGGTACAAGTACCGTATGCACCAGCTCTCATCGGCCTGCGGTCGAGTGCAACTGAAGCACTACAAAGACCGGATGACCGAAATCCAGAAGGCCATGAACTACTTCTGGGACCTGCTGGAGGATGTTCCCGGCGTGAAGGACCACCGCCCACCGAAGGGTTCCAACAGCACCATGGGTGGCTGGTATGCGTCCCGCGGCCTGTATGTGGAAGAGGAGCTCGACAGCCTGCCCATCGAGAAGTTCTGCGAAGCCGTCACCGCCGAAGGATTCAGCACCAGCCCGGGTATCAACAACCCGATGCATCTGCACCCGCTGCTGAATACAGCAGACATTTACGGCCACGGAAAACCGACGCGGATTGCCAACTCGGATCGCGATTTGCGGCAGCCTGAAGGTTCGCTCCCGGTCACCGAAAGCATGCCCCGGCGCTGCTACGGCATCCCGTGGTTCAAGCACTATGACGAACAGATCATCGAAGAGCACGCAAACGCCTTCCGCAAGGCCGCGGAGAACGCCGACGCCCTTATGGAGTAGGGCTGATAGAAAGCCCAGGTGAATATGCGCTGGACGCCCGGGACAAACCGTTCCGGGCGTTTTTTCATAGTATGAGACAGGAGAATGGCAGTCATGTCCGTCCTGGCAATCAACGGAGGCTCGCCGGCTGCTGACAGCCCGCCGGGAGATATTTTTCACTGGCCGGTGATCACCGACGACGACCGGCAGGCGGTGCTCGATGTTCTGGATCGTGGCGCCATGTCTGCAACGGATGTGACGGTTCAGTTCGAGCAGGAATTCGCCGACTGGCATGGGGTGGAATATGCCCTCGCCTGTAGCAGCGGCACCGCGGCGCTGCAGTCGGCCATGTGGGCGGTCGGCCTGCGCTGTGGTGATGAGCTTATCGCCCCCAGCTACACCTACTGGGCGTCGGCGCTTCCCGCATTGAGCCTGAAGGCCACCGTCGTCTTTGCCGATATTGAGCCCGACACGCTGTGCCTCGACCCGGCCGATATCGAACACCGCATCACGGACCACACCAGGGCCATCGTCGTCACACACATGCGCGGCTATCCCGCACCCATTGAGCGGGTTGTGGAGATCGCCGACAGGCACGGGCTGAAGGTCATTGAAGATTTTTCACAGGCGCACGGCTCCCGCAGAAAGGGGCAGCTTGTTGGAACCTTTGGCGATGTCGCGGCCTGTTCGCTGATGTCAGGCAAGTCACTGCCTGCCGGAGAGGGCGGGATGTTGATCACCGACAGCCGCGAAATCTGGGAGCGCGCCATTGCGTGGGGACACTACGCGCGCACAACGGGCGCACGCCAGACGCCGCATGGGCAGGAAAACTACATCACTGACGAAGAGCTGCGGCGGCTGGCAGGCCTGCCGCTGGGAGGCTACAAGTACAGGATGCACCAGATGTCCTCAGCGATGGGCCGTGTGCAGCTTAGACAGTACGACAGGCGCATGAAAGAGATTGATCGGGCGATGACGCTCTTCTGGGATCTGCTGGAGGATGTCTCCGGCATCAAAGCGCATAGGCCTCCCGCCGACTCTCCGCATTCAATGGGAGGATGGTTTGGAGCACGAGGGCTGTATGAGCCCGAAGCCCTCGGCGGTGTGAGTGTGGATGATTTCTGCAGGGCGGTGCGGGCGGAGGGCGTGTCAGCAGCCGTGCCACACAGGCGACCTCTTCTGCATCTGCACCCGGTTTTCAACGAGGCTGACATATACGGCGACAACAGGCCCACGCGCCTCGCCCATATCGACAGGGATGTCCGGCAGCCAGCAGGAAGCCTCCCGGTCACGGAACGCATGTACGACCGCGTGATGGGCGTGCCGTGGTTCAAACACTGCGATGAGGAGATTATCCGGCAGTATGCGGGCGCATATCGGAAGATTGCTGAATACGCCGACGAAATTCCGAGAGAAGAGTGCGACCCTCCACATCCATACCGAGAATGGTGAAGGATTTTGGCGGACTGCTGCTGAATGTGGAAGGGTATTGCGTACAGTCCTGGAGGTCGGCTGGTGAGTGTGGACCCCCGGATTCAGCCGTAGCAACACGAGAGCGTAACCGTGTAGAAAAGGTGAACAGAGATGGCAGAAACGAAGGAGCTTGCGATCAACGGCGGACCAAAAGCTGTGACGCTGGACCAGAAGGGGATTACTGAATGGCCTCTCATAACCCAGGAAGATGAGGACGCAGTGCTGGAAGTCCTTCGGCGCGGGGCCATGTCAGGGCGCGACATTACCATGCAATTCGAGCGGGAGTTCGCCGACTGGCACGGTATGGATTATGCGCTGGGCTGCAGCAGCGGGACGGCGGCTCTGCAGTCGGCCATGTGGGCGTGTGGCGTCGGTGTGGGGGATGAGATCATCGCTCCGAGCTTCACGTACTGGGCCTCGGCGCTGCCTGTGTTCAGCCTGCAGGGCACCGTTGTCTTCGCCGACATAGACACCGACACGCTGACCATTGATCCGGAAGATGTTGCCAGAAAAATGACCGAGCGCACGAAAGCGATTGTTCCGGTGCATATCAGCGGCTACCCCTGTGATATGGACCCAATCATGGAGATCGCCGAAGAGAATGACATAAAGGTCATCGAAGATATTTCCCACGCCCACGGTGGCCGGTATAAGGGGCAGCTTTTAGGGACCATCGGGCACGTCGGATGCTTTTCAATCATGTCCGGGAAGGCCCTTGCCACCGGCGAGGGTGGAATGCTGATCACCAACGACCGGTATATCTGGGAGAAGGCGACCGCGTGGGGCCATTATGGCCGCACCCGCTCGATACAGTGGGCGGAGGATACGGACGAAGACATCATCACTGCACCGGACCTGAAGCCGTATGTGGGTCTGCCGTGGGGTGGTTACAAGTACCGGATGCACCAGCTTACCTCGGCGGTTGGCCGCGTGCAGCTCCGCCACTATCAGAGCCGCGTGGAAGAAATCCAGAAGGCGATGAACTACTTCTGGGACCTCCTGGAGGACTGTCCGGGCCTGAAGGCACACCGACCGCCGAAGGATTCCGGAAGCGAAATTGGTGGATGGTATGCTGCGCGGGGATTGTACAATGCCGATGAGCTTGGAGGGCTGCCGGTGGGGAAATTCGCCGAAGCCGTGCAGGCGGAGGGCGGAATATGCAGCGCCCAGGGTGAACGTTCCCTGCACCTGCATCCCCTGTTTAATACCGCCGATATTTACGGACACGGAAAGCCGACGCGGATTGCCAACTCCGACCGGGACGTGCGACAGCCCGAGGGGAGCCTGCCGGTGACGGAGTCGGTCACGGAATTTGTGTATCGCATTCCGTGGTTCAAGCACTACTGGCCGGAGATCATCGAGGAGCACGCGGCGGCATACCGGAAGGTGGCCGAAAACTCCGACGCAGTACCGCACTGAGAAGCCCTGACGTATCTCAGAGAATCAGCAGGCGGCGAGAGGGGAGTGGAACTCGCCGCCTGTTTTTTGCTGCGTATCGTTGCTATTGGGCCTGCGGTTTCTTCTGCTGCACGGGAATCACCGTGTGAGGCGACTCCTTGCCATCTTTCGTGGCCGTGAATACGTGAATGTCGTAATGCAGCTTCACCCGGTTGCCGAAAAAGACTCGCGGCGTTGATACCAGCAGTGAAAAGCTGCCATCCGGGTTGGTGCGGTGCCGGTGCCCCGGGATAATTCGGTAGTACTCGTTTTCGTGATTTTCGTCATAGACGTGCGTCTGAATCACGACCAGCGAACCGGGGTACGCCTTCCCAACAACGAGGGTTGCGGGTCCGACGATCGTGCCGCTGGTGGGGCTGACAACCACAGGGGCCTCACCCCTTGCAGGGGTGTCTGTCGGGGCTGCAGCAGGCTGAGCCTGACATAGCGTAACGCTGAGGCTGATCATCACAACGATGAGAACTATGTGCATTTTTCGCATGAGCGTCATCTCCTTTGGACCCGTGCTGTCGAATACCGTTACAGTCCGTCCTGAAAGACCGTGTGGCTAGGGTGCATTTTTCTCCTGATCGACAGTGACGATAGCCTCGGGCGACTGCCCGCCGTCACGCGTCACCGTAAAAACGTGGATCTCATATCGAAGTGGCGTGTCCTGCTCCCCGATCGAAACCAGTGGCGTGGCTATGAGCAGTGAGAACGATCCGTCCGGATTGTTCTTATGCCGGTGACCGGGAACCATCTTGAGAAATTCACCCGTGGTCTGGTCATAAACCTCCGTCTGTATAACCACCACACTGCCGGACTTCGCCACGCCTTTGACGAGTGTGCTGGGTCCCACCTTCTCGCCGTTCTTGGGGCTGTGGATGACGGGGATCTTGCTGTATGTGGACCGCTGGCCGGTGGTTGCGGCGGTCATGGCATTGGACAGGTCGCCACTTTCGCTGGCCGTATAGTACTGTCCGCCGCCGATCTGCGTGATCTGCTCGAGATACGTTTCGGCTTCGGAACCCTCGGTCAGGGCAAAACCCACGGCACTGACGGAGACTTTCATGTTGCTTGCCGCGATGGCGTCCTGCGCCTCCTTGAGGGCGTCGTCAACAGTCTCGCCGGGAGTCGTGAGCATAACGTTTTCCGCCATGCCGACGGAAGCGATTGCTGCGATCAGAATGGCCGCGAGCAGCACGGTTTGTGTGCGAAATATCACTGTTGTACCTCCGTGTGAATAGTTGCCTTTGTCACGGCGTCGCTGTGGACGGTGCGAGATTTCTGATTTTAATGATGGTTCGCAGGCCGGCTGCAGCTTCCGCGGTGCCGCCACCTTCACGCTCACCGCAGTTGTTCTGCCCGTCGCACAGTATCACCAGCCGTCCGACGCTGCCGCTGCCATTTTTCGTCAGGTATGCCAGGGCCTTGTACATTGAATAGGTCAGGGGCGTTCCGCCACCGGCGCTCAAGCCCTGTGCGGCGGATTGGACCGCGGATGCGTCGGTGGTGAAGGGCACGACCTGCCAGCAGGAGCAACTGCCTCCAAAGCCCAGAAGTGCCCATTCGGTCTTCCCGTCGTTTGAGCTGGCCACCGATTGGACGACGGCCTTACGGGCTGAGTCGATTTTCGAACCGTCCATCGAGCCACTGCAGTCAACGAGGAACAGAATCGACAGCTCCACCGGCCCGGATGCCGGGGAATCCTCATCCTCCGGGGGCTCCTCGCCGATCATATCCGCCCACATCTTCCGCTGTTTGGCGATTTCTGCATCGAGCACTCCCACAGCTTCTTCCACGCGAGCGTTCAGCAACTCGATCTGCTCACCTGGAGACAGAGATTTATTGCTTGCATTTTTTCCCAGGTCGATGATCTTGGAGACGACTGTCGCGACAGCGTCACTGACATAGTGAGCGCCGTGGGTAGCAAAGCCCGTGCAGTAATCGGTGATGATACCGATAAGGCCGCCCGAGATGCCTTTGACGGCGATTTCCACGCGCTTGAGCCTCAGCACCGCGATGAGCTGACCGAGATTCTTGATCTGCTCGGCACCATCCTCGATCTTACTGATCTGCTCGGGGGTGAGTTTGTCACCGTTGGCCTGTATAAAGGCGTCTTTATCATCGAGAAATTCGAAAACCTGGGGTGGGGTATTCTTCTTCTGTGCCTGCTTGCGCACTTCCGTCCAGCCATGAACTCCACGCCAGTATTCAGCAATCCTGGCATTTAAAACAGATCCCCATTCTTCAGGGCGCTGCTTGAGGTATCCGCCCATGCCGAAGCCGATCTTGCCGTATTCGTCACTCATCTGCTTGCGCTGCTCGTGGGTTAGCTTCTCCCACAGGTACGTCTTTTGGGCTTCGGTAAGATCGCCCACTTTCACATCCATGGGCCCCCACTCGACCATCATGGTGTTGCTGTAGCCGCCCAGCCACCATCCTTCACGGTGGAATTTCACATCATCACTGAGCATCCACGGCTCAATGCCGGGGTTTTGCTGCATCTCATCAGGCACCGGCCCGATGGTGGTCTGGGGCTGGGCGTACGTTACTGCGACACTTACAAGTAGAGCAAACAGGGGAATGACCGCGATACGGCGCATTCGTGCAGTCCCCTTTCGATGAAATAGGTACCTGTGGCTGATGAGTGGCACCACAAGTATATCCGAGAGATTTGACAGTGGTCAACTGAGTTGGTCGCTGTCTGTGTCAGCTTTTTCCACCGCTGGGGCGATAAAACGACTATTTGACCATCAAATGCGGACGCCGCAGGCGCCCGGAGTCACAGGCATCTGACGGCTCCGAAAGGAGCGGGGTTCGAAAATGAATGCCTACGTCCTGTTGGCACCGTCAACAGCCGCTTCGAACGCCTCGAGCGTCGCGGTGGCAGTATTGCTCCAGGAAAACTCGCCGGCCCGGTTTCGACCCGCCTCGGACAGGCGCCTGCGAAGAGTGGCGTCAGTGGCCATACGCCCGATGGCGTGAGTGATGGCCTCCTCGTCCGCCGGATCCACCAGCAGGGCGGCGTCCCCTGCGACCTCGGGAAGTGAGGAGGTGTTTGACGTTATGACGGGCGTCCCGGATGCCATGGCCTCAAGCACCGGCAGCCCAAACCCTTCATGCAGTGTGGGAAACAAAAATGCCACCGCCTCGGAATACAGGGCGGGAAGATCATCGTCACTGACGTACCCGAGATGCCGGACGTATCCCTTTTGCCCGGCCCGCTTTAGCGCCCGCCTGGCGTCATTGCATTTCCACCCAAACTGCCCTGCTAGCAGAAGCTGATCGCACAACTGGTGCTGCTCGCGGGCGGCCTCAAATGCTCGGATGAGACGGGCAACATTCTTGCGCGGCTGGATATTCCCCACATACAGCATATACCGGCCCTCGATGTGGAATTTGTCCCGGCAGCGGCGTGCCTCAATGGCGCCTACATTTTCGAAGAACCGGCTGTCTGCGGCTTCCGGGGTGACAAAGATGCGTTCGCGGGGATATCCATACTCACGGGCGATATTGTCAGCGGCGGACTGCGAGGGAGTGATAAGAGCACTGGTGCGGGCTATAGAACGCGGGACGAAGGTATTCATCACCACCCGGTCCCTGAACCGGAACCATTCGGGATGCAGGCGGAAGCTAATGTCATGGATGGTGCTGACCACCGGACACGGGCACCGAAGAGGGGTCATGTACTGTACGTGCAGCACATCGAGCGCATCCTCGCGGGCGAGGTGGGGGAGGCGAAAGAGCGTCCACAGGTAGGGAGCAGTCGGCGGAGAAACGCGAATATCATACCCCTGAAGGTCATGCCGCAAAAGAGTGTCCGGCTCGCGGGTGAGATACAACACGAGCTCATGCGGGGTGTCAAGCTTCTGAAGCGCCCGGAGAAGATTGAATGTATATGTGCGGTCCCCGGTTTTGCGGCCGAGAAGCACTCGCCCGTCAATGCCGACCCTCATAGTCCTGTGTAATCACACCAATCTGCTGGCGCCTGGTGACAGCTCATGACACAACTCTCCGGTCGGCATTGATGCGTATGGAAACGAGTAGCACCCAACATGGCGAGGCACTCAATACGCATTATACCCGTAAATGGGCGTCAAAGGCACCCTATTACTCCGTGCGTGGTGGCAGTTTGGCGGCCTGTTTGAGCCATGAAGCAAGCTGCGTGCTGTAGGTGTCAACGAATCTGTCCATTGCCCGCTGTCTGCCGCTGGCGGCCATATCTGCACGATACTCCCGGTCTTCGCCGAGCCGCCTGATACACCGGGCGAGGCTCTGGGGCTGACCGTCGGCAAAAACCAGTCCCGCGTCACCAATGACCTCGGGAATAGCGCCCGAATCCGAGCCGATCACGGCCGTCTCGCACAGCATCGCCTGCGGGAGAACGCGGCCAAACTGCTCCTGCCAGACCTCGATGCTGCGAGAGGGGAGGACAAAAATATCCATGGCATTGAGGTAATCGGGGACTTTCGATTGCGGCACATGCGGGACGTGTGTGACACGGTGTGACAGGTTTATCTCCTGGATTTGCCGGTTCAGTTGCTCCAGGTACCTCCCGCTTCCGACGATGATCAGGCGGTACCGGTCCGGCAGCCGGGACACGGCATTAACGAGCACGTCGAGGCCCTTTTCGTAAACGATGCGTCCCACATAGCCCACGACGATGCCATCTTGAAGGCCGAGCTCTTCGCGCACCGGCGCTGCGTCCTGTGGTGAAAAAATATCGGAATCGGTCTCGGGATAGATCACCTGCAGCCGATCCGGTGGCACCCCAAGAGCGGCGAGGTTCTCAGCGGCTCCGGATGAGGCACATGCGGCGAAGTCGAGGGTGGATGTTACCGTGTTTTCAGCGACGCCGCGCAGCCATTTCAGCTTCCCTCGCCACGTCCGCTCGATGTTTTCGAAAACGTATGCGCCCAGGCGGGCTTTTGGGCATGCGCGCCGCAGTTGTGTGGCAAGCTGGGCGGCAGCGAGCTCCGAGGGTTCACCGACGTACAGCACGACGGCCGGGTGAGTGGCCCGCAGCGTCCGCGTCAATCCCCACAGCCACCGGCTGTACACGTACGGGCGGCGGGGGAAAACAGGCGCGGTGTAAAGGTCGCAGGGTGCAGAAGTGCTGTCGGATCGCCGAACGCCGCCGAAATCGCCCAGGTCGATCACGCGGGGAAAAAAAGCGGACAGATCCAGGCCGGCTGAAGCGAGCCCGCGACACAGCCGCTCAGGGCTTGAAAGACTGGCGACGAGGACTTTCACCCGACTTTTCCTGCCTTCATCATAGTTTCAGTTTTCGCACATACAATCAGAATCGACTGTGCGGCGCCCGGGCTGTCTGTGAACGTGCGGTTCACATGCGTTCGATGCCCCTGGGACTGGCGTCAGGTTCCGCCTGCAATAATGGCAGGCGCCAGTCGTATTGTCAAACTTGTGTGTCCGAAGTTTCCGGCGATGTGTACAGGAGAAGTGTTTGTGTGATATGCTAATATTCCGGTGGTGAGGAGACGGGTGATTGACTAGGTGCCGAATGTGCCCTCACGCACCTGAGCAAGATGCGGCGCTGTCGCGCACCGGAGAAAGGTGTTTCCCCGGGGACGCTTCAGGAGCCCATGTCTGATTTATCCGGGATTCGGGAGGAACATTTTACGATGTTGGATATCAAAGAAATACAAAAGATCCTGCCACACCGCTACCCGTTTTTGCTCATCGACCGGGTGCTTGAGCTCGAGCCCGGCGAGCGGGCAGTGGCCATCAAAAACATCACTGCCAACGAGCCACAGTTCACCGGCCATTGGCCCGGCGATCCGGTTATGCCGGGTGTTTTGATGCTGGAGGCGATGGCGCAGACGGGCGGTGTGATGCTGCTTACGAGCGGTTCGTTCAGCGACAAGCTGGCAGTTTTCGGGGGCATGGATAAGGTCCGCTTCCGCCGCCAGGTGGTGCCCGGGGACCAGATGCGCATTGAAGCGACACTCATACGCCGCAAAGGTACCATAGGCAAAGTGCACGTCGTTGCGACGGTTGATGACGAGAAAGCGGCCGAGGGCGACCTGGTTTTTGCGCTGACGGATAAGCCTGAATAAAACAGCAAGGCGAGTTGAAATGTGAATGACCATTCATCCGACTGCCATCATTGAAGGCAATGCCATATTGGGCGAAAATGTGACCGTAGGGGCCTTCACGGTCATCGAGTCCGGCGCCACAATCGGGAACGGATGCGAAATCGGGGCCAACGTGGTGATCCGTGGAGGGACCGAACTGGGATGCGACTGCGGGATTCACACCGGTGCTGTGCTCGGCGAGCCGCCACAGGACGCGAAATATGACGATGAAGACACATATCTCATCATCGGAGACCGAAACATCATCCGTGAATACACCACGATCCACCGGGCCACTGGGAACGGGAATGCCACCATCCTTGGTGATGACAATATGCTCATGGCCTACACACATGCCGGTCACAACTGCAGGCTGGGCAGCAACATCCTGATAGCCAATTCTGCGGGTCTGAGCGGGCATGTTACCATCGAAGACAATGTCACCATCGGCGGGTTGGTTGGCATTCACCAGTACGTGACAATCGGTCAGCGAGCGATGGTGGGAGGTATGTCGAAAATTGTCCGCGACATCCCGCCATTTTGCATGGTAGAAGGGAATCCGGCAGAAGTTCGCGGCCTGAACACCGTCGGATTGCGCAGGCAGGGGGTTTCGTCTGAAAACCGCATGGAGCTCAAACGGGCGTATCGTCTGCTGTTTCGATCGGAGTATAATACGACCGAAGCGCTGGAAGAGATCGAGAAAGAATTGCGGCAGACCGATGAAATACAGTACCTGGCGGCATTTCTGAGAGCCATGGACGAAGGTTACGCCGGTCGGCAAAACGACCCGCATTGACATACCCCGTTCCGGGAGTATCAGATGATGGGGCAATACCACGTTTTCTTCGTTACCGGCGAGCCATCCGGCGACCTTCATGCGGCCGGTCTTGCACAAAAGCTTGTTACAAAAGGTGATGTGAGGCTGGAAGCCGTCGGGGGGCGGCATTTGTCGGCGGCCGGTGCAAAGCTTTTCATCGACAGCTCTGACTGGGGGGCCATCGGTGTGGCACAGGCCATCATGCGCCTTCCAACCTATCTCAGCGCGATGCGGCGCCTCGTGCGGCGGCTCAAAGAAAATCCCCCGGACCTCCTTGTACCGGTGGATTTTGGAGCGTTCAATATCCGGCTTTTGAAGCGCCTCGAACACAGCGGTCTGCCGCCGGTTCTTTACTATTTTCCACCCGGGTCGTGGAGCCGCAAGCCGCGTGACAACTCCGATCTTGCCCGGCTGGTGGACCGTGTGGCCACGCCTTTCCCGTGGTCCGAACAAATACTGCAAAAAGAAGGCCTTGATGCACACTTCGTCGGCCACCCGGTTGTTGATCGCATCCAGCCACCACCGGACAGAGAGCAGTTTCGCAAAGACCTGGGACTGCGCGACGCACAATTCTACCTCGGGATGATGCCGGGGTCCCGGGCTGTGGAAAGACGGCTGCTGGCACCGGAGATGGTGGGGGCCGCAAACATGCTCAGCCAGCGTGGCTTCGACGTCCATGCCCTGTATTCTCCACCGCCCCGGCCCGGTGCGACTGATGACAGCAGCATCGCGAAAGAGCAGCTTGGAGACCGGGTGACTGTAATAGCCGACAGCGCGGAGCTGGTGAATGCGGCCGATCTGCTGCTGACGGCGTTCGGCACGGCAACACTGGAGGCGTCCGCGGCACTGTGCCCGATGATCGGTATCTACCGCGGGACGCCGGGGATGTGGCTGCAGTATCACCTGTTCGGCCTGAGTACCGACACCTACGCGATGCCCAATCTTATCGCCGGAAAACACATTGTCCCGGAGACGATCGACCCTTCAGAAACCCGTGCTGATGGATTGGCGGACAGGGTGCAGGAGTACATCGAGCATCCACAGCGCCTGCAGCAGATGCGTGATGACCTTGCGCGCGTGCGAGATGTTCTGGGTGACGGCGGCGCTCATCAAGCGGCTGCCGATCTTGCCTGGGACATGCTGAACAGCCGCGATAATCGCCCAACCGACACTATAACCTGAGGATCAATTCTCCATAGGTGAAAGCAGACGACGAATCTGATGTTGGAAAAATACGACCTGGCAAAACTGTTCGAATTCACGCAGGGCATACGCTGGATCATTGTCATTTCCCTGGTTGTCATGGGGCTGGCGGCCGGTTTGAACGCCGAAGCGGTATATCGCACCAAGGACGTCTTTGGTGAGCTTTTTAAAAGCCTCGATTCTCAACCCAGTCAGGTGAACGAAGTCCAGGCTCAGCTTCTTGCCGAGTCGCTGAAGCTTTTCGGGATCATCATGGCTGCGGCTCTGGCCAACGCGGTGGCGCTGTACAATGGCCGCTGGATCGGTCAGAAGGTCGTCTATCGGCTGCGGGCGGCGCTGTTTGAAAAGCTCCAGGAGCTTTCAATGTCGTATTTCGACCGGCGGCGAACCGGTGATCTGATCTCCCGCATCAACAACGATACCGCTGCCGTCGAAAGCATCCTTGGCAGCGAATTAACCCGTTTTGTGGTGGCGCCGCTGACGGCGCTGGTGATGATCGGCCGGATGGTGCAGATATCTTGGCGCCTCACCCTGGTACTGGTCATCGCTTTCCCGATCGTCGCCGCAATGAGCGCGTATGTGGGCCGCTTCATGCGCCGGTACAGCCGCCGGGTGCGTCAGAGGATCGGCAACCTCACCTCCGCGACCGAGGAGGCACTTCGAAGTATGCGGGTGGTGAAGGTTTTTGGTCTCGAGTCGCAGGTTCGCGGGCATTTCATGGAGGAAAACACCGGGGTGTTCCAGGGCGTGATGAAAGAGACCCTGGTCCGGGCGATCCTCAACCCGGTTGTCGCGGGCTTCATCGGCCTGGTCCTGTGCGCCACCCTTGTGTATGGTGGACGGGAGCTGGTGGCAGGACGGGTTCTTGATGGTGCGGGCGGCCTGATGGCGTTCATCCTCCTCCTGCAGGGAGCCGGCTCGCAGGTCAACAGGCTCTCGAAGCTTCATCTGACCGTACAGCGTGCTGAGGCGGCGGCCGAGCGCCTGTACGAGATTCTCTCCGAACAGCCGGAGATCATCGAAAAGCCGGATGCCCGCACGCTGGATGATCTCGAAGGATACGTGGCCTTTCATAATGTCTGGTTTTCCTATGACGATGAACCGGTGTTGCGTGACGTGAGCCTCGAAATCCAGCCCGGGGAGATGGTGGCGATCGCAGGCCCCTCGGGAGCCGGCAAGACCACAATGGCCAATCTCGTTCCCCGGCTCTATGATGTGAGCAGGGGCTCAGTTACCATTGACGGCGTCGATGTGCGTGATTTGAAACTCGCGTTCTTAAAAAGCCACATGGGCATTGTGCCACAGGAGACCAATCTCTTCAGCACCAGCGTCCGTCAGAACATTGCATTTGGCAAGCCCGACGCATCTGAGGAGGAGATCATCAACGCCGCCAAAGCTGCCCGTGCCCACGAATTTATCACCACCCTTCCAGAAGGCTACGATACCCATGTCGGTGAGAGAGGGCTGCTTCTGTCCGGCGGACAGCGGCAGCGGCTCGCCATCGCCAGGGCCCTGCTGCGTGCCCCGAAGATCGTCATTTTTGATGAGGCGACCTCTTCGCTTGATAATGAAACACAACGCCTGATCCACGAGGCACTCACAAAGCTTCTGGAAGATCGAACAGCAATCGTGATCGCTCACCGCCTTTCAACGATCCGTGACGCCGACAGGATCATTGTGGTGGAGGAGGGCAGGATCGTCGAAGAAGGCTCGCACGATGAATTAATGGTCAGAAGCGGGCTGTATGCAAAGCTTTACGAAACTGAAGAAATCGTACAGGATAACAGCAACTCAACAGCACAGAAATGAACCAGGCAGTGAAACATGATGATGCACACGGCCGATGAACATGAGGACCAACCGGGGTACCGATACTGGCTGTACAATCTCGCACTGGCGATCGCCATCCCTTTTCTGATTGTATGGCTGGTGTGGCGGATGGTCATCCTGGGGAAGTCGCGAGAGGGCCTGCGGGAGCGTCTGGGCCGCATCAGAGAGCAGCTTCGCAGGCTTTGCAGCACAGACGACCCGGTCGTGTGGTTTCACGCGGCCTCGGTTGGAGAGGTCGCCGCCGCCGAACCGATCATCGCGCAATTCCGGCTGAAAGAGCCACTCGCCCGGATTATTCTCTCCACCATCACCGACACCGGGCAGCAAAGAGCCCGTAAAATCAGCGGCTCGGTGGATGCCGTCATGTATTTCCCTTTCGACATTCCCTTCATCGTTCGCCGGATGTTCGATGCCCTGAACCCCGATCTTTTCGTGATGGTGGAGACCGAACTGTGGCCCAACGCGCTGGCCGAGTGCCGCAGGCGCGGTATCAATGTTGCCATGGTCAACGCGCGACTGTCGGGGAAATCGTGGAAGATTGGTCGCCGCATCGCCGCCCTGTACGAGTGGATGCTCGAATCGGTTGATGTCATCTGCGCACAATCGGACACGGATGCCGACCGCTTCCGGGCGCTGGGAGCGAAAAATGACAGAATCGCTGTCACGGGTAATTCGAAATTCGACCAGGATTTTCCAGCCCTGTCGGAGGTGCGTGCCGCCAAGTGGAAACAGGATTTCGCCTTCGGAGCCGACGCCAGGATCCTTCTTGCCGGAAGTACGCACCACGATGAGGAAAACCAGATTCTGCAAGTGTTTCAGGATTTGCGGACGGAATATGGCGACCTGCAGCTCATCATTGCACCGCGCCATCCGGAGCGGGGGGACGCTATAGAGGAGCTGATTCGCGAGAACGGATATGATGTATGCCGGCGCACGCGGGTGCAGGAGGGGCTTCAGCACCCCGCAGAGATCGCCCGGTCGGCGGTCGTATCCGTGGGTCTGCTGGACACCATCGGGGAGCTGGCCTCACTGTATTCTGCCGCCGAAGTTGTGTTTGTCGGCGGAAGCCTCGCCAATATCGGCGGGCACGATATTCTCCAGCCGCTGGCGCAGGGCAAGCCTGTCATATTCGGACCCCACATGCACAAGACCCAGGACGTCACTGACCTGGCACTGCGCGACGGTGTGGTGTTCCAGGTGGCCGACAGCGAAGAACTGCTGTTGAAAATCCACGACATCCTGCAGGACGATGAGCTCCGAGAAAGCCTGAAAACGCGGGGGCCTGAGTTCATAGAAAAATACGCGGGCGCATCTGAAAAATGTGCCGCAGAACTCAGCGGACTGCTTGCGGGGCTGGAGCGTGATATCCATGCAGGCCAGTCCACCCGCTGAATCCTCGCTGGAAAGCTCCTGGCGGGCGATAGTCGGCGGTGCGGCACCCCTCTCGTTTCTGGCAATGCCTGTGTTGTGGCTCGCGTCGCTGCCGTATTCGTGCGTGGTACGCGCAAATCACGCCCTGTATGCGACCGGTATCATGCGGCAGAAACGCGCGCCGCTGCCCATCATCAGCGTCGGTAACATCTCGCTGGGAGGAACCGGAAAGACCACCGTGACCCATTTTCTCGCCGAGAAACTCGGTGAAATGGCCCTGAATGCGGGAATCGTGCTGCGGGGATATGGACGGAGGGGGCGCGGGCCGCTCATGGTCTCAGACGGCCACACTCTCAACGCAACTGCGGAGGATGCGGGGGATGAGGCGTGGCTCCTGGCCAGTACTCTTCCGCAATGTCCGGTGGCAGTGGCAACGCGACGCGAGCGGGCCGTGGAGATGCTGAAGAGCCGGACAGCAGTCAACATTGCCGTTTTCGATGACGGCTTCCAGTACTATCGCATGCAGCGAGACATTGACCTGGTGCTCCTGGATGCCTGCCGTGTAGCGGGAAGCGATCGGCTTTTTCCCGCAGGACATCTCCGGGAGCCGTATTCGCATCTGTCTCGTGCAACGGACATTTGGATCACTCATGCCGATCTCGCCGACGATGAAGACGTACAGCGTTGCAGGAGGATTGCAGCGAGATACGCTCCTCATGCGCCGGTCGTGACAACCAGTCACGCCCTGGAGCGCTGCACGGACTGGTGGGGGAACGAGGTTCCGGTGGAAACTCTGAAAGATAGCAATTGCGTTGCGGTTGCGGGGATCGGCAATCCGGAATCGTTTTTCGCAATGGCGGAGCGGCTGTTGCAGACAGATATTGAGCGCATCACATTTGACGACCACCACCGCTACAGTGAACATGACTGGGACATTATCGGCGCGGGTGTCTCGGACGACATCGCTGTGATTACGACGCCGAAAGACGCCGTCAAAATGCCCGACCCGCCGGAGCATTTGAACGTGCATATTCTGCATCCAACGATCAGGATCGAATCGGGATTTGACGCGTGTGAGGACCTTTTGATGCGTGCAAAATCTGTCGCTGCTTCAGATGAATAACAGGGAGGCAACTGGAGTGACGGGCCAGCCATACGGACTGTCATTTCGCGGGATCAAGCACATCATTACAAGCTGGATTGTCCGGGCGGTCGCCTGGATTTGCAGGCATTCATCGCTGCGGACGATCCACCGGCTTGGTGATTTCTTCGGCAGTATCCTCCTGCGCGTGGTCACCGACAGGCGCAGTATGGCAGAAGACAATATCCGTCTCTGCCTGCCGGAGCCGCTCTCCGACGAGGAGGTGCACAACATCCTCCGGTCGTCAACGCAGAACATCACAAAGACCATGCTTGAGCTGTTCAAAGTCCCCACGATATCACCCGAGCGGCTGCGGAAACTGGTGCCGGTGGACGGCATGAAACACGTTGAAAGGGGCGTGCGAGATGGCAAGGGGGTGCTGCTGGTCACGGCTCATTTCGGCAACTGGGAGTACCTCGGCTGTCGCCTCGCGCTGGACCACCCAACCACAGGTGTGGCCCGTGACGCCGCACACAAAGCCACCGCCCGGGTTATCAATTCCGCTCGTGAAACCTTTGGAGCGCGTATCATCGCCCGGGAGGATCTCCGGCAGATGCTGCGGTGTCTGCGCCGCAATGAGATCCTGTTTATCGTTGCCGACCAGCACGTTACGGAGGGTGGGGTCATGGTCGATTTTCTGGGTCGGCCGGCAATGGCCCCACGGGGCCCGGCACATCTCGGGATGAGAACCGGCTGCGCAGTGCTTCCGGCCTTTTGCATTCGCGGCAAAGATGACTCACTTCGCATCAAGATTCTTCCGCCCATCGAAATGGTCCGAACCGAGGACAGTGAAAAAGATGTGCGCCGCAATACGCAGCGAATCTACGACATGTACGCGGACATGATACAAAAGCACCCCCGGCAATGGTTGTGGCTGCACAGGCGCTGGAGGAATCTGGAAACCGACGAGGAAAAAAACGGGACAACCCCAGCATAATCACAGCCGGAGGCAGCCATGGCACGCGAACCGCAGCGAACCCCGGACACCGATGTAAAGCCGGCCGGGTATCGGCTCACGTTGCGGACCTTTGTCATCGGGCTGCTGGTTGCAGTACTGAGTGTGAAGCTCGGCGTCTATCAAAAGATGGTCCAGTCGGGTGGCGGCAACGTTGATTACGCCCTGGCCGCGCTGCTCGTGCTGGTGCTTTTGGAACCGCTCATTGAACGCGTTTTTTCGATGGGCCGGCGGGATTACCTGTACATCTACGTGGCGACACTCGTGGGCACCGGTGTGTATAACGGCATCAACAGGTTCCTCCCGGCATATACCGCAGCACAATACTTCCAGGCTCCCGACAACAATTACGCACAAATCGCCGAAACGTATCCCTCGTGGTTCATCCCCAAAGACCGGGAGCTGATCCGGCAGTTCTACGAGGGCGCGACCGGGCAGGTGGATCTGACGGCCTGGCTCGCGCCGCTGGCCCTGTGGACTGTTTTTTTCGTGGTGCTGTGGTTTACGCTCCTGTGTTTGTGCTCGCTTCTGCGGCGACACTGGGTGGATAACGAGCGACTCGCATTTCCCCTGGTGCAGGTCCCCCTGTACATTACGGGGCTCAGTCCAAAGTCACAGACGGGCTCCCGCGGTCTCTGGAAGCAGCCGCTGATGTGGGCGGGCTTCGGGCTGGTCACAATCCATTTCATCACCATTATGGCTCATGCGGCCAATCCCGCAATCCCCACCCTCGGCCCGGGGTATGATCTCGGGCGTTTCTTTACGGAAAAGCCCCTCGACGCCCTGGCGCGATATTTTCGCTTCATTCATAACCCCCAGCTCATCGGCCTGGCCTATTTTGCGCCGCAGGATATCTGCTTTTCGATGTTCTTTTTCTTCTTTTTGATAAAGTTCATGATGCTTTTCTACCGCGTTGGCGGCCTGCAGGAGCCCTCGGGCTTTCCGTTTTTCTGGGAGCAGGCGGCGGGAGCCTTCGTGGGCATCGCCATCTATTACGTCTGGTCGGGCAGAGAGTACCTCGCGAAGTTGTGGCGCAATATCATCGCAGGCCCTCACGCACCTGGAGCCGCAAAACCTGACCCGGACGCCCCCTTCTCATACCGTCTGGCGACGGCGGGAGCTCTGGGGGGATTTATCTTCCTGTGCGGGTGGTATATCGCCGCCGGGATGACGTGGTGGATACCGCCGGTCTTTTTTGGTCTCATCATCCTGTTCGCCACCATCTTCACCCGGGGCCGGGCGGAGGCGGGAATCGGGTCGCTGGCATCCTATCCGTTCTGGCAGGCCAGCCGCCAGATAAAGAGCTTCCTCGGCACGCGCCCGCTGACGCCCAGGGGCGACTACACGAACCTCTCGATGCTCGCAAGCCTCATCTTTCTGCACTTCGGCAACTACCCCGAGACCATGACATTCCAGATCGAAGGGCTGAAAATCAGCGAGGACGCGGGGCTGAACACAAAAGCCCTGACGCGGCTGATGACCGTGGCGCTGGTGATCGGTGTGGTGGCGATGATGTGGTTCTCGCTGAGTGCCTTTTACGAATGGGGCGGCAATACGCTGTCGGGCGGCGTCACTGAAGGCGGGTATGCAGTTCGAATCACCCAGCAGCAGCTCGCTGATGTCAGCACGGCCATCGAGGGCAATCATCGCGGCCCGGATACCGCCCGCAACGCCTTTACCATCGGGGCGCTTTTGTTCACACTCCTGCTGGTGAGCATCCGGGTCCGGTGGCTGCGCTTCCCGCTGCATCCGCTCGGGTGGGTGATGACACTGCCGTATGGATACGCGTACTGGGGCCCCTTCTTTGCCGCCTGGCTGGTAAAATGGGTTATACTGAAGCTGGGTGGAGTGCGTCTGTACCACGCGCTGATTCCGTTCTTCATCGGGATGATCGTGGGGCAGATTTTCTCGATCAGCATTCTGTGGCAGATTGTCGCCCTGTTTATGCCCGACAGCTGGCGAGCCATGGCCGATCCGCTGCAATATTTCTGAACAAAGATGACGGTGTGTGCACGAACTGCCGCAGATAGCGCAGGTCGAACCGACGGTTTTCGCCGCCGTACCTGAAAAAGAAATCGTGCGTCCATTCGGCACCGCTGAGAGACTGGCAGGGCCCGGAGAAGCGCAATACTCGTTCGACGTGGAATGGGAGTGTCTCACCGTCCCTGAAGCTGTCGGGCAGGATCCCGGGCATGAAGACAACGGGTGGTGAATATTGACATCGTAAGCCGGGGCGTAGTATCACAGCAGGAAGCGAGCGGTTCGACGGCGTGGGAAAAACGCCGCACGGATAATCTGATCATGTTCGCGGTTGCGGTGGTGGTGATTGCTGCCAGCATTTTCCTGACACCGGATGCCAGCGGATATGGTACTCACCGGGATCTTATGATGCTTCCGTGCATTTTTCGTACGGTAACCCACATGCCCTGTCCGATGTGCGGGATGACCACCTCATTTGCGCTCATGGCCGAGGGCGATGTCACCGGGGCATTCGGCTCGCACATACTGGGCCCCCCGCTGTTCCTGCTGACGGGCGTGGTGGGGCTTCTGGGATTGATCGGCGCATTGCTGAAGCTGCCCGAATGGCTCGATCCTGCGTATTTTGTCCAGCGGAGCCGGTGGGCGTGGGTTATTGTGGTGGCCATGCTTATCGCGTGGCCGATCAACATTGTGCTTTATTTCACTGCCTGAACGGAGGAGCGATTGTTCCGCCCATGAATCGACGAACGCGCATCCTCTGGGTCGCTGCCGGGATGATTTTGGTTGTGGGTCTGGGGATTGCACTCCTGTTTACCTATTGGAGAACGCCGCCGGGTTCGGATGCAGCGGATGAGCCGTCCGAACAGCGCCCGGCCATTGAGCGTGAGACGGTCGCCGAGTTCGATGCCTTCCGCATGGTTATCCCGGTCGGATGGGAGCGAGTCCCCGATCGCGAACGGCCACATTCGAGGCTCGACCTTTTCATCAGGGGGCCCCTGGTGGACGGACAGAACCTGGTGATTGCCGTGCAGCAGCTTGATGTGCTGAAAGGGACGCAACTGGATGGCTTTGTGAATAACTTCACCTCAGACTGGCCGATGAGTGAGTTTCCGATCGAGCAGGATGTGAGCTTCTGCGGGCAGGATGCCAGGATGCTGGGGTTTACCAATGAGGACGGCGACAATCTGGTGATTATGTTCATGCATAAGGATAACGGTTTTGTTGTGGTATCAGTGGCGCCGGCGACGCGAATGCCGGACTGCTGGCAAACGTTCTTCAATGTGCTGCAGGGCTTCCAGCTCTATGAGTAGAAGTGTTTTTATGCGAACTCAACAACCGCGGGTGGCAGAGCATGGGCGTTTCGACGGAGTACCGGGGATCAACTGAACGCATCAGGCGGCGATACAGGGCCCTGCAAAAACAGCAGCGCAGTGGCTTTCGATATATCGCACCCGATTACGACTGGCAGGAGCCGGCCTTCGAATCGCTGCAAAACACGGAGGGCGAGCCGTGGCTCATCCGCGCTGCAAGGGCGGAGGCGGCGTGCTGGACGCAGACCACCCCACACTGGCACCCCGATGAGCTAATCGTGGGAAGCAGAATTCCCGACCGGGTGCTGCGGTTTTTCTATACCACCGGCCTCAGCGTCAATGAGAGTCTCGCCGAGCAGTATGCAGAGCGGGCGGATGATCCCCACTATGGCGATTATCTGCAGAGCGCAGTCAGCTATGTGCGGACCAACGCGCGGCTGGCCGGGCCGGTCATCACGCAAAAGTGCCGCGCTGAAGGCTTCGAAGCTCGAAATCCTGTCTTCTGGGGGCCGGCATACCAGGGGCACATGGTCCTGGACTACGAAAAGCTGCTGCAGATGGGGCTCGGCGGGTTGAAGGACGAGGCCGAAGGCTGGCGACATGAGCACGGCTTTGGTCATGGCCGGGAGGTGTGCGCCGCCGCGCTGGAGACCCTCGCGGGATTGCAGGCCACCATTGGCCGATACGCTCAATCGCTGCGTGACAGTGGTTTTTCGCAGCAGCAGATTGCGGATCGCTGTGAGTGGATCGCGCAAAATCCTCCCCGAAATTTCCCGGAGGCGCTGCAGCTTTTCTGGTTTGTGTACCTCTACGACGGCTGTGATAACCCCGGCCGATTCGACCAGTATATGTATCCCTTTTACCGCAAAAGTATCGATGATGGCACGGTCACTGAAGCGCAAACCCGGGAGCTGCTGGAGGCGTTGTGGCTGAAGTTCAACGAAAACCGCGGCTGGAATATCGCCATCGGAGGGCAGACTGCGGCGGGTGAGGATGCGGCGAATGAGCTAACCTATGTGATTCTTGATCTGTGCGAAACGTTCCAGCTTCCCGCTCCGAACGTTTCGGTCAGAGTTTTTTCGGGCTCTCCGGAGCGGCTCTGGGAGCGCAGCATCGAAGTCATCGGGGCGGGAACTGGAATGCCCGCCATATACAACGATGAGGTGATCGTCCCGGCGCTGGAGAAGATGGGAATTGCCACGGAGGATGCCCGGGAATACGCATTCGGCGGCTGCACTGAAATACAGATCCCCGGCAAATCGTACCTCGGCGGGGAAGACGGTGACCTCAATGTCGCCAAATGCTTCGAACTGGCGCTTCATGACGGGGTTGATCCGGTGACAGACGAGCAGCTCGGGCCACATACCGGCGATCCCCGGAGCTTTGAAACGATCGAGGACGTCTGGGACGCCTATACAGCGCAGGTGCGTCACCACACAGGCTTATGTGTGCGGGGCTGCAACATTGGGCTGCAGGCGCGTGCGTGGTCGGGGGCGAAAATCTTCCGCACGCTGCTGACCGCAGATTGCCTCCGCAGGGGGCTGCTTCCCGATGAGGGAGGGGCCATGTACGGCAGCGGCGAGATTATGACGCTCGGTATCGCCGTAACTGCGGATTCGCTTGCGGCGCTGCAAACCATGGTCTTCGACCGGGGCGAAATGTCCATGGCAGAGCTCCTGGAAGCTGTGGATAGGAACTTTGCAGGTGCCGAGATCCTCCGACAGAAGTTGCTCAATAAGGCCCCGAAGTTCGGCAACGCAGAGCCCGCGGTGGACCGGTGGGCCTCACGCGTATGCGACCATTTCTGGAGACTGCTGAAGGAGTATGAGACATACCGCGGCGGGCGCTACGGCGGTGGCGTCATCGTGTTGGGGCGAAACGTAACTTTCGGAGAGCAGATGGGAGCGACTCCGGACGGGCGGCCGGCAGGAAGCCCGCTGGAGGGCTCGCTCGGGCCGGTGGCTGGACGCGGACGGTCCGGCCCCACGGCATCATTGGCCTCCTCGGCGGCGATCGATCAGACCGAAGCGCCGATGGGCTGCCTGCGCAACCTGATCCTCACCGGCGATTTCTTCGACGAAGCAGACACGCGCCGAAAGGTCGCAGATCTCATACGAACGTACTTCCACCAGGGCGGCCAGCAGGTGCAGATTAATGTGACCGACCGGGAGACGATGCAGGCGGCACAGGACAACCCGGAAGCGCACGGAGACCTGATTGTGCGCATCGGTGGATACAGCGATTATTTCGTCCGCTTGTCTGAAGAGCTCCAAAACGATATAATGCAGCGCACGGCCCATGGGCCATAGCTAAGGATATAACCACCCAGGGGACTGCGATTCCATACAAGTGGGGTTGAAACAATGAGAGACACACCTGTACTGAAATTCGGAGGCAGAACACTGCAGGGTCTGCGGCGCTTTGGACCGGACGAGGAACGACTGCTGCAGATCTGTAAGCAGCAGGAAAGCGTCAACGATATTTATCGTCTGCTGGCCGAGCGGCGAAACATCGCCCGCAGCCAGCGTCTCCACCAGATCGCGCGCGATTTCATTCAGCCGTTGATGGACGAAGGCCGGACACCGGTGGTGGTGGTCTCAGCATTCGACTGGGCCACCGACAAGCTCAGCCAGCTTGCCGGATGCCTCTGCCCGGAGCCGTATCCGCGGGAATATGCCCGGCTTTTGATGTCGGGAGAATTGCGAGCGAACGCTGCGCTTTCAATTACGCTCCGGGCGCAGGGCATTCACGCGAGGTCTCTGACGGGCCGTGAAGCGGGCATTGTGACAGAAAGTGGCCCTGTGGATGGCCGCATCGCAAAAGTGCATAAGGGCTACATCATGGAGATGCTGGACAACGACATCGTACCCGTTGTTGCCGGCTTTCAGGGGTACTATTATGACCAGGACCACCAGCGCGACGAGGTGTCGATCCTGGGGCGCGGAGGGAGCAACCAGACCGCCGTTGCTCTCGCCGACGCTCTCGGCCAGAAAGAATGCTTCATGCTGAGCGATGTGGACGGCGTGTACGATAAAGACCCGAACGAATACGATGACGCCAAAAAGCTCGACCGCATCAACGGCCGAAAAATGATGAAAATGAAGCCCTTCCCGCAGGTCATCCAGAAGGAAGCCGTTGAGTACGCGCTGGAGAGTAACGTCAGTATCTGGGTCCGCAGCGGCTTTGATCCAAAGCTTTCAGGGACAAAGATTGTGTGCACAGAAGAGGAGCTGCAGGAGATGCAGGCAGAGGCTGAAAAGCAAAAGGAGCAGTGAAATCCTCAGTATGAATGTTTGAAAAGTCTCCTGGAGGGATAGGCTTAAACTAGCAAACCCTCCCTTTGCATCGCCGGGTGTTGCGGCCTCTCCCGGAAACCGCAACCCCGGCAGCTTCTTTGTTTACCCCTTTTTTTTCTGTCAGCCCTGGCAATGCGGGAACTTGACGCTTTTGTTCACCGTTACATATACTGTAAACGTCCGCAGGTGCTGGCATCTTGCGGTGCTGCGGACAGGGGCGATTCTTCTCGACGCGCGCCTGGTAGATGCTCGTCGAACTGGGTCGGCCCGTTTGTATATGTTGGAGTGGCACAGATTCTGCGGAGGAGGGCCGCTGTATGATCGAAGTCGAAGGTTTAACAAAATATTACGGCCCACACCGGGCGATTCACAATGTGTCTTTTCGTGTGGACCGGGGCGAGATTGTGGCGTTTCTGGGGCCCAATGGAGCCGGCAAAACGACGACGATGCGTATCGTGACGGGCTTTATGCCGGCTTCGGCCGGGACTGCGTCTGTGGCCGGTTATGACGTGTACAGCCAGTCTGTCGAAGCGCGGCGCCACATCGGCTATGTGCCGGAGAATCCGGCACTATATGAAGATATGCGCGTGAAGCAATACCTTGCATTCTGTGGTCGGCTCGAAGGGATGTCTTCGGCCCAGATCGGCGAAAGCATGGACAGGGTTCTCGAAACCTGCGGCCTGACGGAGCGGCAAACGCAGATCATTGGCCGCCTTTCCATGGGCTTCCGACAGCGTGTCTGCCTTGCCCAGGCCCTGCTGCACGATCCAGAAGTCTTAATCCTCGACGAACCCACCCTCGGTCTTGACCCAAACCAGATACGGCAGGTCCGGGACCTCATCCGCAGCCTCGGAGAAGACCATACCATTATGCTCTCGACGCACATTCTGCCCGAGGCCCAGGCGGTGGCCGAGCGCGTCATCATCATCAATCACGGCGAAATCGTCGCTGAAGACACGCCTGAGGCGCTGATGAGCCAGCTTCGTGAAAGCCAGACCATATTGCTCAAGCTCAAAAGCCCCCACGAAAAGAGCGCGGACCGCCTTCAAAAGCTCCCGTGGGTTGATGGAGTGACGACCGTGCCGGAAGACAAGCAGTCGTATTATATCGACACATCGGCGGGCACCGACGACGCCCGTGCAGATCTGGCGGAGTTCGTGGTCGGACAGGGATGGGGACTGCTTGAGCTCCGTGCCATCGAAATGAGTCTTGAAGACGTATTCCGACAGCTTACCACCGAAGAGAAGGGTGTCGCGTAGCTATGCGCAACATTCTCACGATTACCGGACGTGAAATTCGCTCGTATTTCGTTTCACCGCTTGCATACGTGGCGATGTTCTTCTTCGTGTTCATTTGCGGGTTCATTTTTACCCTCTCTATCTCCACCGGCCAGGCCCAGGCCGACATGGGCCCGATTTTCCACAGCATGGTCTTTTTGACCCTGCTTTTGGCCCCGGTGCTGACAATGGGGCTGATTGCTCAGGAGCTTTCAAGTGGCTCAATCGAACTTTTGATGACCAAGCCGGTGCTTGATACGGAGGTCGCAATCGGCAAGTTCCTCGGCGCACTGACCGTTTACCTGGTGATCCTTGTCGTCACGCTGGAGTTTCCACTGATGTACGAGGCGTGGGGAAATCCCGACTGGGGCATCATCGCCAGCGGTTACATCGGGCTCTTCCTTGCAGGAATGGCGTTTTTGGCCATAGGGACATTCGCCAGCTCCGTCACAGACAACCAGATAGCGGCATGGCTCATCGGAACCTCGATTGCCCTGTTTTTCTGGCTGGTAGGCTGGCTGAGCTATTCCGGCACCACATTTGTGTCCGAGGTGGCGGGACGACTATCCATTTACGAGAATTTCCAGGATTTCACGCGCGGCATCGTGGACGGGAAGAACTTGCTGTTTTTTGTCAGCCTTGCCGTGATATTCCTGTTCATGGCCGTGCGTGCCATCGAGAACCGTCGGACCGTGTAAGAGTCGAAAATATCCTCCCTCGCGGGCAGGTGAAGCAGTATGGCCGAAAGGGACGAACGTCCAAAGATCTCTCCCACACAGCAAAACGAGCGTAGCGTACCACCGGATCCGCGGTTGAAGGCGGCAGAGTCGGTAAAAAGTTCGCCTTTGACGGTCGCGGGGAAGATCGCCGGCTGGGTTGGTCTCGTGGCCATTGTCGGCGCAATGATCTGGACCGGCGTCGCCAGGGGGCTGACGCCTGGGCCGAAGATCGTTTTCGGTATCGCTGCCCTGACTATCGCTTTCTGGCTGGCGACGAATATCAACGCCGTTATACAACAGGTCAGGGCACGGGGCTTCCAGGCCGTCCTGAACTCTGTGCTCTTTACCGTACTGATTGTCGGCATCATCGGCATGGCCAACTACATTGCCGGCAGACATCACATCTTCCGTGCCGACTGGTCAGAGGCGAAGCTGCATTCTCTGGCCCCCGGCACCGTCAAGATCATCAATAACCTCGAGGAGCCGGTGACCATCACGGCGTTCTTTGGGAGTGATTACTACAACGCCCAGAAGCTCCGGGACCTGTTGCGCGAATATGAAATAAAATCGTCGAAAATTACAGTCCAGATCTATGACCCGATGCTGGACCTGGAGAAGGTCGAGGAATATGGCCGTCCCTATGAGGGCACGATCTTTGTTGAAGCGGGAGAGAGACGCGAGGAGGTCCAGGGGGGCACCGAAGAGCAGCTATCCAGCGCCATTCTGGCCGCCACGACCGGTGAGAAGACGAAGGTATACTTCCTCACCGGCCACGGTGAGCAGAATATAGAAACCTCGGGTGAGAAGGGCGCATCGGTCCTGAAGCGTTATCTCGAGAACGAGCAGTACGAAGTGCAATCCCTCGCACTTGCCACCCAGGAGGAGCCGGAGGTGCCTGCAGACTGCGCCGTATTGGCGATCGTCGGTGCCAAGCAGCCGCTGCTGGACAGGGAGAAAAAAGCAATCAGCAGGTATGTCGAACAGGGGGGGAACCTCTTTCTGGCTCTCGCCACACCGCCGGCGCCTGACTTCGCTTTCCTGCTTGAAACCTACGGTGTGACGCCGCTGAAGGGTATTGTTGTGGATCCGGGCCAGTCACTGCAGGGCAACCCGCAGGTGCCGGTCGTCGTGCAGCACGAAGGGCACGACATTGTCAGGGATCTGTCGATGGTTGCTCTCCCGACGTGTATTGCCTTCGAGGTCACCTCGCCGGCGCCGCCACCCGCACGGCCCGGTGCACCACCGCCACCGTCGGGTCCCGCCACGGCAATTATGGAAACCACGGGGCGCGCATGGCTTGAAACCAGTGGCAGCGGAGCCGTAGAAAAGGATCCCGACGAGCCCTCCGGACCGCTGGCACTGGGGGTGGCTATTGACACCGGGCAGGAACAGCAGCCCCAGATCCCGGGACAGCCGCCGCCTGACAGCGATGGCTCCGGATCTCGAATTGTGGCCGTCGGTGACTATGATTTCATACGTGATGACCTCTACAGAATCGGTCTTCGCAGCAACGTGTTTCTGGCGACGAGTTCTATCGCGTGGCTGACCAGCAACGAGAAGCTGGTGACCATCCCACCGCAGGAGGAACCGGACCGCAGCATGCCGCTTGTTTCCGGCCAGAGAACCCTGGCTGTAATCATTTCTGCGGTGCTTATTCCGGTTCTTGTGCTGGTTGTCGGAGGCATCGTCTGGTGGCGAAGGAGGGGAACCTAAAGCCCTATGAAAGCGTATGTAAAAACCATAGCCGCCGCGCTTATTTTCATCGCTCTCGCGGTTTACATCTTCACAAGCGAGCGGGGCCGGGTTCCCGAGAAAGAGGAGGTATTCGGCCTCCAGACGCAGGCTGCGCAGAAGCTGGATATCCAGCGACCCGACGAGGACCCGGTCGTCATTGAGCGCAGGGGAGACCGCTGGTACGTCGCCGCACCCTATGAGGGCCTTGCGGATCAGGAAGAGGCCGAAACGCGCGTCGAAGCGATTACCCGGCTCAAGCCGAAGGGGACGCGAAGTGGCGTTGATTTGAATAGCGAGGAGTTTGGACTCACAGAGCCTCTGCTCTCGGCGACTCTCCAGTATGGGAAAGGCGGGGCGAACAGCGTCAGAGTGCATTTCGGCAAACCGACGATGGTCGGATCGAATCGCTACGCAAGAATTGACGGCAGAGATGACCTGTACATCATTCCCAACACGGCCTTTACAAAGCTCACCAAGAATGCCGATGACCTGCGTGAAAAGCGCGTGACACAGCTTGATGTAAATGACGTGGACAGCTTTACGATCCAGTACGACGACACAACTATCAGCGTCCAAAACCGCGGGACTGAGGACGAAGATCTGTGGTTTTTGACAGAGCCGACCGAGGCCCGGGGCAGTGAGTTCGACATCGAGCAGTATGTCCGGGACATGTCCCGGATCGAGGCAGTGGAGTTCTTCAGCGAATCTGATGAAACGCGTGAGTGGGGTTTCGACAAACCCTGGGTGACAGTTGCCTTCAACACTGCAGACGAAAAACCCACGACGCTGACCTTCGGAAGTCAATATGAAAACACCAGCGCAGGCACCGGGGAAACGCTGATCTACGTGCGCAGTTCGAACCGCGATGAGATCATGAGCGTTGACTTTTCGGAGGTCGAAGATAAGCGGCCGGAGCCGATAGACCTTCGGGACCGGTCCCTCGTGGATATGAAGCGCGAGAATATCAATTACGTGCGAGTGCAGTCGAAAAAGAAGCTGTCGTTCGCTATGAAGCGTTTGCCGGACGGATGGACCCTCGACCGACCGACTGTGGGCCTTGCGAAGGCGGCAAAGGCCGACGACATCATCTGGGACATCGTGCAGCTTGAAGCAGCCGAGTATCTAGAGGAGGAGCCGAAGGACCTGAAGGAGTACGGCCTGGCTGTGCCGGACACGATGATGGAGGTTCGGGCGCTCGGCACAGATGAGCCACTGACGCTGAAATTCGGCTACGAGACCGATGATGGCAAATATTACTGCCAGACCTCCGAATCCTCGCAGGTCTATGTGGTTGACAGGATACTGCTGGACGATCTTCCACAGAAGCTGGAAGAAATCGAATCAGGCGCCGATAACGATGATGGATAAAGATAATGGCAGGCCCGTGGAAAGTGACGGGTCTGCCATTTTATCACTGTCTTTGTTGACACACACAGCAGTCTGTGCTAAATTGCACTAAAGGGTAATATCAGTTTATCCACAGGCCCCCGGCGGGCCTGTTTTTGTGTGCTTATAGGTGGTGCGTCAGGATGGCCGTCACGGTGGTAGTTGGGTCTCAATGGGGCGACGAAGGAAAAGGGAAGGTCACCGATCTTCTCGCTTCCGAAGCCGATGTTGTTGTCCGATATCAGGGAGGCAACAACGCAGGCCATACCGTTGTCGTCAACGGTACCGAATACAAGTTGCATCTGATCCCTTCTGGGATACTCCACGAGAACACTGTCTGTGTCATGGGTGACGGGACGGTGATCGACCCGCAGTGTCTGGCCGAGGAGCACCGGGGGCTGGAGGAACGTGGGGTAAGCTGCGATAACCTGCGAGTCAGCGGCAACGCCCATGTCATCATGCCGTATCACAGGCTTCTTGATGGGCTGCAGGAGGATTCCCGGGGCAACTCAAGCATTGGTACCACCCGGCGGGGGATCGGGCCTGTTTATACCGACAAGGTAGCCCGGATGCCACTGCCCGTGCGGATGTGGGATTTGACAGACCGCGAGCGGCTGCATGAAATTGTTAAGGGCCAGTTGGCCGTCAAGAACATCCTGCTGCGCGAAGTGTACGGACATGAGGCGCTTGATGCCGACGAGATTGTCGAGGAAGTCTGGCAGCATGCGGAGGTTGTTGCGGATCACATCTGCGACACGCGAATGATAATTTATGAGCACATGGATGCCGGCGCCGACATCGTCATGGAGGGCGCCCAGGGCACCTTTTTGGATCTCGATTACGGTACATACCCCTTCGTCACCAGCTCACATCCCGTCTCCGGAGGTGCCTGCCTGGGAACCGGCCTTGCACCAACTGACATTGACGCGGTTGTCATCGTCAGTAAGGTGTACAGCACGCGTGTCGGAGCCGGGGCATTCCCCACCGAGCTGGACGATGAGGTGGGGGACCTCATTCGCGAGAGAGGCCAGGAATACGGAACGACAACCGGCCGCCCCCGGCGCTGTGGATGGCTCGACGGTGTTGCCCTGCGGACATCGGCACGCATCAATGGAGCGACCTCCATTGCGCTGATGCTCCTGGATATTCTGGATGCATTTGACACCGTGCGTATATGCACCGCTTACCGGATTGATGGGGAGAGGTACACGATGGCGCCGTCGAATCTTGATCTTCTGGACCGCGCGACACCTGAATACGAAGAAATTGACGGGTGGAAGACCGATTTGAGCGAGTGCCGGGACTACGACGATCTGCCGGCCGAGGCGAGGACATTCATTTCGCTGGTGGAAGATGTCGCAGATGTGCCTGTCAGTGTCGTGTCGGTAGGGCCTGGTCGCGAGCAGACAATGCGGCGCGGCGATTACTGAGATAACGCCGCGACATGGGTCTTACAGCGTTGACAGCACGGCAGGATTCGATTATACTACATACACGCGCTGCTGAAAGTCGGCAGCGCTGTATGGCTTGACAAACTGTGCCGTTAGCTCAGTTGGCAGAGCATCTGACTTTTAATCAGAGGGTCGCAGGTTCGATTCCTGCACGGCACACCATGTTAGATTTTGGTGGTCCCATAGTCTAGGGGTTAGGACTCCGCTCTTTCAAGGCGGCGACACGGGTTCGAATCCCGTTGGGACCACCACGCAATTTTTTTCCGGGCGGATAGTTCAGTTGGCTAGAGCACATGCTTTACACGCATGAAGCCGCAGGTTCGAGTCCTGCTCCGCCCACCATAAAGCCCGGTTCCCCGCAGATAAATGCGGTATTGTGCGATAGAGTGGCCAGATAGCTCAGTTGGTAGAGCAACGGATTGAAAATCCGTGTGTCCCCAGTTCAAATCTGGGTCTGGCCACCATTTATTTTTTTCTCCACCGCGCGCGGTGTTGCATCAATGCTCTCTCTCCAGCCTGAGGGGCCGACGTAGCTCAGTCGGTAGAGCGGGTCACTCGTAATGACCAGGTCACCGGTTCGAATCCGGTCGTCGGCTCCAGGCCACACGCGATACTTGTCCTTTTCGGACAGGTATTTTTGATTCTATGCCGAAATCCACACATATACCCACGTTCAAACCACGCGGCACCGGAGAACACCATGAAACCGATGTGCGCACTGATACCCGCCGGCGGGCGTGGCACGCGCCTTCAGCCACTCACCTACGCCGTTCCCAAGGAGCTTCTGCCACTCGGCGCATACCCCACCATTCAGCATGTCACCGATGAAATCGTTGCCGCCGGTATTGAAGATATCATCGTGGTCACCGGCTCTGAAAAGCGTCTCATCGAGAACCATCTCGACGAGGTGAAGCGCCGCGGAGAAACGACCGCGGAGTTTATCTATGTCAGCCAGGATGAACCCAGGGGTCTCGGCGATGCCGTCGCTGCAGGCCGGGCCGCCGTCAATGACCGCCCCTTTGTGGTCGCTTTAGGCGATGGCGTCATCGTCGGCTCGCAGGTCGGGGCGCTTCTGTCACGCATGCTGAAGGTGTTTGAGAACAACGACGCGTCCGCCGTCGTCGCCGTTGAGCGGGTGGAACGTGAGCAGTGTCGCAAATACGGTATCTGTGTGCCAGCGGGAGATGGCGAAGGTGCAGATGGCCCCATCCGCCTTTGCGACCTTGTGGAGAAGCCGGAGCCAGAGGATGCGCCGAGTACGCTTGCCATCTGCGGGCGTTATATCTTCAAACCCGTCATCTTTGAGTACATCGGAGCGCTCAGTGCCGGCAAGGGCGGGGAAATCCAGCTCACAGACGCCATCGCCGACCTTGCGCGGGGTGATGAGGCGGTGTACGCAGTGCCTCTGATTGGCGAAGAACACCGGCTTGATGTGGGGAACGTCAAAACGTATTATCAGGCGGTGGCGGAACTTGCCGTGGATATATAGCCCCTGATGTCGATCTGTACGGTGGGCGCGAGCTATTTTGTTGGATTCTCCTGATAGGCTATAATGAAAACACGCTGCATCAGAACTCGTCTGCGCCAAACGGCGGACGGCGAAGGGAGGCCGCATATGCGACGAATAAGCAGTCTCAAAGGGCTGTCGGTGATCGCGAGTTCCGAAGGTGTGGACCTTGGTACCGTGAGTGAAGTGATTATCGACCTCGCTGAAGGAGTAATGGAGGGTCTTATTGTCCGCAGTGGCTCCACCGACAGGGGAATTAAAGCGCAGGACATCGAGGTCATAGGCGCGGATGCGGTCATGGTGAAGGAGACCTCCGCCGCGAAGCCATTGTCGCAGGTGCCGGACCTGGCAAACCGGCGGCGCGGCTCTGAGAGTAAACCACCTGCCGTGGTGACGAGTTCAGGCCAAAAGCTGGGGATGGTTGGCGAGATATACATCGACCCCAAAGAGAAAACAATCACCCGGTTCGAAATATCCGGTGGGCTCATTCGCGACCTCACGGATGGCACGCTCTCATTCCCGGTCGTTGAAGGGATGACGCATGGCCGCGATATCGTCCTGATCCCCGAGGAGGTTATTGCGGGGATCGACAGCGGCGAGGGCGGCCTCAGAGGCGCATGGGCGAAGGTGGCTAAACAGCTTAAGGAAGAGTATTCATCCGCCTCAAAGCGCGCAGAACATCTATACAAGGAATCCGCCCGGAGTGTCCAATCGGCGGTGACCGAAGCACGGGAGAAATCCAGAGAGCTCTCAGACAGCGTTTCCGAGAAGATCGAACAGGCCCGGGAAGCAGCCGCTGAAAAAGAAACGCCGCCAGCGGAGTCTGCCCGGGAACTGGAAGAACAACAGGTCTCCACGGATGTGCAGCCCGAGGTGGACGTTGTCGAGGGGAGTGAAGACACCCCGGTCGACGATTCCCCGGGTGAAGCGGCTATACGGGATGACACCGGGCCCGAAGTCGATGCGGACACTAACACGGCAGGCGCAGTCGAAAAGCTTGAACGGAAACAGATAGAAACAGAGCCGAAGCCGAGGGCGGACCTGGCCGAAGCCGACGACGAACCGTGCGACGATGAGTAGCGTGAAAGTACACGTCCGGGGGGCAATCACGTGAGCTGCGGCACCATGCGATCCGATACTGTCGAGGCTTTGAAGAGTATCGGTGGAGTTGAAGTCCTGCTCAGTGAATCGATGGCCCGGCACACCTCGCTGTGTGTCGGTGGGCCGGCCGACGTATTCGTCCGACCCTCATCAGTTGAGGCACTCGCCGAAATCATCCAGGTGGCGAAGACCACCAACACTCCGATCCTCCCAATTGGTGAGGGCACCAATATCATCGTCCGGGATGGGGGGATTCGGGGCATCGTCATAGAAATCGGCGGGAATCTATCGGAGATACGGCGAAATGGCCAGGAGGTCACCACTGAGGCGGGTGCAAGGATCGCCGAATTATGCCGCCGGTGCTGTGACTGGCATCTCAGTGGCCTGGAATTTGCAGCGGGTATTCCGGGTTCCATCGGTGGCGCTCTCGTCATGAATGCCGGAGCCTACAACGGGGAAATCGCGGATGTGGTGAAAAATGTTGTCGCGGTAACGCCCGATGGTGACATACAGCACCTTGACCGCGACGAGCTGGAACTTGGATACCGCAAGAGCATCTTCCAGACCAATGGTATGATTATCGCCGGGGCGACCTTCGAACTCAGACCCGGGGATGGATGCGAGGTTCGCCAGGCCATGTATGAATGCCTGGAGCGGCGCTGCAACCGTCAGCCGGTCTCGGGGCGCAGTGCAGGCTCGATTTTCAAACGTCCTGAGGGTGACTACGCCGGGCGTCTGCTGGAAGAGGCGGGGGTGAAGGGACAGCGCGTCGGTGGCGCGATGATATCCAACAAACATGCCGGCTTCATTGTCACCCACGGCGGCTGTACGGCCACCGACGTATTGACCCTCATCGAAACCGTGCGCGAGCGAGTGCACGAGAAATTTGGAATATGGCTCGAAGCGGAGGTCATGATCGCCGGGGAGGATCAGTCGCCCGTGGCCGAAGACATCTGAGCATTCCTGCGATCCGCCTCTGCGTGCAGCAAGGGAGGGCCCCATGTATTCATCACGGGTCACGTTGTTGAACGTGGTGGGTGTGGTGGCGTCTGTGGTGGCGTGCAGTCTCTGCAGTGGCACGAACCTGCCTGCGGAAATAACATCCGACCAGACCTGGCGCTATGACGAATCGCCCTATCACCTCACCCGGGATACGACCATCGCCGAGGGCGTGACGGTTACCGTCGAGGCAGGCGTGGAGGTCCTGGTTGACGGAAACTTTGAGCTGCGGGTCGAGGGACGCCTGCTGGTTGCGGGAAGCGACCATTACAAGGTTTTCTTTGTGCCGACGGACCGGGATGCCGTCGGTGTGTGGCGCGGCATCTTTGTGACAATGGACGGCCATGTGGAGATGGTGTCCGCCGTCATTCGCGGTGCGATGACCAACATTATCAATGCCGGCGGCTTCGTCCAGATGAACAACTGCTACATCGAGCGGGCTCAAAACGATGGGATGTTCGTCTTCGGGCCTGCATGGATCGGTCTCGTTCGCTGCTATTTCAATCACAACGGCCGCCGCGGCCTGTATATCGAGACCACCGAGCCCGAAGGAAACGTGTGGCGCAGCCGCTTTATCGCCAACGGTGAATACCCGGTATATACGAAGGCCACATGCGCAGAAATCCTCAAGCGCGGAAACCGGTATCACTTCAATGGCAAAGACTTCATCGGCGTTTGCTGCAGCGCACAGGACGATATCACGGACGTTGACGGCTGGTACACGCAGGGCGGCGTGCAGTACGATCTCACCGCCGGGGCCGGTTCCCACGAGCTTCGCGTCAGTGGGATCCTTCTCATCGACAAAGGCGTTGCAATCCGGGCCTCGTCCATCGACGTGACCGGCCGAATCGATACCAACGGCAGCATGGAGCATCCTGTGACGATACTTCCTCCCGGCGACGATCCAAAGCCGGGCGA
>JAWODS010000252.1:0-3279 GCA_046483205.1 Armatimonadota bacterium | reverse complement strand
GGATTTGAGAAACCGGGGGGCTACTCGCCACTTGTTTCTGAGCCGGGCACACAGTGGTCGTATAGTGACTGTGGACCGAACTGGCTGGCCGAGTGCGTCACGCTGGCCTTTGGCCGTGATCTCCGTGACGTGATGTTCGAGCGTGTCTTCACCCCACTCAGTATCACCGCAGACGATCTCACCTGGCGTGACAATGCGTACCGTCCGCAGGAAATTCGGGGCATCACGCGCCGGGAGTTCGGTTCCGGCATCCATGCCAACACAAACGCCATGGCGCGCATTGGGTTGCTCTACCTCCGCAATGGACGATGGATGACCGAGCAGATTCTTCCCTCAAACTTTATCGACCTGGCGCGCACGACCGATCCGGCAGTTGCGGCGCTTCCAGTCCGTGCGGGCGACAGCCACGGGGACGCTTCGTCCCATTACGGGCTGTTGTGGTGGAACAATGCCGACGGGAGCCTGGCAGGTGTACCGCGTGATGCATACTGGGCGTGGGGCCTGCACGACAGTTTGATCGTTGTTATTCCCAGTCTCGATTTAGTAATCGCCCGGGCGGGATCGGGGTGGTCGCGGAAACGGCGCGGGCATTATGCAGAAATCGATGTGCTGCGACCATTCCTCGTCCCCATCTGCGCGGCGGTACAGACGGCAGCGGTCCATCCGGATGCGCCCTGCCCGGTGAGTGAAAGGATCCTGGGCCTTGGCTGGGCTCCGCAACAGCAAATCGTGCGGCGGGCGCGAGGAAGCGACAACTGGCCGATGACATGGGCCGACGATGACGCACAATACACCGCATACGGCGACGGCTGGGGTTTCGAGCCGCGTGTGCCAGAGAAGCTCAGCCTCGGCCTGGCGCGTGTGAAGGGAGAACCCGACGATTTCATCGGCGAGAATATCCGATCCGACAGCGCCGAACAGCGTGGAGATGGCCCCTCGGGGCGCAAGGCCTCCGGGATGCTCATGGTTGACGGGCGGCTCTATATGTTCGTGCGCAATGCGGCCAATTCACAATTGGCCTGGAGCGATGATCATGGCGCCTCCTGGACATGGGCCGATTGGCGCTTTGAAACGAGCATGGGGTGTCCGACATTCCTTAACTTCGGCAGGAATTACGCGGGAGCTCGTGATCAGTATGTGTATTTGTTTTCGTTTGATAGCGACAGCGCTTATGAGCCAGCCGACCGTATGATCCTCGCCCGCGTGCGAGCCGATCAATTGACCAAGCGTGATGCCTACGAATGGTTTGCTGGCCTGAATGGTGACGGAATGCCCACATGGAGCAGCAACATTGCCGACCGCGCGGCGGTGTTTGAGCACCCGGCGTGCTGTTACCGCTCAGGCGTCACGTGGTGTGAACCACTCGGTCGTTATCTGTGGTGGCAGGGGCTGCCCGGAGGCGGCAGTCCTGACGGACGCTTCGAAGGCGGGGTGGGAGTATACGAGGCCCCGGAGCCCTGGGGGCCGTGGCGCACGGTGTTCTTCACCCAAAACTGGGATGTCGGCCCTGGCGAAAGTGGCCGCTTCCCGACCAAATGGATGAGCGAGGACGGCAGGTTCCTACATCTCGTCTTCTCCGGTGATGACAGCTTCGCCGTAAGGCACACGGATCTGTGGCTCGCGGAAGACCGTGTGGACCATTAAGATGCAAATGACCCGTGACAGGCAGGTGTACGTTTGCACATCAAGTGCATCCGGAGTTGACCTAGCCGCCAACAGTGGCTCATAAAACTCTTGCAGCCGTCAAAAGGGATCGCCTCGGGCTGAAAGCTGGGCCATAAAGAGCGATCCTCCACCTGGGCACTATAAACGACATAGCCCTCAGGCCGAGCCACGGGGACGTTTGGCGTTTCTTGCCACAACAGGCCTGGTCAACTGGACCCGGACGCCGCAGCGAGAACCCATTATCCCGGTAGGACCGGCCGGTGCGTGGGATTCAGGAATGGTTGTGACCGCCGCAGGTCCCGTGTGGATTGATGGCATGCAACTGTGTTTTTACTACGGTGGTTTTGATGCCGTCCATGATATGCCTATCAGCGAAACGGAAGCTGCCATCGGGCTGGCAACCCTGCGCCTCGACGGTTTCTGCTCATACCACGGCGGCGATCAGGAGGGTCACCTGATCACACGGCGAGAGGCATTCACAGTGCCACGCGTTCGGATCAATGCAAGAACCGCCGATGGCGGGTATGTGGTGGCAGAACTGCTGGATCGCAATAATGAGGTCATTCCGGAGTTTTCGCGGGAGGAGTGTGTGGCTTTCAGGGGTGATGAAATTTCCCACTGGCTGACATGGCAGACGGATCGTTTCCCGGAAGAGTATATGGGAGCCGATAAGAAAATCCGATTCATCATCAAAAACGGGGATCTGTACTCCTATCTGCCCGATGGTCTGAGCGAGTGACTCGAATTGCACCCCCCTGGTCGGCTTCTGGATCAACAGCCCGAGTGTCCTATTGATGGCCTATTGATGTCCTATGCGGTGATTCCGAAATGATTCCGAAACTTGCATACTCCAGCATATTCCAGGCGAAGGACAAAATAGCCACGAGACCCGGAGCCTCCTACACTTATGGCGGATTGCAGAGGTTCGGGGTATGAAAGCTATCGGAAACACTGGCCGGGGCGAACGAATCACCAACAAAATCGTCGGCTGCGATGTTCAGAAGCGAAGGAGAGTGGCCGTAGAAGCGGGATGCGCACCGTGAACAAACCGTTTATGTTGTGCTAACGGAATCGCCAGAAAAAAATCGTGATTCGGTGTCCGAAGAGCAGCAGCGGCAGTGCTCGAGCCGGTGAAGACACGTTTGAGACACCGGCTACTCTCTTTGATATCCCTTCTGCGAATGACCCTGATTACCCATGAGCTGGTCCCGGCATGATGCTGCAAGTAAGTTGAGGTGTCTCCCCTTTCTATCGCTCAGCAAGGGCGGTTGGATTCGAAGAGAGGGCCAGCTGCAGAACCACGGCCTGACAGGCTGCGGGCTCAGAAATGTGTGGGCAGTCGCTAACCCGGAAAATTCATGAAGAAAAAGCAAGAGAAATCGGAGAGACGCGGAAATGGCTATGTAGTGAACATAGAGCCTATTTCCGGAGGTCTCCCCGATGATACAGACTGTTCGCGGCATGGATGGCGGAATCCTTCAGGACAAAGACGTTGTATTGACGTTTGATGGTGGTGATATTTCATCCGATGGCGGCGCGAAACTGGTTGAGCAGGCCGAGCGGAGACTGGGAGTGGTCGCGAAACTGGCTTCGGTCGTCGTCGATGATCGCGAT
>JAWODS010000184.1:0-9930 GCA_046483205.1 Armatimonadota bacterium | reverse complement strand
GAGCCGCACTGCCGAGGAGCACCAGGACGATTGCCCATATCATTCGAAGCGACATGCAACCACCTCTATCAATCTGAGAATACCTTTGAAAGAAACAGTGCCTCATATACACCGATACGCTTGAAAAAATGCGCTGACCAACCCCAAACATCTCCGTGGTTCCGAGAGCCTTTAGAGTTTGGTACACGACAACCAAACGTCTCCGTGGCTCGGCCCTGGATTTGCGTTGTTGTTGCTAAATTTCAGATGGGCGCGTCGTTGGAGTTTGTGCCCAGCTTCCAGCCCGAGTCGAGCCGTAATTCGGATGCAGACGTTTCGTGATGCACTGCCGCCTCTGAACGCATACCCTTCGTCCTGAAGCCCGTGATTTGAAAGCGCCTCAATATCGATTTTTCAGGATACCGAAGAGATGACGCGGCCGCCGCGATTGTTCATAAACAGCAATTGAGAAGAACTGCAGAAGCCGGGAAACAGGATGGTATCGAAAGCAGTAGCAGTTGGCTATACAGAGTTCGTGAATACATAGTTGGCACTCGGGCATGCTTTTTCCTGCGCAAAAGCAAAAACTTTGCGCGGATTTGATGATAATGCGGTGAGGGGGAGGCGGAGCGCACAAAATGACTCTCTGGATTGGGGCGGCGAACGTGCGTGCGCCGAACGTGATTCCTTGCCCAATCCCTATTGATAGGGTTAACAGGGGCACGGTCGTATGTCATTCCTATATTGATACGCCGGCCACGTCGGACGCGCTGTGAATACTTCTTGACGTTTACTGCGATGTGAAATACCATGAGCATTACCGTTAACTTCTTTCCGAATCTATTGGTCGAGCACGATGTCCAAAACTATCAGGACGAAAGGAATGTTATCATGACAGGCAGAAAGCATGGTTTCACACTTATTGAGCTGCTGGTAGTGATAGCCATTATCGCGATACTGGCTGCAATTCTCTTCCCGGTATTTGCTCGCGCTCGCGAGAAGGCGCGACAGACCTCCTGTCTGAACAACACAAAGCAGCTGGGGCTGGGGATCCTCATGTATGCACAGGATTATGATGAAAGGCACCCCGTAATGTACTGGATTCAGGACCCTTCGTATGATGACGGCGTCAGCGTCGGCGGCTACACCGTGATGAGTGCGATCCTGCCGTACGTCAAGAATTCCCAAATCTTCCAGTGTCCCAGCATTTCGGAAGCAGTTACCTACACCCGCAACGATGTGTCAACCGTCAGTGACTACCAGTTCAGCTGTTATGTTGTCCTCAACGGCGGTGCGACGAATGCGGCGCTGCGTGACCAGAGCTTCAGTGGCTCCACGGGGCGCACGGACTACCCGGGACCGTACACCTTCGATCCCGCCCAGGTCGTCATGATGTCAACGTACGACGGAAGCTATCGTACCTGGGTGCCCTATTGGTACACACACATGCCCTACGAGCACAACGACGGACAGAATGTGGCGTTTGGTGACGGACACGCCAAGTGGTTGAGCAAGAACAAGTTCCGCGATATTACCCTGGGCGTTCTGGACTTCACGCCGTAAATGCCTCACCGTCTGAAGAAACACAGTGTGACCCGGATCCCCACCGATCCGGGTCATTTTCATTTCACTGGTGTTGGAATAAGTGAGATTTCACCTCGCAAAACGTCTGCTCAATGTACCGGCCGCTCGTGAAGTCGAACGAGGCGTCCCTCGAGAAAAACTTCGTGTGAAGAGAATCAGCGCACATTTGTCTTTTCAACGACATTGTCGGCCCTCTGCTCCGCTCTGCGCCCTCTTTCATCAACCGAGATCGCGGTAAACCGGTATTCCCGGTCTTTGCGGAGGAAGTCCACCCGGACCCTGTGTTGTGTCGTCCGGTCCGATCTGAAGAAGCTGCGCCGGACCGGTGCACCATCGGCGGTGAACTCCACCCGGGACGTGGACGGACGATCGGTTGTCCAGGTGACAATGGCATACCGCTGTCCCCCGGAGAGCCCGGCCTGTGGCGGGTGCAACTCCACCTGTAGATTACCGATAGTCGGGGCATCTTTTGCCGAAGGCCCTGCCGATTGCAAAATGGCTCCATCCAGTGTCGCCTGCACCTGTGCGCCATTCATGATCATCGTCCGGGCCTCGCCGGCGAGTACGCGAATGTCAGGCGCCGCGCGGGACCGGATGCGAACGGTGTCGCCATCCCATGCGGCGTGCACAATGTCCATGCGGTTGTCGCTGCCGGCCAAAAGCCGATCCCGCTCCTTCAAACTGCTACCATGCTTCATGAGCACCCGAACGGTGCCGCCCTCGCTGTCTTTGCGCACCACAGCCAGCTCCCCGTCGAAGAGGAAATGACCGTAGCGGCGCCTCTCCGCAGCGTCATGTGAGATCAGGACATAATCGGTCCACTGCCTGACAGTCCGCTGCTGAAGGAGCCTCTCGACCCTCCGGACTTCCTCATCAGCGATGTTGTATGCCTCCAGCTCTCGCATGGCTATGCGGCCGCCGCGGGGTCGTCGGACGATCACACGAACACGGCTCGTTCTCACTGTGTCAAACAGTACCGTGGAGGCTCCTTCGCCCGACTGGATGGTCCGCGGATTGCCCACATCGCACCATTTCTCGCCATCCCGGTATTGGGCTGTCATGGTTTGAGCGGGATAGATGAGCTCCATGCCGTTCCAGGAGCCGTGATAGGCCGTCACTGCGTTAATCTCGACCCGGCCGCCGAAGTCGATGCCAAAGTGTCCCTCGAGTGAAGCGTCCTGCTGGTAGGGTTGCGAGGATACCGCGGCTCCAGGGTCGTAGGGGCCGATTTCGCCGTCTGTGAGCTTCGGACAGTCCGCGGGGATGCTGCCGGTGTTCACTCCGGCAAAGCCGTCGAGCATTGCGCCGAAGTTCTGCCCGGTATGAATCGAGATTTCCTCGCCTGTGATGGTGGGCTCATCCAGGCGCACCTCGATCCTGAGCCCGGCCGCCCGGTGGGGCTGTAGTGTTCGACCGTTTTCCACGACTTGCAGGCGTTCAACATGAATGTCGGCCACTGCATTCTTCGGGGTCGGAAAAAGCACCTCATGATACGCTACCGGCAGGGCGCCTTCCCTGGTGTACACCGCCACCGGGGACTTCACGCGCTGGAACGTGCCGTCGGTAACCAGCCAGCCCAGCATCGCCTTTCGTTCGGTCCTGTCCTCAGGCTTCATTTCGGTGTCCTGCGCCTCCACGAAGCCCACCTGCAGATTCTCATCAGGTGCGGGCACCACCGATACGTTGGCCGTCGTGCTGTTGCATGTGGTTACGGCTTTCGTATCGGGGTGGATCTCCGCTTCTGCGGGTTTCCATTGCACCGGTCCCGCGAAGTGAAAAAACTGCTCGCATTTGTGACTGCCCTCCCCGGTGACCAGGTCGGACAGTATCCAGTAGTCGGCACAATCCCCCTGCGTATCTTTCAAAAAAAGCATATCGCGGCGGTGCGTGACGCCGAGTGATTCATATCCCGCATGTGCTCCTGTGACAAAGTCAAAACCCTCTTCTGTTATCCACTCACCGGGCATAATCTCGCAGAAGCGCTCCTGCTGTTTCTCGTCGATTTCGATCGTATTGTGCAGGGCCGTGCGGTCACCGTAGCCGAGCTGGTAGTCGCCGGTATCGACAAGCAGGGGCTTGCCGTATGCATAGAGCTCAAAATGCCCTGCATCCAGGTGCGCATGAGCACGGGCCTGTGGTGAGAGGTCAAAATACATGTACGGAGACTTCCGCGGCTCCCAGCTCCTGCGCATGACGAAATAGCCGGTGCTCGGGAAGCCCAGCGAGGTCGTCGAGGGCGTGTCTTCGCCATCGCCTGCAGAATATGCCAGCGTTGCTCTCAGCCGCTCGAACGGATCGGGGATCTGCTCTATCTCCCGCCTCTGCTGCTCTGGCACGTATGTTGCCAGGTACCATTTCAGGCGACCATACAGATACCCGGGATCCCAGTCGCATCTTCCGTAGATGTCGCCGATACACGGGGTCCCCATATTGGGCATGGCCAGCCACATCATGATTTCCAGCATCTTCCTGCTCTGATTCCGGACCAGTTGGGCCAGTTCCGCACCCGCGCCAACCTCTGAGTTGGCCTCTACAATCTCTAAAACGCGAAATGCCAGGGGCAGAGGCACCATCTGGTAATTGACCGAGTACGTATCCCAGGCGCCGTCGGGGGTCGTGCGATCAACGAGGATTTTGCGGATATTCTCTTCCCCCGCTTCGATCCAGCGGGGCGCCTCGGTGAACTCCGGCAGGAATACACCCGCCGGAACGAGGGCCGGATAGGTGATATACTCCTCGTTTCCCTCACTCATCTTCACGAGATAGCGCGAGCTGCCCACAAACAGCTTCCAGAAGGCCATGTGCATGTCCGGGGTGAGAGCCGGTGATTTGCGCACCACATCATAGGCCACCAGCACATTACATGTTCTGTTACGCACCTCGATCGGGTTCGCCCGCCAGACCGGCTGGCCGTCCTGGAGGCGGCCGCCGATGTTGCGGGCACACTGCTCGGTCCAGCTTACCATGAGATCTCCAACCTCTGCCGCGTATTTGTCCTCACCGGTATCGTGGTAAACTCCGGCCAGCATGGCGAGGATATTGAGCTGATTGAGCCACGTCATCCATCCCTTGAACTCCGAGGGGTTTTCCTGCCACTTCACCGTGGGGCCAAACTCATAGGTTTCCATCTCGCCAGTGTCATAATTGCGATTGGTGAAGATGTGTTTCATCCACTTTTCATCGGCGAGCTGTTTGTCATCCCCGGATGCAAGCAGAATCATCATCGAGTTGCGCCGCGGCGGCTGCCGGGTGTTCTTCTTCGGGACCGCGGGATGGGTGGGAGGAGGGATATACGGCCTCTCGCGAGTCGCAAAATGGCGCGCCAAAAGCCGGCGAGCCCGGGGAATATCTCCTGCCTGCAGCGCCTCTGAGAACTCCTGGAGACCGGGGTAATCCGGATCGACTATCTGCAGAATCTCCCGGTCACTGATTTCCTCATCCACTGGTGGCAGCAGAGGCCCCTTCTCCGAAAGCAGCGTCTCTGCCGGAGCACCACTCACTGCTGTCATGAGTGCAACAATGACCGTTATCACGGCGACCATGATAATCTATCCCTCGCTGCAGCCAAACTCTGTGCGTGCGGTGTCGGGATGACTGTAGGCGCCCAAACGTGGACGTAAGGACCGAGCTATTTCGTCCAGGGCTTGAGCTCATCAACCGTCCAGATGTATTTGTACTTATAGTCCCACAGATTCGGGCCGGCCGGCCGGACGAAGCGAACCTTGTAGTTCATCCCCATGGCAGTATCTTCGCCCAGGGGGCTTCGGCAGCACACCAGCGCCCGGTTCGATATAGCCAGAAAGTTCGACTTGCTGAACGGCGGCCCCTTTGCGCGATCCTCACGCTGCGCATCAACGGGCAGCCATCCGTAATCGTCCATAAAGACCTCCACCCAGCGGTGGCCGATGTCATCCTGGCGCTGTCGGCTGGACCCTTGTGCATCCTTCGCCGGATACAGGTAGCTTCCGCCGGCCAGGCGCACTGGAATTCCCAGGTTTCGTGCGGCTCCGGCGAAGATGAAGCTGTATTCGGAGCATGATCCCGTCCCGCGTTCGAGACTGACATCAGCCGGATCCCACCGGCCATCACCAACATACTCCATACGCTCGAAGACGCGATTCCGGAGGCTCAGAAGCTGTTGGAGCGGGTCGAAGGTCTCCAGGCCCTTCGCAAGAGCGCGAACTCCAGGGTCCGAGGTGGTGATCTCCCTGCCATCACGCAGATACGCCGGACCGGGAGCATCGTCAGATCCGTGGTTATATCCGGGCAGCCAGCTCAGGCGCATGGCATACAGGCTCACCCGTGCCTCCCAGCCACACGTAAATGTCTCGCCCGGTTCCAGCGCCGGGACGTCCCAGGCCGCGACCTTCTGACCGTAGGGATCTTTGTAGTTGTCCGTCCCCTCGGGGAAAAAGTCGAGGTTGCTGATAGATTGTCGCACACTGTCGACCGGTATCGCCGCACGCACCTCGGCACCGGCAGGAGCCGGATCCTCCGTCCTGCAGGTAACTTCACAAACCAGCTTCACATGAGCTTCAGTGGGCAGCGAGAGCGTGTAACCGGGCCCCTCTTCGTACGGCACGGTCACAATGCTGTTGCTGTCCAGGTAACTCAACACCAGCTCTCCGTCTCTGGCAATTACTCCCCGCGGCTCGCCCGGAGGCACCGCCACGGACGCTTCCACCTCCGCCGTCTGCGGATCAACGCGGTACACACAATCGTCCCAGGAATCGACAATCCACAGCCGGTCGCGTGCATAGTCCATGCCCACTGCGGAATTTGACGGAACAGGGATATGGACTTTCACCTCGCCGGTGGCCGGGTCAAGGGCGTACACCCGCCGTTCGTTCAGATCATTGCACCACAGAACCTCGCGCTCCTCATCAAAGGCCAACCCCCTGGGCGCCGGGCCGGGGGCCGAAATGGATCGCACCACATCTCGCTCCTGCGGATCCACAAAGATTATCTCATTCGCCGCCCCTTCGATGCAGGCCAGCACATCGCCTGCCGCACACAATCCCCGTGGCCGGGAGGCTCGGTCACCCCTGTCAGTGCTGATGCTGCCGACGACCACGCCGTCCTCCAGGCGCAAAATGCGCGACCGATCCCGGTCGGCAACGTAGCGGACGTTACCGAAATCGGCAATTTCCCATGCCGACTTGCTGGCAATGGGCGTGTACTCCTGGGCGTGGCACACGGATAGGAAGATCGCCATCACCGTAAGGCAAACCACGAAAGCGACGCGATTTCTCATGTGTTGGTAGGCTCGCAGCCCAATCTCCGTTTCTTCAGGTCTCAGTACTTCGAGACACAGCAGTTTTTGCCCGCCCGGTCTGTCAGTCCTCCAGGGGGTATGGCAGCACAGGGACACCGCAGCCGGTCGCTGGGTGCTAAGAGCCGGCGTTGACCTGCCCCGAAAGTGGCGCCGGTGGTGATGTGGTGCTCAGAGCGTCCTGTGCAGGTAACGCCTGCGCTGGCGCACCTCCGGGACTGGCGATCGGTAGCCGTCTGAGCTGTGCGGTCTCATTGTGTTGTAATGTCTTCGCCGTTGTTCCATCAGGACCTGCGCCTCTTTCGACGTCTCGCAAATCTCCACACCCAGCAGCTCGTCGCGAAGCTTCCCATCAAAAGATTGTACGCAGGCATTTTCCCACTGACTTTTCCGCTGGATAGACAGCGTGTTGCGCTCCGCTCGCTGCGCCGGTTGCGCACCGCCTTTGCCGTGAACTCTGCAGGGTTGTCAGATCTCTTCTATCGCCGGGCGCGGGCGCCCGGGTGCACAGGTCCGTCAGACGCTCCAGGACGCCATCGCTGTTGAGCCGCCTATCCACGTCGAACGAGGGGTAGTGGTGCGTGTACTCATCGATGAACATCAAAAGTCTGAATGCCTGTCCGTCGTGCATCCGATCCTGCACGAAATTGCAGGCCTCTGGTTCGCCCTCATAGTGTGAGGTCAAACGCACGCAGAAGGCGTCACGCTGACGACCAACAGTGCCTGATAAAAACGCATAGGCTTGAAAAAATGCGCTGACCAACCCCAAACATCTCCGTGGCTCCGAGAGCCTTTAGAGTTTGGTACACGACAACCAAACGCCTCCGTGGCTCGGCCTGCGATCTGAGTCGTTAGTCGCTACAAATCGCAGGTGGCGACGTTGTTTGTCGCCAGTAGGAGTTTGCTCGCAAACTCCAAATGCTGATTGCGCACGCAATCAGCCACGCTTCCAGCCCGAGACCGTCCCTTTCAGCGTCCCGAACACTTTTATGAGCCACTATTATATATGCCTCCCAAACCTGCTTCATGCCTCCAGCTTCCATGCCATGCAGGACAACCGTCAAAATATCCGCAGCTCCGCCCACGCAACTCCGCTCTGCACCCGGGCACATGAGCGACAAATACCCTGCAGTCTCAAAGTATTCACATTGAGTACTTACTGTTTCGACGGGATTTGTGGCAAAACCTTGATTGCGGTCATCCAGAACCGACGTCTCTCATACGACGCAGGCCATCCCCGCAGGCTTCACCGGTGATCGGAGTCGCCTCGAAGCAGTCGGGCATCACAGCAGGCACCGATTTTCTATCGTCCCCCATCTGTGCGTCATCAGATCTCCGAGCTCAAAGCCACCGCATCGACACCCGAGCATGTCGCCGGGGTATTACGGGAGTTGAGCGGTGAATTGGAGGGGGCATCACTACAGGAACAGAACTCGTTGATCCAGTCGAGGATAGCCCGAATAGTTGTTAACCAATCTGCTGACATTGACGCCGATCGTGCACCTGATTCACGACGTGTCACTCCCCCAGACTGGTGGGGCTGGCATTGATCAACATATCCAGTGCGTCTGCCGACTTGATTCGCCAAACGACAGTTGCAGGCTGAACGGATAGTCCTCTTAGCTCTCTCACGACCTGATGCCGCCAGAACCTCACCAGACTCTGCTGGCCCTTGGGAACTGCAGCAACCATGTAAGTGCCCTGAGGCAGCTTGATGATAGGAGAGTCCTCGGCTTCACACAGTATCTTCTCCCCGTTACTGATAAGTAGCTCCACATCTATCTCCAGTTCATTGACGATCCGGACATCCACCAGTAGTTCTGGCGGTTGCAAGTCGCGTTCTCCCACCATATGACCGTTGATGAGAGCAGTTGCAGCCACTCTGTCATCCACGCAGCGAAAGCCTCGTGCGGTATCTCCCTCCCACAGTGCCGCCAAGCTGAAAGTTTGCTCGAGGTCTTCGTCTCGATGCGTCCAAAAGGAAAACGTCGTCCGGAATCTGCGCCCCTTATAGCTGAAACCATCCGCTCCCCATTCAAGAGCGTTTCCAGCGAGATCTGCGACACCCAGCGGAGAAAGGTCCCTCTCGTCCTGTGCCACGGCAGCTTCGGGGCCTGAGGAAACCTCACTGAGGTCCCTGCGCCAAGGGAACACAGCATTGCGGTCGGTTGCCGCAGCACAGAATTCGTGGTATTCGGGGATTCGAAGCCCAGCCCATTCTGCATATGAAAGGGCGGCCTCATATGACACCTCCACCGGCCAGTGCAGTTTGTCCTGCGGCACCTTCTCCCCCTCCCACTCCCCAGGTGCAGGATGGTCTGTAGCTTCCATGAACCTCAGGAACTCCCCATTCGTTACTTCGGTCACATCCATATGAAAACCGGTCACAAAGGCGACATCCAGCGAGCTTAGGTGTCTCAATGCGCCTGTGACGCTGCCCTGTTCATCAAATAGCATTGAATCACCAAAGAGGCTTCCTTCTTCTTCAGGGGGCCGTATGTATGTGGTTGGAATCAACACCATCCTCTTACCGGTCTTTGAATGGATGAACTCCTCATCCTGTGTATCGGTGCCTGATACAACTTCTCTGCCCTCAATACTGGGCTCGATCAGAATCTCCGCTGGCTCACTTTCTGCGGGCCCTTCATCCAATACAACCTCTTCCTGCTCGAGAAGAGAACACCCCGCCAGGTAGAAACCGATTAACAGAAATACCACAACCGAGGAAACCATTCTGAGCTTTCTCATCTTCATAACCTATCATCCCTCCACTCTCTGAACTCTATCTTGTGGAAATCCCTACTCCCCCATCCTCATAGCCTTTATCAAAGACTTCGGGGCAATCTTTGCTCTCATCACTTGGTGGATGCAGCCATGTTGCCCCCTATGCCCCAACAAAGCCAATTTGCTATGTACACCATTCACATGGATAACTACTGTTTCGACGGGATTTGTGGTAAAACCTTGATTGCGGTCATCCAGAACCCACGTCTCTCATACGACGCAGGCCATCCCCGCAGGCTTCACCGGTGATCGGAGTCGCCTCGAAGCAGTCGGGCATCACAGCAGGCACCGATTTTCTATCGTCCCCCATC
>JAWODS010000433.1:0-3344 GCA_046483205.1 Armatimonadota bacterium | reverse complement strand
CTCTTTTCTGGCTTCTTCGGGCAGGTTTTTTTCATGGATCTTGGTGCGGTATTCCTCCACCTCGCTGCCGGACTCATCCATTTCCCCGAGTTCCTGCTGGATTGCCTTGAGCTGCTGGCAGTTGTCGGCGTAGGCCTTTGCCACCTCAGGACTCTCGAAGCGAAGGGCGGGGTAGGACACCGAGATCCGGGCAGTTTCCGGCTGTACGTTTTTCATCGGTGGCAGCAGCTTCAGCCGGCTTTGCTCCGGAACCTCCACGACCGCACCGCCCAGCGTCTCGAAATAGGTTGACATGGTGTATTCGGCCTGTTGGGCATCTGCGGGAGCGCTGAAGAGCAAACCGACGACAGGGCGACCGTGTCTGACGCCGACCTTCTCGCATCTGGCGTCCATCTCCACCACAAACTCCTGCCCGGGGGTGACCTCAATCGTTTCCTGGGTCGGCCACATCCCCTGCTGCTCATCGGCATTTGAGCTGTCGGAGACGAATTTAACGCCATTTGTACCGTTGCGGCCTTCGTCGCTGATCTCGGGGGTTCCCTCCCAGATGTCGCTATCAAAACTGCCGTCTTGCAGGAGGTTCTCTTCGGTCCCTTTTTCCCTGATGCTCACGTTATCGGCCCAGAAAGTACCGGTAATGCCCCGGTTGCCGCGCTTGATGATGATAAGCCGCGCGTCAGTGGCGTCCTTCGGCACCGTCACCGTGGTGGAAAGCCGCTCCCAGTCGTGCGTTCCGCCGGTCGGGATAACGGGCTGGTAGGTGTGCGACCCGTCCTTGAAGCCCCAGCGGATTTCGAGCTGAAAGCCCTGGTGGGGGAGGCGGTCAAACTCGATGCGATAGACGGCATTGCCCGCATCAGCCGCCTGAACGTCTTCTGCCCGGCTCACCAATGGCGATCCCCCGCTGATGCCCTCAACCGCCTCATAACTCAGGACGTCCGGAACCTCTACCATCATCCCGTATCCGCGCTCCGGTACATCGAGGGGCGCATGCGCATAGTATCGGATGAGCTGGCTGCTGTCAGCGGGAAAATGATAGGTATTGAGCTTCGGGAAAAGCTGCGGTCCGCCTGTTCCCACATATACTCCTGAAACGATCTGTACCTGCTGTTGTGCATTGGGAGGGCACGACAATGCATCAGGCGGGAAAGTAACATTCTCTGATGCTGCAGGGAGCGACTCATTCCAGCCTTCGCCGCCGTCACTAATCAGCCATTTTCTTATCAGACCGCGATCGCCACTGTTTACCGTTGGCGCGAGGCCCGGATTCGCTCCCCTCGCGTTCATATCCAGCGCAATAATATTCAGGCCCGGCTGCAGCTTCACGCGATCGAAGTCTGACGCATCCAGCACAGCTCCGTTGAGATACGCGGTGACATCGCAATCGCGGGTTTCAACGCCCAGCTCAACCTGCGCCGCCGCAATTTGCACGGGAAGTGCTGCTGAAACCACCAGCGCCTGATCCTGATGGTAAAGCGAATAACTCGCATCCAGCTCGAGGCTTTCGAAGGCCTGCTGAGGAATGTCAAGTTCGAGACTATGCTGACCGGCGCCGGTGGCAACATCCTCCACCTCGGCTCCGGTCGTCTTGAGTGAAGCCTTCATCTGCGCCACGTCGGCATTTGTGCCGCCCACGGTGCCCTCGACGGTCACCTTCGGCCCGTCTTTTTCGACGGTCACCGCGCCGATGTGCGGGCCGCTTTGCACAAACTGCAGCCGCCCGAACTCGCCGGGCTGGTGGAAGCTTCCACGCAGTCCGCACCACGTGGACGGCTCTTCGATGGCGCTGCGTTCGCGGCAGAAATTGGCCTGCCAGCCGTCGCCGGGAGATCCCTGCAGGTCGGCAAAGGGGATTGCCATCTCGACAATGTAGCTGTCCTCGCCCCGGCGCGACACACACTCCCACTGCGCATCCCAGCTATCATCCTGCACCCGGGCGTCGTAGATGCCGTCACCGGAGTTGGCGGCAAAATGGAAGTAATCGCCCCCCGGCGGCTGCAGAAAAACCTCGACACATTCGTCGGAAAATACCCGCGCATCCTCGCCGGACTCCTCCGCCTCCACCCGGTGGAGCATGTTCAGCACCGGGTCGAGGTATGCCTCAAACGCCTCAAGGGCTATATAGATATGCTCCTCGTCGTAGCACACCCGCACCTGCGTCTGCTCGTCAGGCATCTGCGGGGCGTCGGAGCGGAGGAATGGCGAGGTGACGTTTGCCGCCTCCCAGCACGCCTCCTCCATGCGACCGTCGATCGTCGGCCGTGTATCTGTCCGGTAGGCGGTGACTAATGGAGCGGCGCACAGAGCAGTGGTCAGGCTCAACAGTGCCAGACAGATGGCAAGGCGGCGCATAAACAATCAACTTCCTTTCATAATCTCTGCAGCAGTCCCTCAGTGAAGGCCATTAGACGTAGCCTTCGATCATGCCTTCAGGCAATATCGCCCGAATAATCGTCCATATCACGTCATAGGTCATTGCGGACCCCAGCACCAGTCCCAGGAAGAAGGCCACCAGTCGGCGGTATAAAGATGCTCCGCCCAGACGCAGGATGACGGCCTTCGCCATCCATGCGAGCATGAAGCTGGACCAGTAATATGGCGTCGGCCCGTAGCAGGTGGCCAGCAGGAACCCCACGGGATGGAACGGGAAGCGCAGGAATATCTTTCGCACGAAAACCAGCGCCGGCAGCAGGAGAAATCCGAGGCCGATATAGGCGCTGCGCGTGAGATCCGGGGCGACCGGCGATATCAACTGTGCGCCCAGGTCAATATATTCTCCCCGGGCCACCCGGTTGTTGGCGGTGCCGTACAGTGTTCCACCCTGCAGAAGCGAACCGCCGAGCAGGTAATGGGCCTTCAGATGAATGATAAACCCGATGGCGATGCCGCAGACGATGCCGAGTGTGATGAACCAGAAGGAGGTGCTGCGCCTGATTCCGACCTCCTCCCAGAGTGTGGAGTTGTCGGCTTCGAAGGCTGCGGTCTCGCCGAGGTAGTTATACCGGGCCAGCCAGGAGTAAAACGACATCATCACCAGCCCCTGCTGGCCCCCGAGGTTGACAATCCCGTTCGTACCAAGTACCCGGTCGAATATGCGTTTTTGCATATTGTACGGATAGTCCCAGCCCAGCGGCACGCCCGTTTCCGCCCTGATGCGGGCCTGCACAAGCGTGAATAGTGCGAGAATGATGAAATATGGGATCGCCAGCTTCAGGGCAAACTGGTTCACCCAGCACCAGGCAACGACGAACCCGCCGCCCGCAATCAGCCCCAGAATCGCCACGGCAGGGGTGATCGGATACGCGTCACCATCAGTGTGCCCCTTGACCATTTTCTGCCACAGA
>JAWODS010000416.1:0-8878 GCA_046483205.1 Armatimonadota bacterium | reverse complement strand
CGAACAGGTGACTATTCGCGAGACCCGCCCGAACGCCGCGGTGTGCATGTGTCCGGTGATGGAGCTGGAGCGCTTTCGGGCGGAGATTGTCCCGGACATCGTTGGTGGCGAAGGGTTCTGCGGTAAAGCCCGCTTGCCACAGGCCTCCCCCGAACACCGCATCACAGGCGATGAGCCGCCCTTCCTGGTCGTCGTCGGCACCGAGGATGTCACCACGCCACTCTCAGAGCAGCAGCGGGTCAAGCAGGCGGTGGAGGAAAAGGGCGGTTCGTGCGAGCTGGCGGTCATCGATGACGCCGTCCACGGCGCCTTCTACGGCATCACCTCCGACGTCCAGAAAGCCGCCCTCCCGCACGTGGAGGCGTTCCTGCAAAACACCATAAACAGCGGAGGGTAGCTCATTCGGCCTGGAAGCTGGCGAGATACGACATCGCCACCTGCGATTTGCCGGACAACACAAATCGGCGGCCGAGCCAGGTATATTTCTGGTGCAGTGTATCGCCGGGGCCAGTGTCCAAAGATTGCCCGAGGCATTCAGAACGACCCGGTGAAATGCGGCCTGCGAGACGCACACGGCGCTTTTCGAACGCCCTCCGCAGAGCAACGCCCCGAATGCCCGCGAGCGTGGGAGGCTATCTACTCCTCACAATGCGCCAAAAGCTCTTCGTTTTCCCAGAACTTGCCGCGGGCGAGGGCGTTGGGGTAGCGCGTTTCCCCGCCGCCGCAGGTGGTCCACTCCGGTACCGGGTCGTCGCGGTTTGCGCAGACGGCGTTGACGTCCGGAATCCGCTCCCAGATGAGGTCGTACACCTCCCGGCCGGTGACCACGTCGCCCGGCTTGAAGCCGAGGATCTGGAAGGTATTCAGGTCTTTCAGGCGGTCGCGCAGGCCGCAGCCGGTGTCGCAGATTCCCCGCTCCGGGTCATAGCCGGGACACGGCGGGCAGATCATGCAGGCGCCCTCTATCAACTCGATCTCCACCTCCGGGTCGCAGGCGATGCGCAGGATGGCCTCCCAGAGGTTATCGGCGGCCAGCGGCTCGTCCTTCCCGCTGCCGTAATAACACATCATGCAAAGCAGATGATGGGCGCGGATCTGCATGCGGTCGGTCTCTTCCATCATCTGCACCGACTCGCGCTTCGCCTGCTGCATCTCCTCTTCGGTGCGCTCGCGGCACAGGCCCTCCTCGATGCCCTTTTCGTACGCGCCGGTTTCGGCGACCGGGCATTCCTCCCACTCAGACCACTCCGGGTTTTGCAGCCGGCAGATGCCGTCAAGAGAGGGGATATGTTCCGGGATCCACCGGTGGATCATCCAGTACGCCGAGCGAGTGGCGTCAGGGACGAGGTTCAGATCGCGCAGCACCTGCAGGTCCTTGCGGCGCGTCTCCGGTGTGTGCCGGTCGGGAAAGGTCGTCGGCCCGCCCATGCAGTTGAAAGCGGTGTCGAGCTTGATGATGGTGTTGCGGTCCTCTTCGATGCGCTTGAGAATGTCGTCCATCCCCGCCTTCTCCCGGTCCGGCGGATCGCCACCACCCTTGAGGCAGTACAAACACAGCATGTGGTGCGGGCGCATGGTGATCGGTGTATCACGGTCCTGTTTTGCGGACATTTCATTCACTCCTGGATATGCATATTTACGGGGCGAATACCCTGGGCGATCCATTGGTGACCGTTCCGGCGCCTCCGGGAATCTGGACGGTCGAGCCGACGGTCGCCACCGGCCGGCCGCCACCTGCAAGATTGACAGTGCTGCCATCGAGCCTCACGGTGGATGCGGTCACTCTGAACATCGATCCCGACCGCAGCTCCATCCCACCTGATGCATCAACATTTAACCGCGAACTGAGGTCACATTCCACCTCGCGGGCGTCCACCGTCATCTCACCGGCTTCCACGTCGAGGTCGGAGCTTCCTGCATCGAGCTTCAGGCCGCGGCTGCAATTCAGCTCCGCCTGGCTGCCGCTCTCCCAGTCCACAGCAGATGCCTCCAACTGGACATCACTGCTGCTGGCGAGAGACAGATCCCCGGCGTCGAGGCTCAAATCGCCCCGGGTCTCCACCGCAACGTCGCCCGCATCAATGGCCGTCCGTCCATTGCTGCTGAGGCTGATTGTGTCGGCGTCGATAGTCACATCGCCGCCTCTGATGGTCACATTACCGCTGCGGTCGAGACTGAAGTTCGGTGCATCGATGGTGAGGCCCTCAGGCGCTTTGATACTCACGCCACTCCTCCGAATGGTGACCTGGTTGTCTCCGCAACTCAGCACAATCCCCTTTGAATCGGCGATGATACTGACGCGGCCCTCGGGGATTTTCACCACCATCGGCTGATCGGTTTCGATGCGTTTTATCACTTCTCTCTCATCCGCACACAATGCCGCGGATACAGAGATGATAAACGCCACCACGATGAACACAGCAAGCCACCGTTTCATTGCCGCCACGTCCTTTCCGGTGATTTCCGCGCGGAAGCGGTCTGAGTCATTCCCGCCTTCATCAGGGCTGCGGAAGCGACGCGACCGTTCCCGATTGCACGGCCTCTTTGAGCCGCAGGACCACTTCGGTCATATAAAAGCAGTCTTCGGCCGGTGCGAGGCATTCGCCATCGCCGATGGAATCGACGAAATCCGAAAACTGGTCAACGCCCTCGGGCAGCTCCACGTCGTTCTCGCCGTTTTCATCGATCAGGGTCACGCTTTCGCCACAATGCAGCGCCTCGACAACGGCCTGATTTCCCGCCAGCCGCAGCCGGTCGTCGCCATGTGTCGGTGCGGCCTCCGGGCGGCAGTAATCCATCCGCACCGCCGCAGAAGCGCCGTTTGACATCTCCACCGCCAGACAGCAGCTATCCTCCATGTCCCGGATTTCCGGGTGTCCAATATTGCCCTGGAAGCCCGCGCCTGCGGTGAAATGAAGCCCCGAGGTGTACCAGATCAGGTCCAGGGCGTGGATACCGATGAAGGGGATGATGCCGCTGAAGGTCTCGCTGCTGCGCTGCCATTGTGGGCGGTTGCCCAGCCGGTAGCTTTTCTGCATGGTCGCCAGGCATACCGTGCCGAGAGCGCCGCTTTCGACAACCTGTTTAATACCCAGGTAAATCGGATCATAGCGCATGGTCAAAAGCATGGAGATGTCTATGCCGCCGTTCTCAACCGCCGCCCGCACGTGCTCAAGTTCCTGCAGGGTAAACGCCAGCGGCTTTTCGGCCAGCACGTGGATCCCCCGGCGGGCGCAGGAACGGATAATATCGCCGCGGAGATTGTCGGTCCCGGCCTCGACGACGAAATCAAGCTCAACCTCGTCGAGCATGGCGCCGTAATCGGTGAAGGTGCGGGTGTCTTCATCCGCCGCCGCCCATTCACTGACGGCTGCAAGCATCTTTTCGTCATCATCACACACGGCCGCCAGCCGGCAGTCCTCGCGCTTGTTGATACCCGCGATTGCCACAGACTGGTGGCCCTTCAAGCCAATAATTCCGACCTTAATCATGAGTGAGCCTCCCGAGCAGTGATAGCACTCTTTTCATGAAAGGGGTGACGAATACCTGTTCAGCCAGCGGAGGCCGCGAATGAATCCACGGCCGAATCTTTGCTGGCTTGAGCAATTCTCGCGGCGGTTCAGGTGTATTTCAGGCTGGCCACCGGAGTGACCATGGCCACCGGGCGCGCAACGCCCGCCCCTGTGAGCACGCTCATGACATCTTCAATGGGGCGATAATTATATCCAAGCTGTCCGGCAATCGAGCCGGACCCCGACACGTGGGCGACGATCCCCCTGCTTTCGAGATATTCTGCGGCGGATGTGGCGGGGGCATGCGATTTCTCCTGCACCCGCCCGGTGCCGTGATTGATCGAGTAGTGGGTCTTTGCAGCGCTGTCACCGGGCACCACAATGGCTGAGGGCGTGGACATCGAGCTGCCGACAAACGCCGGCTGACCCGTCTCAGCGTACGGATGGCCTTCGGGAAAAAAGCCGGGCGGGCGGAAGGAACACGCACCGTGGCGGTGGACAAAAACCTCCTGTCCGCCGATGGTCTCGCGCCAGATACCGTTATGTGACAGGTCGCACACCAGTTCAGCGCCGACGCCCAGGGTGGTGTCGAGGATTTCCCGGATCTTCTGGACGATCATTGCCCGGTGAATATAGCCGCACGCCGCCGCCGCATCGTATGCATGAGCAAAACTCTGGCCCAGAGCGCTGTTCACAGGGAGCGACTGAGCGCCACGGAGGACCGCGAGCAGGGATGAAAAGCCGGCCGGGAGACGCAGGTGAAAGAGCGCTTTGCGGATTGCCATTTTGAAAGCAAGGGTTCCGGAGACCTCCGGGCGGCGCGAGTACATGAGGCTCACCAGGGGCCCGAGGGGGCCGGAGCTGTGGACCGCCATGGTGTAACCGCCCGGCTTAATCCCCAGTGTTTCGGCGACGGCGGGCTGCTCGATCTCATTGGCCCTGTGAAACTCGATGAAGTGGTTGCCGCCGCCGAGTTCTCCGACACTCAAAAGCGTCCCGCGGATGGCGAATTCAGGGACGCTCTGTGTGATCTCTTCCGCCGTGATCGCATCACAAAGACGAAAGCCCGATGCCTCGATGCGCTGGATTTCATCACTGCTGTATCCGAGGTCGCTGACAAAGCCGTGGGGGTCGAGAAGGCCTTTATACAGCGCGTCCTCGGTCAGCGATGGCGTGTCGGCCGTGAAATCTTTTGCAGCGCGGTCGATTTCCTCCAGAACCCTACGCCAGTCAGATTGCGAAATATCTGTCCCGTCCGCCAGCAGGCGCAGAAATGACATGCCGCAGTTGATGCTGGCACCGATAGCGGCCGGGGCGAGATGGTCTTCAAAGCAGGTGACAGCGCCGGTGGGGTAGGGGTTTTTGGGCTTGAAGGAGATATCCGGAAGCAGCCCAACCGGTCCGGTGCGTCCGGGCAACCCCGCGAGCCTGTCAACAATGCGATGCTGCCGCGCAGAAAGCTGCATCTCCGGCGGGAGAAGCTCGGAGGTTTTTTGCTTCGACTCAGTTGATGTCATCAACAATCTCCGAAATCATTTCATGCGCCGGCTCCGGGCCCGCCTGCCGGTCGAGGGTAACAGCAAAACAGGGCACATCTTCCAACAGTGTCTCAAGCTGTGCAACCTGGCGGGGAAACCAGTCGTCCATTTCGAAATACGCCGACAGCATTCTCCCGTAGAAATCAAACTCTCCGACCTGTGCGGCAGTCCGGCTGGTGGCGTAGAGACGATGCGCTGCAGACCGCGACGGTATCTGTTCAGCCTTCGCCTCGCTACCGAACCTCGGCAGGATCACCCCGGCAGGCTCTGCAGAACCGATTTGCAGGTTATTGATGTCGAAGGCAGGTTTATCGCTCAGCCGCCCGACCTGCTCGAGATCATCAAATGCCTCCGGTGGCTCCGAAATCCTCACCGGCTCATAGCAGGTGGCGACCTCATCGTCGCTGTAAAACAGAAGGTCATCCGACAGCAGTGAAAACTCGCCGTCGAGCATCAGCCTCGTACAGAGGGTGGTCTTTCCGATCCCCGGGAGTCCGCCGACAACAATTGCCCGGCCATCGCGGACAAGACCGGCGGCGTGAATCCAGAAGCGGCTGAAACGGCTGCCGAGATACCACGCGGCGGGAAAATACAGGGCGTGGTACAGAAGGCGGCTCGGGTAATAGGTGGGATTGTAGCGCCGGAGAGCACATCGGAGGAAATCCCACGGGATGCGGAAGTGCAGCTTCGCCCGGACCTGTACCCGCTCATCGCAGGTGTAACAGACCGAAAAACCGGGGAAGCCGGGCACATCGGGCAAAGCGACGGTATTTTCAGATCCGAAGAGATCAAGCGCGACTTCATCAAGGCCGGACGTAATAGGCGGGCCGCCTGCAGACCCGGGGAGGTTCCATCGCCACGCAAGGTCAACTTCGACATCCGGCCTGTCGCTATCAACAACAATCCGGCGCAACAGGCTGCGGAAGGCGTTAATGATCCGTCCGTTGTTGCTCGACACCCGGATGACCGCACGATCGAGCTCAACCGTGATGCTGCTGTCTGCTATAGTTCAACACCTCGTTTGTACACGGGACCTCCAGCAGGGTCTGCCGGGATCTTATTATGCAGTGCCCAAAAAGCCGTCGGCCCAGAAGACCGGCTCGTAGCCCTGCTGTGTCACCCACTGCACCGACTGGCGGACCTTGTCGAAGATATCCGGCTGGTAAATCGGCAGCTCCTTGCGGAAGTACTGCTCGTGGATCAAAAGCTCAAGCATTTCGCCGGTGTGCGGGTCGGAGGCCTGACGGCGGATATGAGGCACGATGTCGTCGAGGGGCAGCGAATTGATCACACAATCACAGCACACAAAGGTGAAGCGCTCGTCGGTGTCCATCCAGGCGTCACGATAGGCCAGGCGAGCCTTCGTCTCCGCGTCCAGGTAGTAGCCGGTGGTGCATTCGCCATACCGTCTCGGAAGGGCGATGAATGTGTCGATGCCGCGGTCGCGGATGGCCCGGAGCGCCTCCCGCGGGCATTCGGCCCAGTGCACAGTGGTCACATTCCCCGTAACCTCCGGCCCGGCGAAGCGTTCAATCTGCCCGGCGACCATCTCGTAATGTGTGGCCATGAGTTCGTAGGAGGCGTCGCGATACAGGCGGGCAGGCTGATCCTGCACGGCGTGAAACGACAGGTGCAGCCAGTCCGAATTCTGCTCCCATTCGTCCCGGAATGTGTCCGGAAACTGCGTGAGGTTGAAATCACGGGCGTCATTCTGGAAGTAAATGTTTATATGCACCTTCGTGCCAAACTGTCTGTGAAGATTCCGCCAGAACGCCAGATACCAGTGATCGAACAGCGAGTCATACGCCCCGGGATCTTTGCCGATGTCGGCGAGGAACTCGATATTGTCGTCAACCGAGAACCGGTAGCGCTTACGGCTGTGGAGGTTCACCGTGACCTGCAGATTCTCCTCGATGACCGCGCCGTCATGCTCCATGCTGACGGAGATAATCTGCGGGCCTTCTTCGAGGGGCACGCGAGCGGAGAACCAGCCGTCGGCGACATCGGCCTGCACGCCGTTGATGCGGATGGCGCCGTCCGTATGTGCCGCACCGCGCACCTTCAGCAGCAGCCGGTCGTCCTGTATGGTTCCATCATGGCGGCAGAGGATATCGCCATCATGCGGGAAGGTCACTGTCAGATCCCCGCCGGTAATTTTTTCCATAATATGCCTCCGGGTCTGTATTCAGGCCCTGTCTGGCTTCATCAGGCCCTGTGTTTTCCAGTCACAGATTGAGTTCAGCAGGCGGTCGCGATAGCCTTCGATCTCGTTGACCTGCTCTTCGGGTATCTCGCGGTCGAAGGGCAGCTCCTTTTCGCCGCCAAGATGCCACACACAGTTACCCACCGCTTCGGCGGTTTTTGCGAGCTCGTCAAACGAGATCTTGTCGAGCGTGTCCTGCGCGCTGTGGTGGTAGAACCTGGTGTCACCGCAATTTGAGCGGTAAAACCACAGCGAGGGCACGCCCACAAGATTGAAGGGGAACATGTCGGAATACGGGCTGACTTTACGGGTAACCTCGGCGGAATATGGAACTTCAGACAGCCTGTTTTCGGCCCACTGGACGAGGCTGTCACCGCCGACAACATTCACCCAATCTCTGCCCATCCAGGCCCCGACGCTGTCGATATTGATGACGAGAGCCGCCTTTTGGGCCCGCTCCGGGTCGGCGGCAACGTACTGGCGGCTGCCCTCGGAGAGGTTTTCCTCCCACCCGCAGCTTATGAGCTTGATAGGCCGGGGCGGCGTGCCACGACCCAGGGCTTCGGCGAGCGCCAGGAGCACCGCCATACCGGTGCCGTTGTCCTCGGCACCCTCACCGAGAGAGACCGAATCATGATGACATGTCAGAAGCAGAGGTGGAAGATCGGCCTCCTGTGCGCCGAAGGAGCCGATAACGTTTTGTGATGTCGCCTCATACGTCTCGCCCCGGAGAATCAAACGCCCCGTCGGGTTGCTCATTTGCGCGATTTCCCACGCCTCAGTGTAGGCGACGGTAGCGGCCGGAATTGTCAAAAGGTCGATCCATCCGGCGGCCAGGCCCGCATGAACCACCCACGGCTCTGGAAGGCGCTCATCAACAAAAAGCAGTGCTGCCAGGCCGCTGTTAGACAGCCGCTTGAGCTTCGACGGCTCTTCACCGAGAAGACCAAAAACAAAGCCGATTTTGTCCTGCAGGTCTTTACCGTGCAACTCGGCCTCCGATGCCGTCCCCAGGTTGACAATCGGGGCCGTAATGCCGTCTCTGGGGGTTTCGGGAGAATGGGCCAGCGGATGGCACGCCGACTGGCGCCACTTCCCCGAAGTATTGATCTGAAGGTGAGATGCCTCGTAGGTCCAACCGACGGCCGGAAATTCCTGGACCTCGACCGAAAGACCGCACTTCTCCATCTGGTTGCCCATATAGCGGGCCGCTTCATCTTCTTTTTCGCTTCCGGCGGGTCGGTTGCCGATCTGCTTGGCGATATGCTGCATGCGCTTTTGAACCATGCCTGCGGTAATATCTATTTGCGGGAGGGGGGCGACAAGATCGGCGTCGAGCGGAGTCGACTGGCGGCGATCAACTTCTTTTTTCGGCACCAATGGGAGCCGATCTGGCCGCTGTTTCCGGCGATCCCGCTGATCCAGAACATGCTGGGCGTCTCGGCGGGCCGACTGGTAGGCCATCACGTCGTTCTGACGGTCGCGGGGATTCTGGGTGGGGTGCTGTTCCTGCTGTTGAGGGGCATCCCGCCGAGGCGGCGCGAACACATGGAAGCGAAAGCCAGTCTGGGTTCGCACGCCAGGGACTTCGTGCACGCGTTCTGGCCGATCGTGTTCACGGCTGC
>JAWODS010000123.1:0-2772 GCA_046483205.1 Armatimonadota bacterium | reverse complement strand
TACGGCCGGCCCGGCAGTCAAATCGCCGACATCGTCATACACGCCAGAGACACCTGTTACCAGGTAATACGCATCTTCGTCAATGGGAGTGGCGAAAAATACCCGGTCCTGCGTGGGGTATATGAGACCGTCGTAGTCAGCCATGTTGGCCTTGCGACTTCTCTGCTCGCGCTCCATCGTACAGACCGGTGAAACCCCGCCGTACGCGGGGAGACTGTAGATCGGGTGCCTCTGTCCCGACGGCAGAGTGGTCGTCTCATGGACGGGTGGAGCCTGTGCAATACAGGTGGGAAGAAGCAGGAGACACGTGAGGCCACAAAGGATCGTCGTTTTCATGCCGACACCCCGTGAGAAGTTCACTTGCATGGTATTGTGAACTTCGACAGGCGCGGCTGAAATCCTCTGTTAGCGGCAGTGCGAATTACGGAGCCTCGTCATCGTCTTCGGGGTCGGGAAACCGGGTATTTTCTGTCAGCAGCGGTGGCTGCTGTGGGTCGGAGAGAATATCCCGGTCGGCCCGGCGCTTCTTTTCCATCTCCGCCTCGAGGTCGATGCCGGAGGTGCCGTCATGCAGCTCCCAGACCTTGGCGTACTTGGTGAAAACCTCTGTGGCCCGCACCACGGCGTACATCAAGCCGGGGACGCCCTCGCGTATCCCGCCGCGCAGGAGGAATTCGCGCCAGAAGGTGAAACCGAAGCGCACAAACAGATACCACCAGCCGGGCCGTTTTCCGTTCTCGTATGCCTTGAGCGCCGCTTCTTTGGTCAGCCGGTCCATTCGGCGGAGGTGATGCCCGAGATCGGTGAATGAATAATGCAGGATGCTGTTTTGCAGCCTGCCGTAGGGGCCTTTCGGCATGCCGCCGGCGTGAACACGCTCCAGCTTGTAAACGAACTTTCCCGGGCGAAAGAGCCGCACGCAATAGTTCGGCCAGGTCCCACAGCAGCGCAGCCAGCGGCCGTGGTCCATCAGCCGCCGCGAAACCTGGTATGCATCGTGCTCGGGCGAACCAGCCAGGAGCGCCTGGATTTCATCGGCCAACTCCGGTGAGATGACCTCATCGGTATCCAGCACGAAGACCCAGTCCGTTTCTGCACGCGCGGTGATGTAGTTGTATTGGTGCCAGGAATAATCGTACGGGCGCGTGTAAACAGTGGCTCCATATTCGTCGCGGGCAATATCGGGCGTGGCGTCGCTGCTGCCGCCGTCCACCACGAGTATCTCATCGGCCCACGTGCAACTGTCGAGGCACTGCCGGATAATGTCCTCGTTGTCCTGTGCCACGATGCAGACTGATATCGTTTCCCTGGGGTCACTCAACGGTCGCAGCTCCCTGAGGCGCGCGGCTGTCGTGCATGACACTCAGTGTTTTGTCCAGGACTTCATCAACAGAAATCTCCATGAGACAGTCGCGGTGCCAGCAGCGGGCGGCACGCCGATGACAGGGGCTGCACTCCAACCCGGCGTACACGACGGTCGTATTGGCGCCGATCGGACCGGTCAAATCCGGGTCTGTAGGGCCGAAAATTGCCACCGTCGCTGATCCGAGCGCTCCCGACAGATGGGCCAGGCCGCTGTCAAGGCCGATCAGGACCTCCGCGCGATCCAGCAGCCCAAGCACAGCAGCCGTATCGGTTTTGCCCGCCAGGTTTACCGCCGGACATCCGGTGCCCTCGACGATCCCGGCAATTTCCTCTCTCTCCGGCGCGGTCCCAACAAGTGCCGGGATGATACCGGTCTGTTTGTACAGGCGCTCGACCAGTGTTGAGAACCGCTCCCGGGGCCAGCATTTCCACCGCCGCAGCGGTGATGCCAGCGGGGCGATTGCGGCGATTTTTTCACCGGCACCGAGACCTGCCTGCAGCAGCAGTTCGTCCGCCGCCTCCCTGTCCTGCTGTCTCACCCGCAATAGTCCCCGGTAGTCGCGTTTTGGCACGTCCGGGTTGAAATACGCGGCCAGCCGCATATTGTTCTTCAATGATGGTGGTCCCACTGACTTCACACGCTCTCTCACCAGGATCTTCGCCCAGTCCTTGTCGAACGCCACGACCCTCCGGGCGCCTGAGGCCCGCGACAGCATCATGGATACCGTAGAGGTGGAGATGACAACCGCGAGATCCGCCTTCCGCCGGCGCAGACGCCCTACAAATTCCGGATACGCCAGTATGCCGTCGGGCCGCGTCTCCACGGTATCGATGGGCACTGCGCGCGCTGCCAGTGCCGCCAGGTTCGACCGCACGACACTGCAGATTTCGGCGTCCGGGTAAACCTGCCGTATGTTTTCTGCCACGGGCAAGCTGAAGCAAAAATCCCCGATTTGATTCAGATGAAAGAGAAGTATCTGCATGGCTCGGCGTGGTGACCCTTGGGCACAACGTAATGGTGACACGCGATCGGTCAATATGAGGATGTATCGCTGCCAGCAGTACAAACGCTGCAAAACTTAGGCGCTGTACGGCGATGATATAGCAATAGTAACACGGCCCGCTTCATCCGTCAAAGTGGGACTCAGGGCACAATCGTGATATCTCCCCCACCTCCGGACGGCCTGCCGCTGCCGGGTACATGGCGTTCATCCAACCGGCCCGCCAGACGTTGGAAATGCAGTGCGAGAATCGGATATAATGTGGGTGGTGATTACAGTATATGCGGCATGGACATCGCAGGCATCGTAGAAGCAGTTTTGACACTGACGACGACGCCCCCCAGATCAGCATTACCGATAAACGCATGTTGAAGTGGTTCGCCGAATATCTTCTCCCCCACTGGCC
>JAWODS010000083.1:0-3503 GCA_046483205.1 Armatimonadota bacterium | reverse complement strand
TACATGATGGCCTTCGCAAAGATGCGAGGAGAGGAGATTGCCCCCGGCGACGTCTTCAAGGGCTTCTCGAAATTTGGTCCGGCTTTTGTTGCCGCACTGGTGGTGGCAATTGGCGCGGGTATCGTCGGAATGGTACTGCAGGTTATCCCGATTATCGGGCAGATTGCCAGCATTCTTCTCGGTGTCGCTGTGGGCGCTGTCGTATTCTACACATTCCAGCTCATCGCAGAGACCAGCATCGGAGCCATTGATGCGATAAAGAGATCGTTCGAGAAAGTGAAGCCGGATCTTTTGATGTACGCTGTGACTGCCTTCGTGTACGGGCTGATCAGTTCGGTCGGCGCTGCGCTGTGTGGCATCGGTGCGTTGTTCACCACGCCTCTGATCGTCGGAGCCATGGCCATGGCCTACCGCGACAACTTTGAACTCGAAGGTGTCGCTGCACCCGCCGCAGGTCCCGGGCCTGCTCCTGCTGCTCCTGAAGCCCCGCCTGCCGCTCCGCCCAAACCGCAGGCACCGGCCGAGGAAGAAGCTCCCGCCGAAAGCGGATGGGAAGACACCTCTGAAGAGGAGGAGTCGGCCCCTGAAGCTGATGCGCCCGAGGGCGATGAAAGCTCCGGGGACAAAGACAGCGACTGGAGCTAACTGACAGACCGTCGCACAAACAGTACATGCCATCAACGGGCCTGCCACCACCGGCGGGCCCGTTTTCTTTGCAGGTCACACGCGCGCGGACTGCGAAAATCACAGGCGCTGGAGATGACGAATCATCAGGGAGGCAGTGCAATGGACACAATTCGCGTTGGCGTCATCGGAGTCCGCCGCGGTGAGGGATTTGCTGCAGGAGCGGGCCCGCACCTGGGAATGGAGCTTGTGGCGCTGTGTGACACATGGGAAGAGCGCCTGCAGAAGGCCGGAGAACGTTTCGGTGTGGCGACATACACCGACTATGACGAGTTCTTGCAGCACGACATGGATGCGGTGATCCTTGCCAACTATTTTCACGAACACGCGCCCTTCGCCATCAAGGCGCTGCAGGCGGATATGCACGTGATGTCGGAGACCTCCGCCTGTTTCACCCTCGCCGAGGGCGTCGAGCTGGTGGAGGCGGTCGAAGAAACCGGGAAGACCTACATGTTCGCCGAAAACTACCCGTATATGGTCTTCAACCAGGAGATGCGGCGGCTGTACCAGTCGGGGAAGATGGGGACCGTGCAGTACGCCGAGGGCGAATACGTCCACCCGATGCCCGCCGAATCGTCAAACCGGCTGTCCCCGGGACTGAACCACTGGCGCAACTGGATCCCGGCGACCTATTACTGCACCCACGCGCTGGGGCCGATTATGTTCATCACCGACACCCGGCCGGTGAGCTGCAACGGATTCGTGATTGAGCACGCCGAGGACGACCCCTGTTATCACCGGGTGGTAAAGCAGGCTGACGCCGCCTCGATGATCGCGCTGCGGATGGACAACGGTGCGGTGGCGAAGCTGCTGCAGGTGAAGCTGCGGGGGCACGGTGTGTGGGTGCGCATCCACAGCAGCCGCGGCCTCATGGAAAACCTCCGCTGCGGCGATACCAGGATGCTGCGGGTGGTCCGCGAGCAGTATCACGAAGAGCGCGTTGATCCCGAAGAACAGATATACCGGCCCGATTTTCCTCACCATCATGAGGAGGCAACAAAGGCGGGGCACGGGGGCGGCGATTTCTTCACCAATTACGAGTTCGCCGAGGCCATTCGCTCCGGTGAGCCGCCATATCTGGATGTCTATCGCGGAGTGCAGATGTCCGTCGTCGGGCCGCTGGCGTACCGTTCGGCGCTCAACGGATCGGATAGCGTGAAAGTCCCGGACTTCCGCAATAAATCCGAGCGTGATGAGTACCGCGATGATGACTGGAACCCGAACCCCGAAACAAAGCGCGAAAGCGACCCATGGCCCAGTGTGAAGGGCAAAGTTGAGCCCACCGAAGAGCAGATCAGGCACGCCGCGAAGGTCTGGCAGGAAATCGGCCACGATGATGATTACGAGGAGCTGCTGGGACCGGACTATAAAGGCGACTGAACGGTGACGAGATGATGCCTCGCAGAGACGATATTGCACGTGAGCTTGATGTCAATCCCCGGTGGCTGCCGCCACAGGAGCACGCGGAGAAGATACTGCAGTGGGTTGAGGAGGGGCGGTGTCACATCGAGCACCGCGGACACCGCAGGGCACCTGTTGTAGTGTTCAATGACGGGGGAGCCATGGAGCTTCCCACCGTGCGGTGGATGGAGACATCCCGGGGCTGGCGGCTCGCCTCCATCGGCGATGAACACACCGAGGAGCAAACGAGCCACTACGATGTGTGCGGCACCGTGGATGCCATCGAAGAGGCCATCGAGGGAGAGCCGGAGCTGGAGGGCCTCCAGAGTCTTCTTGACGACATCGAGCACATGCTGCGGCGGATGAAGAGCCGCCGGGATGAGTACGAAACCTTTGTCAGCGGCGTTCGCGAGGCGCTTGACCGGCAGGTGCGGCGCAAGGAGGTGTCGCCCGCGTACGGATGGCTTGATGAGTTGCGGGAGATGCTCGACCGGAGCCCGGGCCGGGTACAGGCCGAGCGTGAGGAAATTGTCGAGAAAGCCGAAGCCGTCCGTGATGTTGCACAGTTTCTGGAGTATTCGCTGACGGATTTTAAGGAGATCGCCCTGCAGATACATCGTCTTTACGAAGAGGTAAAGGGGGCGCGGAACTGGTCGCACGAGGAGAATGGTCCGGAACAGTAGTCGTGCCAGGGAGCACAGGACTGCGGCAGTGCCTGTGGCTCATGATGCTTTCGGATGATATGCCCTGGCTACGGGTTTTCCTGCTCTTCCTTATCTTCGAGGTGTCGTCGCAGGATCCGGGCAGTGACGACGGCGCGGCGCGTGTTGTCGGCGGTGTCGGCAACCGCGCGTCCCACCTCGGCCACAAAGCGGAGCAGATAGTATATCAACAGGGCGGCGACCCCCATAATAACCGCCAGCACGGCGGTGACCAGCGGCTGGACGAGGCCGTTGTCGCCGATGAGTGAAAACGCCACACCCAGGGTGATCACAAACAGGAAGGCGAGGATGATGGAGAGACCGGTTCCGAGGTAGCGCAGTGCGGTGTCCATCTCGCGCAGGCCGTCATAGGCGGTGCGGTCCAGAAAGTTCTCGGTGGCTTCCTCCTGGTCGAGGCGTGAGAGTTCGCTGACGGCTCCCTGCTGAGCCAGCGTCTGTCTGAGCGCCTCGTCGGGATCCACCTCCTGCTCCTGCTGCCGCCGCTGGCGGGCCTGTTCAGCAGCTCGGATCCACTCGTCCGCATCCTCCATCCCCTCGCGCTTTTCCCGGCCCTTCTCCGTCAGCGCACCACACGCCCAGCACATCAGCGCATCTTCATCCAGGGCCTGCCCGCATTCTTCACACCGTATCTGCCCCTGCATGTCGCTTCCTCCTTACGCCCTCCCAAGCGTATTCAAAAGCACCTCGGCATCATCC
>JAWODS010000281.1:0-4707 GCA_046483205.1 Armatimonadota bacterium | reverse complement strand
GACGGGCAATATGGTGACGACGGGAGGTGCAAGTGTCAAGCTCTGTACTTTTTCTCCTGGTCTGGCCGCAGCTGGGCGGGAAGCAGCCAGACCAGTATGCTCAGAAAAGGAGAAGCTCTGCCTGGCCGTCAAGCCGCTGGATTAGCAGCAGGTATCATCATCTGTGCCGTCCTACTGTGGCTTGAACATCTGCATGTCGCCGGAGCCGAGATCGAAATGCTCCCACCTGTCCAGCCGGAAGGTGTGCCAGTAGCAGGTCCACCGCTGGTCACCCTCTAAAAACGCCCCCAGCCGCCGGATCATCTCCGCCTTCTCCTGCGCATACACCGCGTCCTGCGCGAGGTTCGGATACTGCGGATCCTGCAGGTCGTACAGCTCATCGTAATCGGAGGTCAGGTTGTAGGTGTACATGAACTGGCCGCTGTCGAGCTCGGCGAAGGTCGCGACCGCCGGGTTCGGAGCCGTGTGCCAGCCCGCCTCGAAGATAAACGGCTCATCGCGCTGTATCTTCTCTCCGCTGATAAACGGCAGCAGCGATTCACCGTCCAGCCGGTCGGGAACATTGACGCCGGTGACGTCGAAAATCGTGGGCGCCAGGTCCAGCAGTGACACAAAGCTGTCAACAACATCACCGGGCTTCTCTCCCGCAGGTTTCACCGCCAGGGGCACCCGGGAGACGCGGGGATGCCCATAGACGCCCTTGTCCACCAGTGCCCGGTGGCAGTTCATCTCCCCGTGGTCGCCGATGAAGATGATCATCGAATCGTCGTACATCCCCGCCTCGTCCAGAGCATCCAGCACTCTCCCGATGGCCGTATCGAGGGCCTCGATCTGCAGGAAGTTCAGCAGCATGTAGGTTTCAGCGGTGCTCTCACGGTACAGCCCCCAGTTGCGCATGTAGAAGTCATAGACCCTCGGCAGCCCCTCAATGCCGTCACCGATGGCGTCATAGTAGCTCTCTGGAAGCTCGATATGCTCGTTCAGCTGCCGGGCGCGCTCCCGGTAGGCTCCGGGCACAAAGAAGGGCTGGTGAGGGGCGAAGAAATCCACCTGCAGATACAGCGGGCCCTCCTGCATTTGCGCGCTCTGTATCTGCTGGGAGGCCCTCCAGGCGAGGTACTGGCTGTAGGTGGCCTCTTCCGGAAGCTCGCTGCCATCCGCCTGCTGCACCCATCCGCCGTAGCTGTTGCCGGGCGTCTTCCGGTCCGGCCGCAACCCCTGCAGCGGGTCCGGCCATACCGGTGGTGTCGCGCCCATCTCCCGCAGGTAGCGCAGGTAATCGTCGTCATCATCCATCGGCGGCGCCCAGCGGTCCCACGGACTGTCATTTTCGCCGAATGCGTCCATGAACTTCGTGGTCCCCACGTGACATTTGCCGGTGTGCTTGGTGTTGTAGCCGGTCTCGCGCAGATACTCCGGGAAAATCGTGTCATCGGCTCGCAGTGCCGTGGCCCGGCCGTCGTGCGCCCGCTCCTCGTTAACCGTAAGATACGGGTATCGCCTCGTCAGATAACACGCTCGCGAGGGCACGCACAGCGGCGAAGCGCAGAAGGCGTTCTCAAACCGCACGCCGTCGTTCATCAGCCGGTCGAGATTGGGCGTGTTCAGGTGCTGGCGCACTGGCGAATCCAGCGCATAGCTCTCTCGCGGTATCATATCCACACTGATAAAAACGATATTCGGGCGATTCTCGGGTGCGTCATAATCAAAGGGATGGCTGCCTGCTCGCTCATCCAGGTATCTACGTTCACTCATGGCGTCCTCCGGCGGACAGAATCGCTTTCAATGCTGCAGAAGACATTTCATGCCTTCCCCCTCCATTTCCTCCACCGCCAAAACACAGGGAGGCCGCAGGGTCTCGGTGGCGAAACACTGGCCTTGAGAAAACCACTGAGATCAAACATCGCACGGGAATGATCCACCATGATGGGCGAATGGCAAATAAGGCAGACAGACCGCGGCCTCGCAGTACGCCGGGACAACGAGACCCTCCGCATCGAGTTCTGCACACCGGGAATCCTCCGCATCCGCAAATATGACACCCCGGAGCCGCCGGAGAGCCTGCTCATGCGCTACGGCTTTTACCGCGATGACTGGGACGCGGTGGAGGTGAATATTGACGAGACTGCCGACGTCGCGGTGGTGAAAAGCGAGCTCCTGTCTGCGCGATTGACCGCCGACGGCCGCGTCGAGGTGCATGATAGCGAAGGTCAGACCTTGCTCGAAGAAACAGAGCCCGCCACGCTCGACCCCGATGCCTCCGCCCGGTTTTCCCTGCCGGAAGACCGCGGCTTTTTCGGCCTCGGTGACGAGACCCGCGACCACATCGAGCACCGCGGATACACCGCCGATTTGTGGGTGCGCAACGTGACCGGCTATATCCCCATTCCCTTCATCACCACCAGCGACGGCTTCGGGCTCCTGCTGAACACCACCCGCCGCACGACGGTGGACCTGGGCGACACCTCCGACGACCGGTTCGGCTTCGACATCAAAGACGGTGTCATCGATTACTACGTCATCTACGGCCCGACGCTGCCGGAAATTTACGACCGCTACACCGACATCACCTACAAGCCCCCCATGCCGCCGAAATGGGCCTTCGGGCTGTGGTTTATATGCAACATGTACGCCGACGCGCACGAGTTTGTCAGCGACGCCCACAACTTCCGCCGCGAGGAGATTCCGTGTGACACCATCGCCCTGGAGCCCGGCTGGATGGACACCTTTTACGATTATTCCACCGAAAAAGACTGGCATTCCGAGCGCTTCCCGGTGGCCGAGCACGCCCGCTATGGACGTAACACCTTCCTGCGGGCACTGGAGCGGATGGGATTCAAGCCGGGGCTGTGGCTGTGCTGTGATTACGACCTCACATACGAGGAGGAGCGGCGCCGGGGGCGCGAAATTGAGGGCGACGACTTCGAGGCCGCCTTTGCCGAGGGCGCCGAAGTTGACGAGCACTTCACAACCGCCCGCTACCTCGATGACACCACAAAGCCCGAGGAGCCGTGGTTTGAGCACCTCCAGGACTTCGTGGACCAGGGTGTGAAGTGGTTCAAGCAGGACGGGGCGATGCAGGTCATAGACCACCCCGACCGTCTCTGGGCCATCGGCGAAACCGACGCCACCGTCCACAACATCTATCCGCTGATGTATTCGCGGCAGATGTACGAGGGCTACCGCGAGCACACCGGGCAGAGGCCGTTTGTGTTTACCCCCGGCGGATGGGCGGGGCTGCAGGCCTATTGCGGAACATGGACCGGCGACACCGGCGGCGAGGAAGGCCCCGCGGCGGGGTGTCTGAACCTCAGCCTCTCTGGCCACGGAATGACCACCTGTGATATGGCCGTGTGCACGCTGCCCGGAATCCATTTCGGGATGCTGATGCCGTGGTCGCAAATTAACTCCTTCGCCTACTGGCGCCACCCGTGGCTCCTGGGCGACCGCCTGGAGCCGATTTTCAAGTATTACGACCGCCTGCGCTACCGCCTGATCCCCTACCTGTACTCCACCGCGTGGGAGGCCCACCGGACCGGAATGCCCATCATGCGGGCCATGCCGATCGAATACACCGACGACCGCGAAACCTGGGATACCATGCGCCAGTACATGCTGGGGCCGAACCTGATGGTGGGGGTCTTCACCGACGAGGTGTATCTGCCGGAGGGTGAATGGATTAACTTCTGGACCGGCGAGCGCCTGTCCGGAGGCCGATGGACGACACCGGAGGTCCCCGAAAACCGTGGCGGGCCGCTTTTGGTCAAAGCCGGGGGCATCCTGCCCATGGGCCCCGATATCCAGTACGTCGGGCAAAAGCCGCTGGATGAGCTAACCATCCACGTCTTCGCAGGCGCCAATGGAGAGTTCACACTGTACGAGGACGATGGAACCACCTTCGCCTATGAGCAGGGCGAATACCGCACCACGCACATCGCCGCAGAGATGACGAACGAGGGGCTGAATGTCACCATCGCCGCCGCTGAAGGCGATTTTGAGGACGCTCCACAGGAGCGCGAGATCACACTTATCCTGCACCTCGCCGAGGAGCCGGCGGCAGTATCGGCGGATGGCCAGGACCTGTCAGAATGGGAATGGGACGACGCCGAAAGCACGGTCACCGTCGAGCTCGGATGCATCCCCGCCGACGAGGCGGTGGAGGTGTTCATCACCCAATCCGCCTGAGTGTGCGGCTGAGTGTCACTCCCTCGTCCATGCAACGGTTCCGGCGATGTGGAAGGTGGCCGGGCGGTCGATGCCCCAGCCGGGATAGTACATCATCTTGATCAGGTCGCCCCGGATTTCGATACCCGGGTCATCGGTGACGTGAATCACGGTGCCCTCATCAGTCGGCTCAATGTGGTCAATAATATGCGACTGCACGAGCTCACCGCCGAGGTCCACAATGATGCAGCGGTCCTGTTGCCCCTCCGGCACCTGTGCATCGGTGATGAAGGCGTCGGTGTCATCCCCCGCCTCGATGCGGCGCGTGGCGGTGATTTCTCCCTCAAAGTAGCCGGGACCGTCCATCTCCATCTCTCCGTACTTCAGATGCGAGGTGTCCACGGCGTAGCTGCTCTGGAGTGTGTCGCCACTGGTGCTGAAAAAGGTGAAGCGCCCCTGGAACTCGATGCCCGGTGGCACGAGCTGGCGGGTAAACGGCGCCGCGTCATCGCCGCTGGAGAGGATGATATCGGTCCGCCCGTC
>JAWODS010000239.1:0-8187 GCA_046483205.1 Armatimonadota bacterium | reverse complement strand
AACGCCCGACTGGGTCAACGCCCAAAACGCGATGAACTTCATCACTTTCGCCGTCGGCACGCACGCGACTGCACAGGCCGCCGGGCGTGGAAATGTCATGGAAACCCTCGGCACCGCCTGCGAGCATCTAAAGTGGATCAAGGGATTTGGGCCCTTGCTGATGGCGGAGATAACGACTGCGATCATCGAAGAATCCAAGTCCAGTGGCTACGCCCTCGCAGCCGGCTCGCAGGAAGCCTGGGACCTGATGGCGGGTATCTATTCGGCCGAGGGGCGCGTGCATATCGATCCGGATAAGCGCCGGAGCTACACCCTGCCCGACCTCGTTGGACACTTCAAGTCTGAGCGCAAGCTGGAGGCGATCGTTTACGCACAGTGCCTCCGGGCCTCCTGTCGCGACGCCGGACCGGTCACCGGCGCCGCGGATGCGAGTGTCGCTGATGCCATATTCGCCCGCTGCTGGCCCACCATACGCGACGCCTGGCGGTGGGAGCGCGATAGCCTGACGTCCGAGTATCTCGTCATCGCCAGTGAGGTGGCCCACGCGCCTCTGCTCATCCATTACACGCCGACGAACCCGAAACCCGGTGAGACCGTGATGTGTTCGATCGTCAGCTACGACGGGAAGGTAGGCGAAAGAATCCGGAGGATGAATGAAATCATCCGCATTCTCTACGGCAAGGGCTCGATAGTCGCCGAGAGCCGCTATTGGACGCCGAACGGCGATTATGTCGATGCCTCCGATTGGCGGCGTGCCTTCACCTTTGACGAACCCGGCACGTATCCCGTGAAAGTCAAAATGCAGGTTTCACCGATCAGCCCCGCCCGGAACACGAACTACCGCGTCATGCTGGAACGAAACGTGGAGGCGCTGGTGGATATCGTAGTCGGCGGTGAAGCAACGGGCGGCGACGAGGAACCCGAGATCTGCCCGCAGTGTGGCAAGCCGCTGGGCACGAACCCTCACTGCTTCAATTGCATTCTGCACGCGCACGACGTGGACCCGGCGGATCTTGACCACAAAGGCGAGGACGGTTCCAAGCGTACCCCCGTACCAGGGGAATGAACTTCATGTGTACTCTGTAGGCGTACGAAGTGCAACCGCATGGGTACAGGGACAGCCACGGGGCAATAGCTTCAACTGCATTCTGCGCGCGCACGACTTTGAACCATACCAATAGGTCGGTGCGTTCCGGTAAGGAGCCTTCATAGAATGATAAAAACACCGTTCACCACAATTGCTCTAACCGTCTGCGCACTCGCGATGAGTGCTACTGCATTTGCTCTCCTTGTGACCCCTGAGGGCCTGTGGAGCTCTTCTCTGTATCGGGTGAACATCAGCGTCAGCGGCCGCGACGTCAGCGGGTCCTTTGCCCTGCTGGACGACCCCGACGCTCCGCCGGGACAAATCGAGGGCGAGCTCCGCGACGACGGCACATTTCTCGCTACCTGGACGGTTACCGAAAGAAACGAGACCGGCAGCTTTCAGACGCTGCTCGACTTCTCCTACCGCGACGGTTTGATGACCGGATACCGGTGGACAGATGAAACCATGCCCACCCAGTTCTCGCTGCGCCGCGCCGTTGATGGTAAACTTGTGCAACCCTTAACTGAAGATGACGTGGACGAAAGCATCCTCGACAGCGCGCCAGACATTCCCGAAAGCAACACTCCCACCGATACGCCCTCAACTACCGCTCCCGAAAGGCCCACTGTGCCGCAAGTGCCTGCAACTCCGGCAAATCTGAAGGTTATCGTGTGCGAGAGCGTGGACGACGGCCAGCCGGTGAATGTTGGCACAGAGTTCATCGGCCCCAAATCCGTCACGGCGCTGCTGCGCTACAAAAACCTCCCGCAGAACTCGACCGTGCAGTGGCTCTGGACAATGGACGGGCGCACGGAGGCCACCACGACGAAAACCCTCGGGGGCAACGGCTGGTACATGCACGGCCTGCGCTTTGACACGGTTGTGAACGACGGCATTTACCAGCTCACTGTGACGGTGAACGGGAAGGTGGCTGCTCAGCGCACGGTCACGGTGCACCCCGGCAGCAAACGGGGTCCGGCGCCGGCTCCCAAGCCTGCAGCCTCAAGCGGGCTCGATATTGATGTGATCATGTGCGAACGTGCGGAGGATGGAGAGCCGGTGAACCCGGGGACGCAGTTCACCAGCCCGAAGTCACTCGCCTGCCTGGCCAAATACCGCAATCTGCCCGCAAACACGGAGCTGAAGTGGATCTGGCAGCTTCCAAACGGGCAAACGAAACAGTCTGTGCGCACCGTGCAAAACAGCGGCTGGGCGTGGCATGGTCTGAATGCAGAACCCGCCATGTCGCCTGGCACATACACGGTGACGTTATCCGCCCGCGGCCAGGTGGTGAAGACGGTGAGGATAACTGTCAGATAGCCACATCGGAGGCACTGGTGGCACCACGGAGCGGATTTGCGGGGTGACGCCGGGTCACACTGTTCAACGAGCCTTACCCATGCAGCGCTTCGACAGGATTCTGAAGTGACGCCTGCCGGGCCGGATGGATACCGAAGATGATACCGATGGCAGCCGAGACGATGACGGCGCCGAGCGCTGCAGGCAGCGAGAAGGCCATCGCCCACTGTGTCAGGCTGGCAGTCACCGCCGCACCCGCCACACCGAGGACCACCCCTGCGAGGCTTCCGACGACACTCAGGACGGCGGCCTCCGTGAGGAACTGCACGAGAATATCACGGCGGGTCGCTCCCACCGCTCGCCGCAGGCCGACCTCACGCGTACGTTCACGCACGGACATGAGCATCACGGCGAGGATACCCACTCCGCCCACCAGGAGCGAAATTCCACCGACGCTGGTGAGAAGCAGGGTGAATGATCCGCTGATCTGCTGCTGGGCTTCGATGATTTCCGACTGGTTCTGGACGGTGAAATCATCGTCCGCGTTGTCTCGAAGCCGGTGCCGCTCCCGCAACAGTGCCTCGATTTCCTTCTGCGCATCCGCCAGGCTGCGGCCGCTGCGAATCTTTGCGTAAATGGTATTCACATGCGCGATGTTGAACAGGCGGCGCTGTCCGGTACTGAGGGGGATGAATACCTGGTCGTCCTGGTCCTGCCCGGAGATGTCGAGGCCCTTGATCTCCATAACACCGACGACTTCGAACGGTGCCCGACCGACACGAACCCTGGCGCCGAGTGGGTCGCTTTCGCCGAAGAGCGCGTCCACCACCGTCTGCCCCAGCACCACATCACGCCCACGAATGCGTTCCATGCGTTCGGTGATAAACTGCCCCTGAGATGCGTGAAAGTTGCGCGCATCCTGAAAACCCGGGGTGGTGGCGACGACGGTGGTCTCGGCGGTGACACCCTCCCAGCTCAGCTCCATCTTCTTCGTGGCGGCTGGAACTGCCAGCTCCACATCGTGTAGTTCCTGTGCTATCGCTTCGGCGTCCTCGGCCGTGAGAGTGGTCACGGTGGAAGCTCGCTGGCTCCGTCCCGCGGAGATGCGCGTCTCTCCGGGAGTGATCACCAGCAGATTGGTCCCGAATGCCTCGATCGCCCGGTCAATTTCACGCTGGGTCCCTTCGCCGATGGAGACCACTGCGACCACTGCGCCCACGCCGATGGTGATTCCGAGCATGGCCAGAAGTGTCCGGGTCTTATTGGCACCCAGGGCCCGCCAGCCTGCGCGAATCACCCGAAACATTCTCAGCATCAGATCACCGTCACTCCGAACGCAGGGCTTCGACGGGATTGAGCCGGGCGGCGCGGCGAGCGGGCTGCACGCCGAAAATCAGGCCGACGGCGACCGAAAAGACTGCGGCAAGCAGGACCGCCGTCCACGAGAATGCGGCAGGGACCTCCGTCATTTTGGGCAGTGCCCACGCAGCGACAGCCCCCAGGCCGACTCCAACCGCCCCGCCGATGAGTGTGACCAGCAGTGCCTCAGCCCGGAACTGGCGTTCGATATCGCTCTGGCTGGCTCCCACCGCACGACGCAGGCCGATCTCCTGGGTCCGCTCGCCGACAGAGATGAGCATGATATTCATAATCACCACACCGCCGACGATTAACGAGATGGCTGCAACAATGCCCAAAAAGATTGTGAGCATACGCGAGGTCTGCCCGGCGAAGTCAACCACCTGCTTTGCCTGCCGCACGGTGAAATCCCGGTCCTGCGGGTTGCGGATACCATGGCGGTCATCAAGCAGGCTCTCGATCTCCGCGGCTGTGGCCCCGAGCCTCGAGGGCTCGCGCAATTCAATGACAATCTGCGAGAGATGATCGACGTTGAACAGCCGCCGCGAAAAGGTGGACAGAGGGATCGCGACCCGGTTATCGAAGTCTCCGCCCATTGGCGAGGTGCCCTTGGGAGCAAAAACACCTTTGACCGTGAACGGAGTGTTTTCAACGCGGATGGTTTCATCAAGGGGCGATGCATCCGCAAAGAGCTCATCGGCGACCGTCTGCCCGATAAGGCACACGCGCCTGGCAGCATTGACGTCTTCCTCGCCGATAAACTCACCCTCGGTCAGATCGTAATTACGCAGCCGCTGCCATTCGGGCGCGATACCAAACACCATCGTCGTGATGCTGGCATCGCGGTACTTCACCGGCACCTGTGCCTGCCGCTGGGTGGGCGCGACGGTAACCACATTGTCGATCTGATCGAGGATCGCCTGCGCATCATCGCGCGTCAGGGTGGTGGGTGCGCTCTCAATGCTGGCTTCACGCCCCCGGCTGAATCCGGAGCCGGGCGCCTTGGTCAATACGGTGATTGGCGCTTCGGCAAACATCTGTGAGGTGCTCTGTTCTACCTTCTCGCGGGTTCCCGCTCCCACCGACAGAATCACAGTGAGCGCAGCAATGCCGATAACGACACCGAGCATCATCAGAAACGAGCGCAGTGCATTGTTCTTTAGGCCCTTCCAGGCCGTTTTAAGCACTTTTATAGAATTCACGACTACGCCACCTCCCCGTTCAGTTCGGCAAGCTCGGCCTCTGCATCACGGGGCTCCTCAACGGGTTCGTCGGAGGCGATCTCGCCGTCTTCGAGCGTCACAATCCGACGGGCGTGAGCCGCGAGATCGAGGTCGTGAGTGACCATGACGATCGTGCGGCCCTGCTCATTGAGACGCTGGAAAATCGCCGTAATCTCCAGGCCCGCCTCCTTATCAAGCGCACCGGTGGGCTCATCTGCGAGTAGTATTGCCGGGTCGGCAATAAGCGAGCGCGCTATTGCCACCCGCTGCTGCTGGCCGCCGGAAAGCTCGGTCGGCAGGTGGTGGGCCCTTTCTCCAAGACCGACATCCTCGAGCAGCTTCTGTGCGCGTTCGTGTCCGTCAACGGGATCGCGGGCGTACATCACCGGCATCTCCACATTCTCCAGGGCCGTCGTGCGGGGAAGCAGGATAAACGACTGAAAGACAAATCCGATCTTTGCATTGCGGACGCGAGAAAGCTCTTCGTCATCCAGTTGAAATACGTCCTCGCCCTCCAGCAGATAATCGCCGCTGGTCGGCTCATCCAGACATCCCATGATGTTCATGAGGGTCGATTTCCCGCAGCCTGACGGCCCGACCACCGCAACAAACTCTCCCTCTTCAATCGTTATATCTACCTCACGCAGGGCGTCAACTGCAGTATCGCCCTCGCCATAGCGTTTAGTTATCGACTGCATTTGTATCACAGCGTCACTCTCCCTCGACGTTCTTGCCAACGCTCAACTGTCGCTGTCTGTCTTTTCAATGTCTCCAATCAGAATCGTCTGGCCCTCCTGCACGCCGCCGGTGATTTCGGTGTACGAGGAATCTCTCAGCCCGGTCTCCACCGGCTTCGGCGCAAACTTCCCGTCGTCTTTTACATAAACCACGCGCCGGCCGCCCTCCCGCCGAATCGCGGCATTGGGCACGGTCAGCACGTCCTCGCGAGCTTCCATCATGATGGTGACCGTCGCCGTCATGTCCGGCTTGAGCAGCCCATGGGTATCATCGATCTCGATCACCACATCATACTCCACCACATTCTGTTCCGTCTGGGCCTGTGGATAGATGGCGGTGACCGTTCCGGTGAACTCTCTGTCGGGATATGCATCGACGTAAAAGCGTGTCTTCTGCTCCTCCTTGACCCGACCGATGTCCGTCTCATCAACGAATGCGTGCACTTCCAGCCTTTCGAGGTCAACGATGGTGATAAATGTGGGTGCGGCAAGTCCGGCGGCGACGGTTTCCCCCTCCTGGGTGGTCACGGAGCCCACGACGCCCGAGATAGGCGCATATATCTGCGTGTATCCCAGCCTGGCCTCCGCCTCCCGCACCGCGGCCCGTGCCTGCTGGACCTGCGCGCGTGCGGCCTCGGCGGCCCGGCGCTTCAGTTCCACATCTACCTCCTGAGCTTTCGCTTTGCGGAGCGCCGCATCAGCACGCTGGACCTCCGCTTTCGCCGCCTGCACCCGCTGGCGACTCACCGGCACGCTGCTGGTGTTGGCGCGAGCCGCACGGAGCAAAGCCTCCGCCCGTGCTACTTCAGCCTCGGCAGCGGCCACATCGCGCTCGGCCACTTTCACTTCCACAGCCTCGCTTTCCACCTCCGACAGCCGTGAGCGAGCCTGGTCGAGTTCCGCCTTCGCCTGCTTGAGATCTTCCGGAAGTGACTGTGTGCGCAGGAGTTCCAGGCGCTGCCGGGCGGACTCCACGTCTCCGCGCGCAACATCTCGCTCGGTCTCGCGCCGGTCAACCTCCTGGGCGGCAATGTAATCCTTTTCAAACAGCTCGCGGGCCCGCTGCAAGTTCTGCTCGGCCTCACGCAACCTGCTTTCAGCCTGCCGCACCGCCGCCTGTGCGCTTGCGATCTCTTCTGTTCGCGCACCACGTTCGACTCGGGCAAGCTTTGCTTCGGCTGATGATACGCCGGCTGTCGCCGCTGCAATCTGGGCGTCGGAAATCGGTTCAGCGGCCTCTGCACGGGCCTTCGCTTGCTGGAGTTTCGTACGGGCTGCTTCGAGGGCTTTTTGTGCCTGGTCCACATCGCTTTTGGCACGCTCGGGCTGCGCGGAGGCTTCAGCTTCGAGCTCTCGCAGGCGGGCCCGAGCCGCTTCAATACTGCTGCGTGCCTCGCCGACACCTGCGGCAGTCTGTTCGGGTGCGGCTCCGGCGGCGGCCCGTGCCTCCTGCCATTTCTCCTCGGCCGCGGCAACCTCAGCCTGCGCCCGCTCGAGACGCGCCTGTAGTTCACTGTCATCAAGCCGGGCAATGAGCTGGCCGCGCTCGACGACGTCACCGACGTTGGCATACAGCTCATCAACGCGGCCCGAGACCTGCGCTCCGACCTGTACCTCCGCACCAACCTTCGGCTGGACTGCGCCGAGTGCTTCGATGCCCACAGACAGCGTGCGCCTGGCCACCTCGGCAGTCTGTGCTCCCCCACGTTCGGACTTTCCGCGAAACGCAACCGCCCAGACGATGATGCTCACGATCACCATGAGTGCGACGATAAGTGCAATCCAGCCGGTCTTCTTCATTCCTCTGGCAACTCCTCGGTCGGCAGCAGTCCCATGGCGCGAGCAACGTCCGCGCGGGCCGTATGGTAGTCGTAACGTGCCTCGGCCTGTCCAGCAAGCGCTCTTCTCAGAGCCGTACGGGCATCAATGACCTCCACCAGGGTGCCCTCGCCGACCTCGTAGCGGCCGGTGGCCACATCAAGGCTGTGCCGGGCGAGCTGAACCTCTTCATCAGCCAGCCTGATACGTTCAAGTGCCTCGCGCTCATTCAGTGTCGCCTCGACGACCTCCAGCTCGATGATCTGCAACTGGTTATTCCGGTCCGCCTCAAGCGACCGCAATTCCGCCTGTGCTTCATCTATATTCTCACGTGTCAGGCCCCCATCGTACAGCGACATCGAGGCCGTCACGCCGATCGACCAGGCTTCATCCTCCGGCAGGAAGCTGTTATCCTGCGTTCCCCAGTCGCCCTGCAGCGCGATTTCAGGCCGCTTTGGAGCTCTCGCGACGCGGATCGCCGCCTCCGCCGCCCCGATTTGCGAGCCCAGTGCCACCAGCTCGCTGCGATTCTCCGAAGCGAGCCGCATCGCTGTGGCGCGTTGAACCGGTGCGGGGAGTTCGCCTTCGATAGCGGCAACCTTGATCTGTTGCTCCTGCGACATCCCCAGCGAATTCAACAGTCGCGCACGAGCGAGCTGCAGGG
>JAWODS010000194.1:0-35012 GCA_046483205.1 Armatimonadota bacterium | reverse complement strand
TTCTGTGACGAGGTCGCCAGCCCCCGCGTGGGCCTGTTTTTCGACACCGGCAACATGGTCATCTTCGGCTTCCCGCAGCACTGGGTGCGCATCTGCGGCAAGCACCTGATGAAGGTGCATTTCAAGGACTTCCAGCGCGACGGCTATGAATGGAAGCCGCTTTTGGAGGGCGATGTGAACTTCCCGGCGGTGATGAAGGAGCTGCGCAAGATCGGCTATGACGGAGCGCTGTTGTCCGAGGTCAGTCCGAGAATCGCCCCCATCGAAGAAACCGCCGACGCCATCCGCAAGATCATGGAGATGTAGCACAAGAGAGCCGTTGGAGAACCACAGAAGACGGGCTATTAATAGCCCGTCTTCTGTCTTATCGGCTGCAATTGTTATCAGTCCTGTGTCAGAAAAAAGGGGCGGCCATTTCTGGCCGCCCCGGGGGAGGTAGGTGCCTTTGGGCTTACTCTGCTCCTATTGTGACGGATGGTTCGTCTTCAGGTTCGCGTTCGAAGTCGGTGTCAGCTTCAACCTTGTCTGCCTGCTTGTCCTCAACCTGTGCCTGGTACACTACTCCGGTCTTCGGCACCAGTACCAGCTCGTCTCTGACGAAGATCTCGTCGGGCTCCCAGTCACCGATCGCCACGCGGGTTTCGTCACTCCAGTATCCGTGCTTCCCGGCGGCGATGGTGAAGGTGTCCTGGTCGCCTGAGTAGTTCATGACCACACGGTAGTCATCGCTCGTCCAGTTCGCCAGCCATCCGCGCCAGGATCTCGGATACCCGTCACCCAGCGGATGGAGCCGGCGGTCTGTGGTCTCATCGTCCTCATGCTCGTCCACCCACACGCTCGCCCCACCAATCGGCACGCCCTCGGGATCGACGACCCGTAGAATAATCGTCAGGTTCTTGTACTGCGGGTAGCCGTACTCACCCGAGCTATACCCGTCATCGTCGTCAATGTCGCTGCCGCCACATCCAGTTATCAAGGTCAGGCCAAGTGCCAGTAGAACGACTATCAATCCTGTAAGCCAGTATCTGCGGTTGCTCGTGAACATTACTGACACCTCCTGTTTATTACTACAGCCGATAGTTAGTTACTACTACATTCTATAGTAGGTGTACCCACCTGTCAAGACGGTAAACCAGTTTTTTCATAATTTCCGCGCCTCTACGTGCATACGCAGAGGTTCGGGACAATCCGGCCACGAACGTATCCTCAGTCAGAGCCCGGTTCATCCGGCGAGCTGGACACCTCTCGCCCATCGCATTTATTAGACGACCGCGGGCCGGAGTTTGTGCAGCGTTGCCGGGGAGGCCGGTTGAATGTGACACCTGGAGCGTGAAGATGATGCCACTGAAGGCCGGATTTGCCAGTTGCGATATCACACCACCCCTCGGCGCGCCCATGGCCGGATACGGCAACAGGGACCATGGAGCCACTGCACTGGAGGACCCGCTGGAGGCACGCGTGCTGGTTCTCGACAACGGGGAGACCACGGTCGGCTTTGTCTGCACCGACCTCATCGGCGTGCAGGCACGGACAGTCGCCGGAACCCGCGAGCGTATTGAGGCCGACACAGACATCCCGCCGAAGAATGTCATGATCTGCGGCAGCCACACACATTTCGGGCCCGCCCTGGAGCCCGTGGGATACATGACCGAAAAGCTCAAGAAGGCGGTCTCGGAGGATTATCGCGTCACGCTGATGGATTCACTGGCGGGCCTGGTCTCCGAGGCATACGAGCACATGCAGCCGGTGCGTGTGGGATGTGGAACCGGTCGCGCTCTCGGCATCTCCTTCAACCGCCGGCCGGTGAACATCGAAACAAAAGAGGTCGCCATGAACCTGACGATGGAGCCGGAGGCAGCCGTCGCGGCATCCATGGAGGGCGCAAAGCTGGCCGATATGTGGCCGCGGATGGGGCATCTCGGGCCGCGCCTGACCTCCCCGCTTTCGGACCTCGACGGCCTCAGCGCGGGTATCGTGGACAACGAGGTCCCCATACTGCGTGTTGATACGGCCGACGGTGAGCCGCTGGCGACGCTGGTGAGCTTCGCCTGTCATGCCGTGGTCAACAGCGACGACCATTACGCGATCTCGCCGGATTACATCGTCACGACCCGCGAGGCGTTCGAAGGAGTCATCGGCGGTCACATGCTCTTTGCGGCCGGCTGTGCGGGCGACCAGGTACCGACATGGCGCCGGGGCAACTCCCGCAGACGCGTGGGCCATGCACTGGGCGCCGAGGCCGCCGCCACATGGGAGAAAATTGAAACACTCAGTGATGATGTCTCCCTCGGCTGCAGCTCCCGCACCGTGAACCTGCCCATCCCCGACGATTACCCAACGCCCGAAGAGGTCGAAGAGGACCTCGCCGCCGTGGAAGATAAGGACAGCTACGAATACCGCCGGCAGCAGACGCGGCTGGAGCGTGCACAGGAGCATGCGGACGACGACAGCATCGAGCGGGAGGTCTGGGCGGCCCGGGTCGGCGATATGGGAATCGCCTGCACGCCGAGCGAAACGCTGGTGGAGATCGGAATGCAGATCAAGCAGCGCTCGCCATTCGACCACACCAGCGTTTTCAGCATCACCAACGATTACTGCGGGTATCTGTGCACCGACGAGGCGTTCACCGAGGGCGGCTATGAGCCGGGCATCGGCTACAACCTCAACGGTCCCGGCACCGAGGAGATCCTGGTGGAGACCCTGCTGGAGATGCTGCAGGAACTCGCCTGATAACGAGAATACATTTGCATTTACCAAAAAAGGGCGGAGCCATCGCGGCTCCGCCCTGTGTTGCGCTTGCTCTGAGGTGATTTGCCGGTGTTTGCCCCATCAACGGCTTTCACCGTCTTTGAGGTCTTTATGGAGCTTAGCCGGCTTCTGCGTCTTCACCCATACTGCTCTTTTCAACCTCTTCGCCGAGCTTTTTTATCTCTTCGCTTTCGCGCTTTGACATGACGAGAGCGATAGCCACGACGACGGCCAGGATCACACCGGCGATGATCAGCCCGGTACCGGGCAGGGCCTTCTCGGGCCCCATTGACGCACCCACGATGACCGGCGCAATGAGCAGGCCGACGAGGTTCATGACCTTGATGAGCGGGTTCAGTGCCGGACCGGCGGTGTCCTTGAACGGATCACCGACGGTGTCGCCGACAACCGCAGCCTTGTGCGGTTCCGAACCCTTGCCACCGTACATTCCGTCCTCGATCAGCTTCTTGCCGTTGTCCCAGGCGCCACCGGCGTTACACATCAACACCGCCATGAGCATACCTGTGACAATGATACCGCCGAGGAAGCCACCCAGGCCGGGCCAACCCATCCAGGCGCCCACGATGACCGGGGCGAGGATTGCCAGAAGGGCCGGAGCGATCAGCTCGCGCAGCGCCGACATCGTGCAGATATCGACAATGCGGCCGGACTCGGGCATGACGCCCTCTTTCCCCTCCATGAGACCGGGGATTTCGGCGAACTGGCGGCGGACCTCACTGATGACAAGGAACGCCGCGCGTGAGACCGCCCTGATGGTCATCGAGCTGAACAGGAACGGCATCGCGCCACCGATTAGCATCCCGATGAAGACCTTGGGGTCGTCCATGGGGATGGAGAGCCGCTGCAGGGCTTCGAGTGAGACGGTTTCTGCGCCACCACCGGCGCCCGCCTGGCCGGCTGCAACCTTCGACAGGTACGAGCCGAACAGCGAGATGGCGGCGATGACAGCCGAGGCGATTGCGATACCCTTGGTCGCGGCCTTTGTCGTGTTGCCAACCGCGTCGAGTATCTCAACATTCTCGGCAGCGTCCTCGATATTGGCCATTTCAGCGATACCCTGGGCGTTGTCTGCGATCGGCCCGTAGGTGTCCATGGAGATAATGACACCCGTGGTCGTCAGCATACCCAGGCCAGTCAGCGAAACGCCGTACAGGATCTCCACTGCGTTGGCGTCCGAGCCGAAGACGATGATCGAACCGAACATACAGCCGGAGATGATCAGCAGCGAGAAAACGGAGCTCTCCAGGCCCTCTGCGAAGCCGGTGAGGATGTTGGTTGCGGTCCCCGTCGTTGAGGCGCGGGAGACCGACTGGACCGGCTCATAGTCGGCAGATGTGTAGTATTCGGTGAGCTTGTACATCGCCACTGCCATGACCAGGCCGAGGATCGTGGCCCAGAACAGGCGCATGTCGTTGGCGTAGGAGTTGGCGACGAAGAAAAAGGCAACTGCCGAAAGGACAGCCGACCATACGAAGCCGCGCGTAATGGGATACATCGGGAACTCATCTTCGGTCCTTGAGCGTACGATATGGATCCCAAAGATCGAGGTGAGAACCCCGACGGCGCGAACGAGCAGCGGGAACATGATCCAGATAACGGCATCTCGCGGGTTGCCGGTGACGGCACCGTGTGCGAGAGCCAGGATCATGGAAGCCACCAGTGTGACTTCATAGGATTCGAAAATGTCGGCGGCCATGCCCGCACAGTCACCGACGTTGTCGCCGACCTGGTCAGCGATAACCGCAGCGTTGCGCGGGTCGTCCTCGGGGATACCGGCTTCGACTTTCCCGACGAGGTCGGCGCCGACGTCCGCTGCCTTGGTGTAGATACCGCCACCAACACGCATGAACAGCGCCAGAAGACATCCGCCGAAGCCGAAGCCCAGCAGAACCTCTGTCGCCCGTTCGTAAAACAGCATGAAGATGACTGTTGCGCCCAGAAGGCCCATTGTGACCGTGAACATTCCGGCCACGCCACCTGAGCGGAAAGCGATCTGCATGGCTTCAGCGAGACTTGTGCGGGCACTGTTGGCACAGCGGACGTTCGCACGTACCGCCAGTGTCATCCCGATATAGCCTGTAAAGCCGGAGCAGAAACATCCCAGGAGAAAGGCCAGCCCGCGGCCGATAGCAATATCCCAGCCGGCTGCGACGCCGCTGAAGACAAGAGCGATAGCCAGTATGACGACCAGCATCATGATCGTGCGGAACTGGCGGCCGAGGTACGCGTTGGCGCCCTCCTGAATCTGTTTGGCGATTCTCTTCATCTCATCGGTGCCCTGCTCAGCGGCCAGAACGCCCCTGCGCAGGTAAAGAGCATACAATACACCGATGACACCACAAATGAGTACGGCCCACAATGCATAGTGGTCGAATGGCTGCATTGCTTCTTTCATGTGAAGTACGTCTTCCACAAAGATCTCCTCCCTGTGTATTCGTCCGGGTGATTGTTACGAGTATCCCGGATTAAGAGCTGATGATGAACGTATGCGCTAAATCCAGCCCAGCAGGCTGGCGGTGATGCTGAAAAGGCTCAATACAATACAGTATATCCCAAAACGCACGAACAGCTTGCCCTGCTTCACTGTTTTTACAACAGCGATGATTGCCAGATATCCCACGGCGGCTGAAACGACAAACCCGCTGATATAGACCGGAAGCTGTGCGCACCAGTCCGGTTGTTCAGCAAGGTCCGTTATAGCAAGGACAAAAGCACCCGCAATCGGTGGGATCGACATCAGGAATGCGAACCGTGGCGCCCAGCCATCAGTGAGACCGCGCCAGAGACTGGCGGCCACACACGCTCCCGAACGTGAGATACCGGGAATGATGGCAAAGGCCTGCGCTATGCCGATATACAGCGCGTCCAGCCAGCCCAGGTCTCTGGGCGTGCTCTGTCCACCGGTACGATCAGCGGCGAACAGTATTCCGGCCGTGATCAACAGCGCAACGGCGGCGGGTATGGGCCCACCTTCCGTGGCAAGATTATCAAAGAAATCCTCCAGCATAAAGCCCGCTATCCCCGCGGGGATCGAGCTGATAACGATCAAAAATGCCAGATGGCGGCCGCTGGTGTTACCGAGTACCGGCAAAACATCGTCGCCGCTGTCCGTGCCGGCCGGCCGTGGCGCAAAAACGTCCACCGCGATGGCGACCAGGTCGTGCCAGTAATATACGACGACAGCAGCCAGGGTGCCGAAATGTAATAGTATTATGTAGCATAGCGGCGCAGATTTCCAGCCCAGCAGTTCCGGAATGATAACAAGGTGCCCGGAGCTGGAAACGGGGAGGAATTCTGTCGCCCCCTGAATTATAGCTAAAATGATGGCCTGAAGGAAATCCATGTTACTATTGATGCCCGACGGCTGCTTTATGCCCCTTCGACATGCTGCCAGATGTAGTCTTTCGGAGGGTGTTCGCGGAGTGCGAAGTGGTGCTCCAGAGCGTCGCAGATCCGTACGCTGGCCTTGCCATCGCCGTAGGGACACGGCGCCTGTGACATTTTCGCGTAAGCGCCCGGGCTGGTCAAAAGCTCGCTGACATTCCGAACGATCTCTTCCGTCTCAGTACCCACCAGTCGCGTGGCCCCGGCCTTGAGCCCTTCCGGCCGCTCTGTTGTATCACGCGCCACCAGCACCGGCACATCCAGGGCCACCGCCTCCTCCTGGACGCCGCCTGAATCAGTGAGAATAAGATCGGCGCTATCCATCAGGCGCACGAAAGCCAGGTAATCCAGCGGCTCGGTGAGCTCTATACCCGGCACGTCCCCGAGCAGCTCGTGGGCGGTCTTCCGGACGACCGGGTTCGGGTGCAGCGGCCAGATGATTCTCAGATCCTCAAATTTTCCGGCGATCTGCTCCAGCGCCCGACAGATGCGCGTAAAAATCACGCCCTGGTTCTCCCGCCTGTGGATCGTCACAAGCAGCGTCCGCTCGCCTCCGCCCTCCGGCACCGGCGCGGCCTCGTCGTCTCCTCGCCCGATACGCTGTCGGATCAAATACAGTGCATCAATGACCGTGTTGCCGGTGATAAAAACGCTGGCGGGATCCACATTTTCGGCCACAAGCGCATCTCGGGCCCGCTCGGTCGGAGCAAAGTGCAGATTCGTCAGGACGCCCGTCAGCTTGCGATTAATCTCCTCGGGAAATGGTGAGTACCGGTTGCCAGTTCGCAGTCCCGCTTCGACATGTCCGACGGCAATCTTTTCATAGAAGGCGGCCAGCGCACCGGCGAACACCGTGGTGGTGTCGCCCTGCACCAGCACCATATCCGGGGCCAGTGAGTGCAGCGTCTCCTGGAGCGAAGACAGTGCCCGGCAGGTGACTCCAGAGAGTGTCTGCCCGGCCTGCATGATGTCGAGATCAACATCGGGCTGTATGCCGAAGACCGACAGCATCTGGTCCAGCAGCTCGCGATGCTGGGCCGTCACCACGACCGTTGTGCGAAAGTGCGCGCCACGGTTCTGAAGCTCCAGGTAGATTGGCGCCAGCTTGATCGCCTCTGGCCGCGTGCCGTAAACAAGGCAGATATGTGGTCTTATGTGTTCAGCCATAATATCAGAGCGACGAGACACAAAACGGCTGTCAGACCGTAGATAACCAGAACGGCCTGTTTTGTCGAGAGTCCGTGAGCGAGCAGCCGGTGGTGCAAATGCTCCTTGTCGGCCGAATAGATAGGTTTGCCGTTTTGCCAGCGTTTGAACACGGTGCTGATGGAATCATATAGTGGCACCCCCAGGATAAGCAGTGGTGCCAGGACTGCAAGTGCGGTCGGTCCTTTCAGGGTGCCGATGACTGCAAAGCTGGCCAGCATCAGGCCCAGAAACATCGCCCCGGTATCGCCCATAAAGATGCGTGCAGGGTTGAAATTGTAGGGCAGAAAGCCAAGACAGGCTCCCAGCAGCGCGCTGGCCGGAATCGCGACCACCCATGAGCCGGTTGCAACCGCCATGATGGTCAACGTCCCGCTGGCGATGGCGCAAAATCCCGCCGCAAGACCATCCAGCCCGTCGAGCCAGTTAATCGCGTTGATAATCAGAACAATCCACACGACTGTCAGCGGCGCCGACAGCCAGCCGAGCTGCAGATACTCGTACTGGCCCAAAAGCGAACTGGGGTCTGTGATCCCCTCGATCTGCACGCCCCAGCCGTACACCACGATGGCGACGAGAATCTGCCCCAGCAGTCTGGGGAGTGCGGGAAGCCCGTAAATATCGTCGAATAGGCAGATGACCAGCAATATCAAGGAGCCGATGAACACGCCGATCAGCGCCCGGCTCGGCGGCCACGTCGTAATCATCACCGGCACCCAGAAAGCGACGAATATGGCCAGTCCCCCTGCAGTGGGGGTGGGCGTGGTGTGGACGCGCCGTTTTTCGGGCCGGTCCACGGCTCCGATGAGTGGCGCAAGGCGGATGATGACCGGCGTCAGGAGCGCTGCAATGACAATTGATGTGACCAGGCTAACCGCGAGCTCCAATGGTTATTGCGCCTTTCGCTCATCAGGGGGACGGTAGCGTACCAGCTCCACGCCCGCCTCCCCCAGCATCTGGCGTGCCAGCGGATCGGGATAATCGCCCTCATACACGATTCGCGTAACGTTTGCATTAATCAACATCTTTGCACACGTGACACAGGGCTGTGTTGTGCTGTAGCAGGTGACGCCATTCTCCAGCTTCACCCCGTGCACCGCCGCCTGGATAATGGCATTTTGCTCGGCGTGCACAGCGCGACACAGCTCCTGCCGCTCGCCACTGGGGATATTGTGCTGCTCCCGATAACATCCGCCCAGCTCTGCACAGTGCGCCAGCCCCTTGGGAGCACCGTTGTATCCGGTGGACAAAATCCGCCTGTCGTGAACCAGCAGTGCGCCAACCTGCCGCCGCAGGCATGTTGACCGTTTGGCCACCACGTGGGTAATTTCCATGAAATAGTCGTCCCACGAGGGTCTATTGTCTTTTGCGGGCGTGGCAGGCTCTTCAGACATACCTGTGTCTCCACTCGATGCTGGATCCTGCAGATGTCAGGTCTTCTCCAGGCTCATGACCTTTTCACGGCGCCTCTGGTGTCTGGGGGCGTGATCGACAACCGCCGACAGGTACGTCTCGACCAGCATGGCAGCCATGTCTGTGCCGACGACTCGGCCTCCGGTGCACAGGACATTTGCGCCATTGTGCTCGGCGGCCATCTTCGCGCTGTAGCAATCCGTCACCCGGGCGGCGTAGCAGCCGGGTATCTTGTTGGCGGCAATCGACATCCCCAGACCGGTACCACAGGCCAAAAACCCGCGGTCACACTCTCCCGAAACGACCGCGCGGGCAACCTTTTCGGCGTAATCCGGGTAATCCACGGAGGCCTCGCTGTCTGTCCCGAAATCGACGACCTCGTGTCCCAGTGATTTCAGTGTCCGAATGACTGTTTCTCGAAGTACTATCCCACCGTGATCAAAACCGACAGCGATCTTCATGGTAAGTCATCCTCCGGCCAGTGTTGTCGGTGCACCATCAGCACCGAACGCATCCAGTTATGAAGGTCTCACAACAAAAAGCCCCCGATCACCAGGAGGGCTGGCCGAGCATGGATAGTGCGGTCTCGGAGGCATTTGTGTTTTCCGGCCTATTCTTCACTGCTGTCGAGTTGGGGTTCCTTGGGCAACCGCACACTGAATGTGGACCCCTCGCCCACCTCACTGTGCGCCAGCCACACATCGGCCTCTTCGCCGTGGGCACGGGCGAGATGCTGCACCAGGTAAAGACCGATGCCGGTCCCCTTGATGGTTTCTCGCCCCTCATCATCGTCAATCACGTGGAAACGCTGGAATATCTTGCTTCGGTGCGCTTCGGGGATGCCAAGGCCTTCATCACTGATGTCGATGACCACAGTGTCACCCTCATCCCGCCCGGAGATGATGATCTGGCCACCGCTGGGCGAATAACGGACAGCGTTGCTGACAATGTTTTCAAGGATGCGGGTGAGTTTATCTGCATCGGCGATGATGGTTGGGAAGTCCTCGGGCAGGTCGTTGATTATTTCGTGCTGGTCGGTGTAGCCCTGCTGCAGCTCGCGAACCTGCTCGGCTATCCTATACACATCCACTTCTGAAAGCTGCAGATCTATGCCGCGGCCTGCCTCAATACGGGAGACGTTCAGCAGGTCGTTGATGAGCCGCGTGAGGCGGTCACATTCCTGATTGATGATCTCGTAAAACTCCATCCGCGTCTGGTGGTCGTACATGTCGTCGGTGTCATCCATCAGGGTTGTGATAAAGCCTTTTATGGAGGTGAGGGGGGTGCGGAGTTCGTGTGAGACGGTGGAGACAAATGTCGTTTTCATCCGCTCAACCTGGCGGATTTCCGTAATATCATTGAAGATGCCGACAGCAGCCTGTGGCTCACCGTCGGGGTCGCGCATGAGGGTGGTCTGGCCCTGGTATATCCGGCCATCACCGGGGCCTGTCAGCTCCCTGGCCACCTCGCCTCCTGCCTCGACCTCCAGGGCGGCCTCAAACAGCGCCAGCACTTCGGCCGACCGGATGGCGTCTCTGGCACCTTTGTTGACGGGTGGCTCGCCCTCCACGCCCAGCATTTCGCAGGCGGCCGGATTGATCAGCCGGATTTCCCCGTTCGTATCCACCACAATAACGCCCGCGCTGATGCTCTCGAACGCCCCTTCAAGCTCTTCCTTCTTTTCGGTGAGCTCGATATACAGTTGGGCGTTAGAAATGACTGCGGCCGCCTGGTCACCGAGCATCTCGGCGAGACGGATGTCATCGCGGTTGAATTCCTGCTCGAAGCGCTTGTTGATCACATGAAGAACGCCGATGGTCTTGCTGCCCGTTACCCGCTCTTCTTCATCACGCTGCTGGATGCTGAGTGGAACACATACACCGTTGCGGATGCGGAGAAGCGAAATGATGCCCTTATCGGTGCGCTCATCGTTGATGGCGTCATTGTAGATGATAGCTTCGCCACTGTTGAAAACCAGTCCGGAGACACCTTCATCGGGGGTCAGATGAATCTCGTTGACCTGGTCTTCGTTCACGCCGAGCGCTGGTTGAAGCACAGTCAGTTCGCCGGCTTCGGCTTGATATAGCATTATCAGCACTTTCTCCGCCTGCAGGATCATGGCGATCTTGCTGATGAGCCGAGAAAGCGTCTGCCGGAGTTCCGGTTGTGTGACCACCACAGAGGGAACTTCCGCCATGGTGGCTGCAGTGCTGAGGTCATCTTCCAGAGCGTTTATTTTGGACTGCAACTCGGAGACGACCATTTTGTAGCGTTCGAGCTCTTTGCGCAGCTGAGATGGATCTTCGGGCATGGAACCACCAGCCGATGTCTGCAAAACAATAGCCCCCTCATGCCCGGTGAAGGCGGAAATACTGGAAGCCTCTTCATCATGGTTCCGCGTGCCTGGCGGACATCCGTTACACTCCCCATAATGGCGGGCAACCGCGCGGTACCTCAGGACATGACGTGGTCTAAAAAACTGGGCTTTACCTCAATTGTTACAGGGGTTGAAGCTGTGCAATTTGCGGTGCGCGCCAACAGCTTCCACATGGTCGGATTATATAGCACCCTTTCAAAAGTGTCAAGCTGCTCTGCCCCCGCCACAGCGACACCAGACACGTCTCACTTCGGCGCGATTCAATCATTGAACACGCCAAATTCGGATAAGGGCAGTGTGCTCGCACACCGCCAAGAATCGAGATCAGCCCGAGCGCGGCACGATCACAGGTCGCCCTCTCTCGGCTGATGCCCAGATCGCTTCGCTCAACTGGATGACCCTGAGACCGCATTCCGCCGGGGCCTGGATTTCCTCTTCGCCCCGCAGGGCCGCGATGAAATTGGCGTCCTTATTCCATGTCCGGCCCAGGTCGGCCCCGGAGATGACCTGCTTGTGTTCATCCTCCCAGTACCATACCTCGTCACCGTGAATACCGAGTGTCGCATTTTCACAGAAAAAGGTGATCGACTCATAAAAGTTCACCGCGTGACCGACGACGGAGAAATTGCAGAGCGCATCGTTTTCAAAGCGCACCGATATCGCCGAGAGAATATCCACCTCCGCCTCGAGGTTCTCCTGGTAGGCGAAGGCTTCGACGGGATCTGCATCGAGTATCCACAGCACGACGTCGAGCAGGTGGCTGCCGGAGTCGTTGAGCTGGCCGCCGCCGGACCACTGCATCTTCGCCCGCCAGGTGTCGTTGCCAACCTGCCGCCGGTACCAGTTTTGTGACTGAACGCTGCTGACGAAATGGCACCCGCCGACCTCCCCACCGGCAATCTTTTCCCGACAGTAACGATACGGAGCCTGAAGATGCCGCTGGTAGCCGATGCCGAAAACAAGACCGGTCTGCTCGATCCGCTCGATCACACTTTCGGCCTCTTCGACAGTGCAAACCATCGGCTTCTCACAAAGCACATGCAGGTCCCTGTCGAAAGCCGTCATGATCTGCTCGTAATGCAGCGTGTGGGGCGTGGAAATGACCACGGCATCCAGGTCAACGGAGGACAGCATTTCCTCGTAATCGCTGAACGTCCCGGCGTCCGGGGACATGTCGTCCAGTTCCAGCGCGGCTTCGACTGCCTCATCGGAAGGATCGGCAATTGCCGCAATCTTCACATTCTCGACCGCCAGCAGAGACCGCATGTGCCCTCGCGCATTGCCGCCACTGCCGATCATGCCAATTCGGATCGTCTCGTCAGGTCCAAACATGCTGTGCACTTCCCTTTCGACCGGTCTCTTTTCACCGCGAGTTGAGCCATCACTGCACAGCTTTCTTCACCTGCCGCCATATTCCCTCCCGGACTTTTCACGCCAGGATCATTTTACGTCCCGGGGCCTGTTATCGCAGTTTCATGTCGCAGTATCGACAGGCGGATTCGGTGGTTTCTGTGCAGCAAATACCGGGCTCTCACCGGAAGCGGAGAGTGATTCTCCGGGCCGTTTGTGGGAGATACCGCAACCTCCCGTGAAAGGCCAATATTTTGTGCAACTATATACTGGTAAACTTATATATAGTTATCTATGTATCCCGTGATAAAGCCCCCTCTTATCCTTGACTTTTGAGCGCATTTTTCGTATAATTTTTGTGGTGGTGAATAGATGATTTTCCCCTCCAATAATAATCCCGGCGACACATCATTGTGCGATCAGTCATATCCACCTCGCACTGTTTGATATAGACCGCACCGCCCCCCTTGGATGAGGGGCATCGTAATCCTTTTGCCGGTCAGCATTCAGGCCAGGCTGCAGCACATTGATGCCAGTTCATGTTCGTTACTGGTTGGTCAAGCAGCGTCTGCAGGCTCGCGTTGCTCGGCGAATTTTTCAGGGGATGATTGCTTTCAAAAACATCCTTCCAGGGAAATTTAAGACCATTGGACTATCATTTCACAGCAAGGAGTCATGATACATGGCGAAGAGGAAAGCAGACTACAATGCAGCACAAATCAAAGTCCTGAAAGGTCTGGATGGTGTTCGGCGTCGTCCCGCAATGTACATCGGATCAACCGGCAAATCAGGCCTCCATCACATTCTCTTTGAGGTCATTGACAACTCTATTGATGAGGCATTCGCCGAGGAATGTGACGAGGTCGAAACCATCATCATGTCCGACGGTTCGGTGTCGGTCAGGGATAACGGCCGCGGCATTCCCGTTGATGAGCACCCGACCGAAAAACGACCGGCGCTTGAAGTTGTGATGACCACGTTACACGCCGGTGGAAAGTTCGAGAAGGGGAGCTACAAGGTGTCGGGCGGCCTTCACGGTGTCGGTGTGTCCTGCACCAACGCCCTGTCGGAATGGTGTGAGGTCGAGGTATGCCGCAATGGGACCAGGTATTATCAGGCCTACGACCGTGGTATTCCCCGTGCACCGATGAAAGAGGTCGGCTCCTGTGACAGCCAGGGCACTTATATCCGGTTTCTCCCCGATCCTGAGATCTTCGAGGACGTCGAGTTTGAGTTTGAGACGATCGCCAAACGGCTCAAGGAACTGGCATATCTCAGCCCCGGTCTGAAGCTGACATTGAAGGACGAACGGCCCGGCCGGATGCAGGAGGAGACATTCCAGGAAAAGGGCGGCATCAAGGCGTACGTCGAGGCAGTCGCCGAAGCCAAAGAGGCGCTGCATAAGCCGATCTATTTCCGCGAAGAGCGCGAAGATGTGGACGTCGAAGTGGCCATCATGTACACCGATGGCATCCACGAGACCATTGTCAGCTATGTCAACTCCATTCACACCACCGAGGGCGGCACTCACCTGTCCGGCTTCAAGACCGCCACAACACGGACGATCAACGCCTATGCCCGCGACCACGATATGCGCAAGGAAAAGGAACGCAACTTTACCGGCAACGAGGTGCGCGAGGGGCTCGCGGCGGTTATCAGCATCAAGCTGGTGGACCCACAGTTTGAGGGCCAGACGAAGACCAAGCTGGGCAATTCGGAAGTGGACGGCCTGATGAACTCCGTTGTCGGTGATCATTTGCGCGACTACATGGAAGAGCATCCGACCGTTGCTCGAAGGATCATCAAGAAGGCCACCGCTGCGGCCCGTGCATCAGACGCCGCCCGGAAAGCTGCCGAGGCCACCCGTAAGACCGCACTCTCAACCGCCGGAATGCCCGGCAAGCTCGCCGACTGCTCCAGCCGCAATCCAGAAGAATGCGAGCTGTTTATCGTTGAGGGGAACTCTGCAGGTGGTAATGCCAAGCAGGCGCGCGACAGCCGCAACCAGGCCATACTGCCCCTGCGGGGTGTCACCATCAATGTGGAGAAGTCTCGCCTCGACAAGGTACTCGGGAATGCTGAAATCCGGGCCCTCATTACAGCTCTGGGAGCAGGTTTCTCAGCAAACGGGGATGGTCGCGACGAACAGGTCAATGGTGATGAAGAGGGCGGCAGCCGCTTTGACCTCGAGAAGCTGCGCTATCACCGGATCATCATTATGTGTGATGCCGACATTGACGGGTCGCACATCAGCGCCCTGCTGTTGACCTTCTTCTTCCGCTACATGCAGCCGCTTTTGCGACAGGGATATGTGTATGTTGCCAAGCCGCCGCTTTTCCGCATCAAGGCCCGCGGGGAGACATATTACGCCCTCAACGAAGCCGAGCTCGAAAAGCTCCTTGAAGACATCGGCACTCGCAACACCACCGTCAACCGTTTCAAGGGTTTGTCCGAAATGGACGCCCACGACCTCGCCGATACCACCATGGACCCGAAAAACCGAGTTCTCAAGCAGGTGACAGTCGATGAGGCTGAGGAGGCGGACCGCATCATCTCCACGCTTCTTGGCGACGACGTTGCCAGGCGCCGCAGCTTCCTCGTCGAACACGCGAAAGTTGCCCACGATCTCGACCTGTGGGCTTAAGCCACTATAAGCGCAGACCGGAAGCCCCGCTGAAGATCTGCGGGGTTTCTGTTCTTAGCGTACCGTGGATAAGCAAATCCAGATGATGGACAGGTGATGTCAATGCGTAAGGTAAGCGCTGTGGTGTCAATCGTGGGTATTGTCTTCCTGTGTGCCTCTCCGCTTTTGGCGAAGTGGCAGCGAGTCATTCATGAGGACGGCAGCGGCTGGCAGGTGAGCGTCGAACCGATCGAGCACTGGACCTCCGCCGAGGGCGCTGAATCGCCGAAGTGGCAGCCGGTGCGCGTGGGTACACCCGCCTCGTATCCGGAGAGTGTTGAGCCGGCCGACCAGTACCGCTGGCCGTTCATCTGGTCGCAGGAGCCGGTGGAGGCTAAAAAGGCCGTCTATTTCCGCAGGACCATTCATCTTGACGCCCTCGTCCAATCCGCCCGCGTGCAGGTCTGCGCCTATGGGACGGAACTGGTCGTTTATCTCAACGGCGAGAAGCTCATCGAGACCGGGGAGATGGGTGCACTGCACACCATTGACCTCACCGAGCGGCTTAAGCCAGGGCCCAACATTATCGCAGCCGCAGTCGTTCGAGGCGAGAAAAACTTCGGCCTGCTGGTCATGGGTGAGGCCGAGGTCCAGTGGCCGATGCTGCAGTACAGCCGCGTGGCTGTGGGTCACCAGATGCCTCCCATGGAATCGGAGCTTTGGAAGCCGTGCGAGGAAGGGCTGGCGCTGGAATGGGAGGGGACGTCATATCCGACTATCCAGCCGGAGGGCGGCATGGCGGAGTATTCCACCGCTCACTTCATGATGCCTCTGACGACCGGCGAATATCTGCCGTTTGCGGCGGCTCTTCGGATTGCCGGCGATGACAGCTATGAAGTAAAGGTGAACGGGAAAGTCGCGGCCGTGCAGAAGTGTGCCAGCCGGTCGTACATGCCGGTGACGGTTGATATATCCGACTACCTCAGCGCCGGCGGGCATAACATCATCACCGCGCGGGTCACCAATGACTGGGGCCCCGGCCGGATCCATCTCCTGCCGAGCGCGATACTGCTGTTTTGAATGATGCAGCAACAAATGAGCCACATCCTGCCAATGAACCACGTGTTAGGAGCGAGTTAGATGGCCGAAGAACAGGACATTGGAATTGTCGAACAAATATCACTGCAGGACGAGATGGAAGATTCCTACGGGCGGTTTGCCCTCAGTGTCATCCAGGCGCGGGCGCTTCCTGATGCCAGAGATGGGCTGAAACCTTCTCAGCGACGTATTCTGCAGGCCATGAATGATGACAACATCTACCCCAACCGTGCGCACGTCAAGTGTGCATCCATCGTCGGGGAGACCATGAAGACCTATCACCCCCACGGCGATCAGTCCATCTATGACACACTCGTGCGGATGGGGCAGGACTTCAATATGCGGTATCCGCTGGTGGATCCACAGGGGAACTTCGGCTCCGTTGACGGCGATCCTGCAGGCGCCCCTCGATATACCGAGGCGCGGCTGTCAGATATCGCCATGACCATGCTGGAAGACCTGGACAAAGACACCATTGACTGGCAGCCGAACTTCGACGAGCGCGTGGAAGAAGCCACAGTTCTGCCCGCGATGTTCCCCAATCTCCTGGCCAATGGCGGCGCCGGTATTGCTGTGGCCTATGCCACCGATATACCGCCACACAACGTCACGGAGCTCTGTGACGCCCTGGAGGCGAAGATTGACAACCCGGATATGGAGGTCGCCGAAATCATTGACATCATGCAGGGCCCGGACTTTCCCACGGGCGGCTACATCCTCGGGCTCAAGGGCATTCGTGATTACTACGAAACCGGCAACGGTCGCGTGGTGATGCAGGCGAAGGCGGTCATCGAACCCCGCGAGCGGGGCAAGGCGGCCATCCTCGTCACCGAGCTTCCCTACCAGGTCTCGAAGGCAAACTTGCTCAAGCAGATCGCCAGGCTGCATGACGACGGCAAAGTGGACGGGATTTCCGACCTCCGGGACGAAAGCGATCGCAAGGGCATCCGCGTGGTGGTCGAGCTGAAGCAGACGGCCAACCCCAACGTGGTGCTCAATCAGCTTTACAAGCGCACTGACCTGCGCACCGCCTTCAATGTCAATGCGATGGTGCTGATGCCTGCTGGAGATACGCTGGTGCCGCGCCTGGCGAGCGTTCCGGAGCTGATGCAGTCATACATCGATCACCGGCGTGTGGTGGTCACCCGGCGGACGCAATTCCTGCTGAACAAGGCAGAGGCGCGCCAGCATATCGTCGAGGGTCTGCTCAAGGCGCTGGACGTGCTGGATGAAGTGATTGCCCTCATCCGTGCCAGTGACAGCCGCTCCGACGCCCGGGATGGGCTGCAGGATGAATTCGGCTTCACACAGAGACAGGCTGAAAGCATCCTGGCCATGCAGCTTGGCCAGCTCACCCGACTGTCTCGTATCGATCTTGAGAAAGAAATGAAAGCTCTGACCGAAGAGATTGATGGGTACCGGCTGATCCTCAGCAGCGAAGAAGAGAAGGATAAGGTCATCAAAAAGGAGCTGCGCCGTGTCAAGAAAGAACACGGCGACGACCGGCGCACCAGGGTCATTCCTGAAGAGGCCAACGAAATCGAGATGGAAGACCTCATCGCCATGGAGGATATGGCCGTGACGGTGACGCGCGACGGATATATCAAGCGCATGCCGCTCGACACCTATCGCGTGCAGCGGCGTGGCGGTCGCGGGATCCTGGCGCTGACCAAAAAGGAAGAGGACCAGGTGGACGATCTGTTCGTGTGTACCACCCATCATCTCCTCCTGTTCTTCACCGACCAGGGCCGTGTGTACCGCACCAAGGCGTACCAGATACCGCTGGCCTCCCGGACATCCCGGGGCAGCGCCATCGTCAATGTCGTCCCCCTGGAACATGACGAGAATATCACCGCCTGGCTTGCGGTGAAGAACTACGACCAGGGCGGGTACCTGGTGATGGTGACCGAAGAGGCGATGGTCAAAAAGACGGAGCTGAAGGAATACGACACGCCACTGCGCAACAAGGGTCTCATCGCCATCAACCTCAACGAAGGCGACCGGCTCAAATGGGTGATGTGGACCGACGGCTCGAAGGATATCCTGCTGGCCACCCGTAATGGCAAGGCCCTGCGGTTTGATGAAGAAGACGTGCGGCCGATGTCGCGCAACACCACCGGTGTCAACGCCATCAAGCTGGTCGGTCACGACGAACTGGTATCCGTGACCATCGTGGACAAGGGTGACGAGCGCGACCTGCTGACGGTTTCTGAAAACGGGCTCGGGAAGCGCACCGCACTGGACGAATACCGCACACAGGGACGCTATACCCAGGGTGTAAAAACACTGAACGTGACTGAAAAGACCGGCTCGGTGGTCGGTGTGGTGGTTGTGGATAATGAAGACGAGATCATGTGCATCACCTCGGAGGGCGTACTGATCCGCGTACCGGTCGAGAATATCCGCAGAACAGGCCGGTCCGCGCAGGGCGTAAAAATCGTGCGCCTCGACAACGATAATACTGTCCGGGCGGTTACGAAGGTCGTGAAACACGCCGCTGCGCAGCCCGACGATGACGAGAAATCGGATTCGTGATCATTGAAGTGAAATAGCGCCACCATCTGCAGCGATCGTGCCGCAAAACAGGCCGGACTGTAACGGTCAGCCCGTGTCGAAATGTCTTTCTTGACAGAGGTACATTGGGGACGTATAGTGAAACATCGTACAGGTTCGAGGGCATAAACCTGTTAATGACTGTACTCGCAGCCGGGATACGTCCCACAGGGCTCTTTTGGCCGGCTCAGACATTTCGACTGCAGAACTCATGTTCGGAGCGTGGAGACGATGTCCGCAATGCAGCAGGCGGAACCGCAGCTTACGGAAAACGCAATTGCTGTGCTGGAGCGCCGGTATCTGAAGAAAGACGAAGACGGCCAGGCGATCGAAAAGCCCGTGGACATGTTTCAGCGAGTGGCCCATAATATCGCCCAGGCCGAGAAAAACTACGGCGCGAACCCCGATGGTATCGAGCAGTGGGCGCAGACGTTCTACGAGATGATGACCAACCTCGACTTTTTGCCCAACAGCCCCACTTTGATGAATGCCGGCCGGCAACTGCAGCAGCTTTCCGCCTGCTTTGTTCTGCCGATCGAGGACTCGATGGAGAGCATCTTCGAAACCGTCAAAAACACCGCCCTGATCCACAAAAGCGGTGGCGGCACTGGCTTTGCATTCTCCAGACTGCGGCCCAGGGACGATGTCGTCAAATCCACCAACGGCGTATCCAGCGGCCCCGTTTCGTTCATGAAAGTTTTCGACTCTGCGACAGAGGCGATCAAGCAGGGCGGCACCCGTCGCGGCGCGAATATGGCGGTCCTCCGGGTGGACCATCCCGATATCATGGACTTCATCGGCTCCAAAGAGGACAAAACGCAGCTCACCAACTTCAACATCTCTGTGGCCATTACCGAGGAGTTCATGGAAGCAGTGCGCGGGTCGGAGGAATACGACCTGATTAATCCCCGCAATGACGCAGTGGCGGACAGGCTGCTCGCCCGGGACGTTTTCGATAAGATTGTCGAGCTCGCCTGGGATGGTGGCGAGCCGGGCGTGATCTTTCTCGACCGGATGAACACGGCAAATCCGACACCTGAAGTCGGAGAGATCGAAAGCACCAATCCCTGCGGAGAGCAACCCCTTCTCCCCTATGAGTCGTGCAACCTCGGCTCCATCAACCTCGCCAATTTCATGGTCGGTGAAGTCACTAGGGGGCGTCTCGATTATGACAGGCTCGGCGAGACGGTGCATAACGCGGTGCGCTTTCTCGACAATGTCATTGACATGAATGATTTCCCGCTTTCGGAGATTAAGGAGATGACCGAGGCGAATCGCAAGATCGGCCTGGGTGTCATGGGCTTCGCCGACGCCCTGATACACATGGGCATCCCGTATGACTCCGAAAGAGCCGTGGAGCAGGCCGAGCAGATCATGCACTTCATCCAGCAGGAGGCCCGGAACGCCTCCGAGAAGCTCGCCGAAGAACGTGGATGTTTCCCCAACTGGGAAAGCAGCATCTTCAGCACCAACGGAGACAGCCGCCCGCAGCGCAATGCGACAGCAACAACCATCGCCCCCACCGGCACTATCAGCATCATCGCCGGAGCCTCCAGCGGTGTGGAGCCGCTCTTTGCGGTGGCATTCACCCGCAACGTCCTTGACGGGACGAAGCTGACGGACGTCAGTCCATTATTCGAGGTTATCGCCAAAGATCGTGGCTTTTACACCCCCGAGCTTATCCAGGAGATCGCACAAAAGGGCTCTGTCACCGATATTGCGGAGGTGCCCGACGATGTCAAGCGTCTCTTTGTGACGGCTCACGACGTCTCGCCGCAGTGGCACATCCGCATCCAGGCGGCCTTCCAGGACTACACCGACAACGCCGTTTCAAAAACTGTCAATTTCCCCAATGACGCCAGCGTTGACGATGTGGCCGAGGTTTACTGGCTGGCCTATGAACTTGGCTGCAAGGGTGTTACGATTTACCGCTCCGGCAGCCGCGAGGAACAGGTGCTGACCACCGGCGAAGAAGAAAAGAAGGCGGAGCAGAGACGGGCGAGTCTCGAGCCCCGGCCCCGGCCGGATACAGTTCACGGCGTCACGCGTGCGGTGCCCACGGGCTGCGGTAAACTTTACATCACGGTCAACAGCGATGAGCGGGGGCCGTTTGAAGTCTTCGGGAACATGGGCAAGGCGGGCGGCTGCGCAGCCTCTCAAACTGAAGCCCTCGCCCGGTTGATCTCACTGGCCCTGCGCTCGGGCATCGGTCCGGGCCACGTCATCAAGCAGCTCAAGGGGATTAGCTGCCACATGCCCGCATGGGAGCCCGGAGGCGGCCGAATCATGTCCTGCGCCGACGCTTTCGCAAAGGGCCTCGAACGAGCGCTCAGCGACAGCGACACGCAACTGAGCATCGATTTCGACACCGCCGAGGTGAACCACCTCGGGGCATGTCCAGAATGTGGCGGAAACCTCACCTACGAAGGTGGATGTGTGACCTGTCATTCATGCGGCTACAGCCAGTGTGACTGAGCCGGCATGCCGAGGAGATGTGCAAGGACCCGCTTGCCGGCGGGTCTTTTTTTATTTTCCTGGCCGAATCCCGGGTACAATGCAAATGCAGGACAACGCAAGTGTGCCGGTGAATGTATAGACACATTTAACGCTTTTGTCGGGGAGATGATGAGTGTATGCCAGATGAAGCTGGAATCGGACCCCGCTATCAGGAGAACACGAAGTATTACCCTCACGCGATGCCACAGAAGCCAGACTGGCCGGCCCCGACGCCACCGTATAAGCAGTACGAAAACCCGCTGTCGTATATAGACCTTCCTGAACCGGACAAAGACAACGGTATGTCGCTGTGGCAGGCCATCGAAAACAGGCGCTCAAAACGTGGTTTCACCCCGGAGCCAGTGAGCCTTAAAGAGCTTGCACAGCTTTTGTGGGCGACCCAGGGAATCACGGGCCAGCTCGGCAACCAGCCGGCACGCGCAACCGCTTCAGCCGGAGCGCTGTATCCCAATGAAACCTACCTTTTCGTCAACAACGTTGCAGACTGCCCGGCCGGCATTTATCACTACGAGGTTCTCGAATGGCGCTTGAGCATGCTCGCAGAGGGAGAGTTCGGCGACCGGGTGAGCAAGGCGTGTCTTAGACAGGACTTTTGCGCCGACGCCGCTGTCATTTTCGCATGGGGAGCCGTGGTGGACCGCTCGGCGATGAAATACGGTGACCGCGCATATCGCTACATACATCTCGATGCCGGGCATCTCGGCGGTCAGCTTCAGCTCGCCGCGACGGCGCTGGGGCTGGGGAGTGTCAATGTGGGGGCCTTTTTTGATGATGAGGTCAACCGCCTGCTGGGGCTCGACGGCCTGCGGGAAACCGTTGTGTATCTCACCGCCGCCGGAAAGGTGGCCCGGTGACGGTCATGTGGATAACCATCCTGGCGGTGCTGGGATATATTATCTTCGGCTTCGTACTGCTGACAGGTCTGGTTTCAGCGCTCCTCGGGCTTCCCGGAACCGCCATTATTGCACTCGACGCGGTCGTTTATTCAGCCGTGACGGGGTTTGAGCGGATTCCGTGGTGGGTGCTTGTTATCCTGGTAGTATTGAGTATCTTCGCCGAAAGCGTTGACAGCGTTATCGCGGGCGCCGGAGCAAAGGTGGCGGGAGGGTCGGGCAGTACCAGTGTTGCGGCGGTCGTCGGCACCATTGCAGGAGCGGCCCTGGCAGGTCTCGGGCTGACACCACTGCTTTCGAGCCTGGGGCTGCTGGGTGGTGTGGGCGGCTTTCTGATCGGAGCCATCATCCCACCGCTTTTGGGTGGAGTGGCCGGCGGCTACCTCGGAGCGTACATCTACGAACGCAAAACCGGCAGCGAACATTCGAAGGCGGTTGCAGCGGGTTGGGGAGCTCTTCTCGGACGTCTCGGGGCAGGTCTCGCCCGGGGTCTTGTGGGGGTCATCATGGTCGTTGTCATCATCTACACGATCTTCGCGACAGCGCCCACCCCGGCATAGTGCTGGCGGCATCGGCGGATGATTCAGGCTCGCCAGCGGTCTCCATGATATTTCGCAGCAGGCGATAACCGCGGCCGGTCTATGGAACGATCACCTTCATCGCATCAGGCAGTGACACGGCCGCATCCAGGGTGGTCGTGCTCCACGGCCACGGCTTTGCGGGGCGCGGAAGAACGACAAGCTCGTCCTCCCACTGCCGGTTGGCGCTGTACACCGTTTGAACCGGTGAAGCGTCGAAGCTGTGCAGATCCCAGCCGATTTCACGGCCCTTCATGGCGTATTGCATCTCGGTCTCAATGCTGTTGACGTCACTGGAGGCATCTCTCGACAAAGCCACGTGCAACTCCAGGTCCAGCATTTCACACAGCGACGCGGCAATCCTCAAAGCCCGGCCACCGTAGGCATTATTCTCGAAGATCAGGGTGGCCGCGACGGGCGCGTGGTACTCGGCATCCGCCAGCAGCATGGGCACCGGGCATTTCCACAATAGATGAGCGATATGTGGCCCCACACGATGCCGCTGTCCCCGGCTGACATCCCGGCTCTGACCGACCATGACGAAATCGTGCAGGTAGGCGATGTTCCCGAGGCGCTGTCCAAAGCGGCCGAAGAGGTGACGGGTGACAAACGCGATATTCTCCTCAACACACCAGTCGGCTGCTTCCTGCAGCACAGGCCCCCGGTCATCAAGCTCCGGTCTGACCTCCTGCAAATCTCCTTCGACATTCCCGTCCGGCAGGGCTATTTGATCGGGGGTCGCGCCCTCGTCGAGGAAGTCGTCTGCGGGTTCTTCGATGTCTTCGACGTAGCAGACCTGCAGCCATGCCGATGACACTCGCGCTATCTCTATGGCCTGCCGCAGGGCGGTGCGGGCGGTGTGTGAGTCGTCGTATCCGACGAGGATAGACCTGAACACATCAGTTCACTACTCTCACAAATCGCTGTCCGGGTTCTCGATTTTGATCAGCGGCTCATCATCAGCAGGCTGCTTTCTTGAGGGCTCTTCATCGTCGCTGTCTTCGGGGCTTTCTGTTTCTTTGCGGCGCTGCTCGGTCTCCTCCAGCAGTCGCTGTCCCTCAGCGGCTTCTTTTTCGGCCTTCACACGCGCCTCTTCAAGCTGGTCTTTCGTCTTCGCAACATCTTCCAGCCCGACGACCTCCTGGTCGTCATCAATACCTGCGGCCTCGGCAGTTTCGCGATCGACCATAAAGCCGATCATCTTTCGCTGTCCGAGGCTCTGCAGATACTTGGTCAGCGACATTTCCACCTCGCGGCGGCTCAGCTTGTATTCCCGCCGAATAATCTCGATGATCTCGTTGACGGTATTCTCCCCGTCGCAGGCTCTCCAGACGCTGGAGCCGATGTCATCAAGCTCCACCTTCTGCTTCGGCGGCACCATGAAAAGCCAGCCCATCGTCTCCCCAACCCAGTCGTCTCTGCGGTCCATGGCGACGACGATTTCGCCCTTATCGTTTTCAGCCCATCGCAGCAGCGGGTTGCGGATGGGTATCGCATTCATTGACTGCTCGCGTGTCAGCTTCGGCTCGGGCTTTCGCACCCCGACACGCACGAGAAGTTTATTGACAATATCAAGTACTCCCACGTCATACGCTCCCTACCTACGCTTCCAGGCGTTTCGCTCCATCCACATTCACGTTTCTGCACCGGGAGACTGGAAGCGGATTGATTTGTCGGACGTCTTCGGCCCGTCCGGCTGTGGTAGTCAGTATAGCAATTTCGGGCGGGCAATTAAAACGGGCCATCGTGCCGGACCCAACACCACGGCTGACATAGGCCATGGTGTTGTCCCCAAGTCGCATCACTCCAGAGGCCCGGCGTCGGTCGCGCCATACCGGCGCCCAGGGAGAGCCGATTCCGGGGATCTGTATCTGTCCGCCGTGAGTGTGGCCACACAGTATCAGATCCGCCCACTGTGCCTGCGGATGATCAAAGATATCCGGGCTGTGCGCCAGGAGAATCTTCAGATCCGCGTCCGGGGCCCCCTCCAGCGCCCCATCAAGATCGTCCAGGCCGCACGATGGATCGCCCACCCCAACAATCAGCATATTCTTTCCGCCGATGACCAGCTCGTGGGGCGTGTTGTGGAGGAGGTTGATGCCGATATCGTCCATTGTATCCATCCACGCATCCATCGAGACGACATCCGGCGTTGGCTTCGTCCGGGGCAGCCCCAGAGTGAAATCCCGATCGTGATTGCCAAATACCATGTACACACCGTACGGTGCCTGCAGCGGCTCGAGTACCTCTGCGGCCTCCTGCAGATAATACGATCTGTGCGCCACATCCCCGGCGATGAGAATGATGTCGGGCGATTCTTTCATCACTCGCCGAACGGCCTCCCGGGCGACATTCACGGCCCCGGCATGGTCCCGGACGTGCGTATCCGAAAACATGGCGATCCGAAGGTCCTGCAGCTCCGGCGGAATTGTTTCAATCTGTATATCGATACGCTCTGTTTTCAGACGGACCGGCTCGACCCAGTGGACGTAATAGATAAAGGCGATGAAAATAAGCACCAGCGCCCATAGAATAATACTAGTCGCTATCATCTTCTACTTCTTTCTGTTGATTGTTGTGGTGTGCAGGTGGGGGGATGGTGATGCGGTTGAGCTGGCGGATGGTTACGGCCCACAGGCCGATGGTGATAAGAACGGATACAATTGCGGCGGCGGCCGTGCGTCCCTGAAACTGCGCCGCCTCGACGCCAAACGGCTGCGTAGTTACTTCAAGCATTGGCCCGCCGGCGTAGGTCGAAACGACGATCATCGAGCCGATGGTTGCAAGCAGCGCCGCCCAGAAGCTGAGCAGCATTGTTCGCAGGTCCGCTGAGGACGCCAGACAGGCGCGGGCCCGCACGTACACCATGACACTGATCACGGCGCCCGCACCCACCGCGACAGCGATAAGCTGGTACCATTCACTCCATACAATTGTCATTTATGTACAATCACCAGTCCATACGTCGCTGAGATCTGTGTACTGTTTTTGTACCGGCGTGCTCACACCAAGCAATCCCGCTGTCACCGCCCCCACCAGTCCAAATCCCGAAACCGTTCCCAGGTCCTGCCTCTGCTGGTGCGGCGAATGAATCAACAGGGGAACGTATTCGCGAGAATGATCCGTGCCGGCAGTCGTCGGGTCGCATCCGTGATCGGCGGTGATGAGAACGTATTCGTCCTCTTCAAGTGTATCCACAAGACGCCCGAGCCATTCGTCAAACTCCACCAGCGCCGACGCATATCCCGCCGGATCGTTGCGATGTCCGTAGCGCATGTCAAAATCAACCAGGTTGGCGAATATCAGGTCGCATTTATTCTCGCCGCGCAGCCGGTCAATGACGGCCATGCCCCCGGCATTGTCCGCGGTGTGATGGTCCTCCTGCAGGCCGCGGCCGCTGAATATCTGGGCGATCTTCCCCACCCCGCACGCCCGGAGACCGGCATCCGAAAGATCGTCGAGTACCAGTCGATCCGGCGGCTCCAGGGGGAAATCCTTCCGCTCATCCGTTCGCGTAAAATCGCCCGGCCGGCCGATATACGGCCTGGCGATGACGCGGGCGACGCCGTGCTCACCACGCAAAAGCTCCCGGGCAATCCGGCAGCATTCGTAAAGCTCAGAAAGAGAGACAACGTCCTTGTGCGCGGCGATCTGAAACACGCTGTCGGCGGATGTATAGACGATCAGTTCGCCTGTCTCAAGCTGCCGCGGTCCCAGTTCTTCGATAATCTCGGTGCCCGAAGCGGGCCTGTTACCGATGACACCCCGTTCACACTGACGGCTGAATTCATTGATGAGTTCGTCGGGAAAACCATCAGGGTATGTTGGAAACGGCGCGGTGGTCACAAGGCCCATGAACTCCCAGTGGCCGGTGAGGGTATCTTTCCCGGCCGACTGCTCCTGCAGCCTGGCGACACAGGAGGGGTATGTTTTCGGGACCGGCAGACTGTGGACACCTTCGGCGGCACCGAGGCCCAGGGCCGCCAGCGTGGGAAGCTTAACACCCGTTTCGGCGACAACATGCCCCAGTGTATGAGTGTCTTCGTCGCCATATTCAGCGGCGTCCGGGGCTGCGCCGATACCGAGACTGTCAAGAACAATGAGTACGACGCGGGCCGCAGATCGCTGCAGGTTCAGTGCACCCCCACTCTGACCTCGTAACCCTTTCTCTGCAGGACTTCCGTGAGTGCCTCGGCCTTCTCCCGGCTGGAATATGTGGCCACATTCACGCGGCTGTACATCTGTTCACCAATGGGGACCTGCGTGATGAACGGATCGTACCCTTCCTCCCGGAGCTCCTGCACCTGCTGCTCTGCGTTTTTCAAGTCAACAAACGACCCTGCGATGACCACGTAGCTGCCGCCCTCGGAGCCTTCGCCACCGCTGTCGCTCGCCGGGGCGAGCTCGTCATCTTCGGCCTCCTGGGTCTGTGCGGTTTCAGGCGTCTCTTCAGCGCTTTCATCAGCATCAGCGTCACTGTCGTCGCCTTCATCGGCGTCACCGCTGCCTTCTTCGTCGTCCCGGCCATCCACGAGCACGTACTCCTCGGTCGCCTTTTTCGCCTCTTTCTCCGAGGGGTCACGCTCATAGACTTCCACCTGCGCCTTTTCAGGTGGGGCGTTGGCTCCCTCGGGCTGTGGCGGCTGTTCCTCGGCAATTTCAGCGACGATCTCCGGCGATCCATCCTGGACGGTCGTGTCGGCGATCATACTGCCGAGATAGCTCCGGCCGATGTAGAAAGAGATAATTCCGAGGATAAGACAAATGACCAGGACTTTCACCCAGAAAATCAGCACGTTTTTCCAGGTCGTCTGCTGAGATGTATTCGCCATTCGGGGCTCCCTGCTGCATTGGTGCCCAAAGTGCGGGCAGACTGTGATTGGGTGCTATTTTACCACGCTGCCAAAGGTCTGTGCAACTGCCCTCCGCATTAATTCATTCTCAGAAAAGGGTTGCAGGTTCGCGGGAAGGAATGAGTCCAGTGCGTCGGCAGGACATTCGAGGGGAGATGTGAAAGATGCCCGAACAACTCACCGAACAAGAGGCTATCGAAAAAGCCAAGGCCTACCTCAAACACACATACGGCGAGGACACCGTGCGGATGGACGTTCTACAGAACGATCTCAGCGACGACGCCGGATCCATGACCGTCGAGTGCACGGTCAGTGTCGGCGGACGCCAATCGGACTGGCGCAAGACCTTCTACTTTGAAGACGCCGAGGTCCAGGACATGTCCGCGCGGCATCTGCGGTGACATTCCCGAACGACACGTTTCTACAGATCGTGGTGATGAGCCCCCTCAGGGTGAAAGACCGGCTTGACGGGGTGCTGCATTTGAGTGCTGTCCCGCGTCTGCAGGGGCATGTTTACAGCCAGGCGTGGTAGGTGGACCACAGCATAAACGCCGCGACGACCACCAGGATCAGTCCCTCGCCCAGGCGCACCCACCTCATCGGAACTGGTGTATCCTCCCTGCTGAAACTGCGGGCGGCGAAATGATGGACAAACAGGACCGCAAGCAGCGGGACGATGAAGGCGATGTTGTACACCAGCAGCACCGGTATCACCTGGAAATGGTGTCCGGGGAGACTGGCGACATAGGTGATCGTCGGCAGGTATATCTGGCCGGTACACCCGAACTCGATGAGCGTGACCACCACGGCGATGGGAACCGCCAGAAGAAGCACATGCTCCGCGCGGACCCAGTTGCGTATCACCTGGTGGATTCCGAGCAGCCAGTTTTCAGGTAGCTTCAGTCGTGTCTTGAAAGCGATCCCCCGGATGATCTTGCCGAACTCCGAAAACGCCGTTATCGCCAGAAAAAGCGCAATAAATGCGATCAGCGGATACAGTATCCTCCGTCCCCACAGCGCCCCGCCGGCCATCGCCGACACCTGCCACAGGCCGACCCCCAGCATGAGATAGGTCACAAAACATCCCGCCGCAAACAGCAAACCGATGGCCAGCGTGTTTTTGCGCATCCCGGTGAGGGTCAAATACGACAGCAGGAAGATGATGGTGGAGATGGCGCAGGGGTTGATACCGTCAATAAGACCCGCAAGAGCGACAAAATGCCACTGGTAGTTCTCGAGCCGGTCTATCATCGCGGCATTGCCCGTCTTGATCCAGTCCCACGAGGAGCCCAGGCGGGTGAAGGGGCGCTTGCCCTGCAGGTCCTCCGGGGTCAGCCGCGCATTTTTGACATCATCGACACCGATCCATATCTGCGAGGGGCCGTACAGGACCGGGGTCACGGCTCGCTCAACCGGGTCATCAACGCCGTAGGTGCGACCCAGCATCTCCATGAGAGCACTGACATTGACCGACCGGGGATCCACGATGAGGAATTTCTGGTCCGGGTGGCTGTCTCGCATCCGCGCAACGTTATTGTTGGCTTCCTGGCAGGCCGGGCAGTGGGTTTTCACGTACAGAAAGTCTGCCTCGGGGAAGTTGCGGCGAATGCGCACGGCCTCCCACTCGGGGGCCTGCTCGATGTGACCGGGGACGCGGGGCTCCATGCGCCCCAGCATCACGGCCCACTGTATCACCACTATCACGATCAAGCCTGCTGCAACCAGCGTCAGTGTGAGCTCTTTTTTGGGGTTCATGATCTCCGGTGAATGGTGGTGTCAGCGCGCGGATCGGAGTTATTCATTCAGCTTTTCGCGCAGCATTTCATTGACCAGGCGCGCATCGGCCTGCCCCTGTGTCTGCCCCATGATATAGCCCATCATGGCACCGAGGGCTTTGTCCCTGCCGCCCCTGAAATCTTCGGCGGCCTGCGGATTGGCTTCGATAGCCTCCACGACCAGCGCTTCCAGCTCGCCGGTGTCGGAAATCAGTGACAATCCGCGCTCCTCAATAATGCTTTCGGGGTCCGCCCCGTTGTAAACGTCCGGGAAGATGTCCTGGGCAATGTCATTGCTGATGGTGCCCTCATCAATGAGGCGGATGAGATCGGCAAGCTGCTGCGGCTCGACTGGAGCAGTCTCAGGGGTGTCGCCGGTTTCATTGAGCATGCGGCTGAGGTCCCCCATGACCCAGTTGCTGACCGCCTTGGGATTGCCGCAGGCCGTTGCAGCAGCTTCAAAGAAATCCGCCATCTGCTTGCTTTCAGTCAACACACCGGCGTCGTATTCCGGCAGATCAAATTCATCAATGAAGCGCTGCTGGCGTTTGCGCGGAAGCTCTGGAAGCTCGGCCCGGATCTCCTCCACCCACGCGCTGTCCGGCTGCAGGGGGACGAGGTCGGGCTCCGGGAAGTACATGTAATCCTCGGCACTTTCCTTCGTCCGCATCACCGTGGTCTTGCTATCAGTCTCGTTCCATCGCCGTGTCTCCTGCTGCATCGGACTGTCGTTTTCGAGGCACCATCGCTGGCGGTCAATCTCGTACTTCACCGCCTGGTACACGGCCTTGAAGGAGGCAAGATTTTTGATTTCAACCTTCGGTGTGGCCGCATCATTCTCTTCATCGACCAGGTTCACGGTGGGCTCACACCGCATCGCTCCCTCCTCCATATTGGCGGTGGACACACCAAGATAGCGGAGGATCCGGCGGAGCTGCACGAGGTATTCGCGAACCTGTTCGGCGGAGGTGAAGTCGGGCTCGGTGACGATCTCCATCAGCGGCACACCGCTGCGGTTGTATTCTACAAGACTGCGCCCATCGGGAAGATGGATGTTTTTGCCGGTGTCCTCTTCGAGGTGCGCCCGGCGGATGCGGATGGTAAACGGCTCGCCGTCGGCCTGAAGATCGATGCTGCCACCGAACGTCAGCGGCTCGTCGTACTGGCTTATCTGAAAGTTTTTTGCCAGGTCGGGATAGAAGTAGTTCTTGCGATAAAAGCGGCAATAATCGGCGACACTGCAGCCCAGGGCGAGTCCGGTGCGGATGACGAACTCGACCGCCCGCCTGTTGGGGACCGGCAGCGACCCCGGCATGCCCGTGCATATGGGGCAGCAGTTGGAGTTGGGATCTGCGCCGAACTCCGCGGCACAGCCGCAGAACATCTTTGCGTCGGTCAAAAGCTGGGCATGCACTTCCAGCCCCACCATCGGGCGGTACGCCATTGGGATCACTCCAGATATATCGCAGACACAGCCCACGCCGGTGCAGGGGAGCACCGGCGCAGGTGCATATCATGCCGGATTCCTAAAAAGTCTCGCAGAGAATTGTATCAGTCTGTGGGGCGATTCGCAAGACATCCTGACAGCTCCGGCGACTTTCATTTCAACGCGCCGGCGCTGCCACCAACTCTTTCAGCCGCCTGACCATATCAGAACAGGTTATACACATCCGGACGATCTTCTTTCCGGTAGTTCCAGGGCTCGTTCCAGTAGTAGTCGGGGTATGGCCAGGTGTTGAGGGTGGTCGCCTTGACTGCCTTGACGTGCCCGTCCACGAACGCGCAGCTTACCAGGCCGCTTTGGGCGAGATCCGCTGTATCACCGAAGTGGCGTCCGGCGGCGCGGCCACGGTTGACGTAATACCAGCCGCGGGTCCCGTCTGCGGTGTATCGGCTCTCGGCGATCATGAGCTGTTTGACGGGATTTTTGAAGTCACTGATCTTCCCCGGGCGATTCTGGTTTGTATCGTATTGTCCGTAGCCTCCAATGGCGTATAGAACTATGCCGTAGTCAACATAGGCGCTGTTGCTTACCGATCCAGGATATGACGGGCAGGTCCAGATCGCATCGGTGTCGTAAACACTGTCGCCCTGGGTGCTGATGTACGGGGTCACATAGAAGCTCCACATCTTCGCATAGTTGTACGGCTCGGGGAAACGAATCGGAAAGGTCTCGTCGTGATCGTCGGCATACATCATCGTCGCAAGGGCGATCTGTTTAAGGTTACTGATGCACGACGTCTGCCGGGCCTTCTCCCGCGCCCGCGCAAAGACCGGAAACAGGATCGCCGCAAGGATGGCGATGATCGCAATTACTACCAGCAGTTCAATCAGGGTGAAGCCAGTTCGACGCATAAAATCCTCCTCCTATGGTCGTGTAGAATAACGCATCATGCGTGCAAAATAGAACTCGCGGATGACGGCCGTGCACCATTATATTGCCTGTCTCCCGCGAGAAATGGCTTCAGGTATGGACACCGCGGCGGTGCCCCCTGCATGCCTATGTGCCGAATGTGTCAGAACAGGTCATACACGTCCGGGCGATCTTCTTTGCGGTAGTTCCACGGCTCGTTCCAGTAGTAGTCTGGATAGGGCCAGGTGTTGAGCACAGTGGCCTTGAGGGTTTTTACATGCCCGTCAACGAATGCGCATGTGACCAGGCCGCTCTTGGTCAGGTCTTCGGTGTCGCCAAAGTGTCGGCCAGCGGCTCGGCCCCTGTTGGCGTAGTACCATCCACGGGTGGTCTTGTACCGGGTTTCGCACATCATGAGCTGTTTGACCGGGTTCGCAAAATCACCAATTTTCCCGGGGCGGCGCTGGCTGTTGCCAGGGTCGTAATCATAACTGGGATCGCCGCCGATGGCATAGCGCAGAAGCCCGTAATCGATGTAGGCCGTGTTCGGCACCGTACCGGGCCATGACGGACACACCCAGATATCGCTGGTATCACGGACACTGTCCTGCTGGGTACTGATATAGGGTGATACGTAGTAGCTCCACATCTTCGCGTAGTTGTACGGCTTGGGGTAAAGTATCGGGAAGGTCTCGTCGTGATCGTCTGCATACATCAGTGTCGCAAGTGCAATCTGCTTCACATTGCTGACACAGGCAGTCTGCCGGGCTTTCTCCCGTGCTCTGGCAAACACCGGGAAAAGGATCGCCGCGAGGATGGCGATGATGGCGATGACCACCAAAAGCTCGATGAGTGTAAATCCATGTACACGCATCTCTCCACCTCTCTCATTCCTGATAAAGTCCGTAACAGGCCCACCCGATCGCAGAGCAATTCGGTCTATATAATATATTCTCCCCTTCCTTTTCGTATCCTTTAATTTTTTTGTTCCATATCACTATTAGACAAAACTGAGAAGAGATGGGCTGTTCTGCCGCCACCGCAACAGTGCCTCATAAGACTTTGGGGTCCCCAAAAGAGCTCGACTCGGGCTGGAAGCGTAGCTGTCTGCCACGGCGCGACGGGAGGATGCAGCGGGCTATTTGACCGTAAAGCCGAGGATGGCTGCGGGCTCACCGTCAATGTCCAGGTGCACCTCGTATTGGCCGGGCACGAAGGTGCGATTGGGCTTTGTGCGGAGGTTATAGACGAATTTGCGCGAGCCTTTGCCCTGCATCGTACGGCCTGTCAGCATCCTGCCGTCTCTCATCCATTTGATGTCCAGGTCTCGCTCGATGGTACCGAAATCGAAATGTATGAAAAGGGAGATGACACCGACATCGGCGCCGAAGACGCGTGAGATGCCTGTGGGCTCTTTATGCCCATTGACGCCGTGACACAGCGCAACCTGCGGCAGGAGTCGGGGTTTGAAAACCGCCCATTCATCCTCGTCGGCGGCGACCTCGTGGTGTGCGGGTGGTGGCTCATCATCAGCCGGCCGGGCCTGCGAGGGCAGGGGTGTGAATCCGGGCAGGTCGGCCAGTTCGCCCTCACGGGTTGCGGGGGTGAGGTCCGGGAGGCTGTAGGCCACCTCGCGGGGATTGGCTACACCGGGGCCGATCGGATTGCCATACTTCGGGACCGTTATGACCATGCCCGCGGTTAAAGACGTTTCTCTGCCGCCCACCGGGAGCACCGTAACCGCCCCCTGCAGCGCTCCGACGGTCATTTCTCCGGCTGCGTTGACCTCCACGGCCATCGCATTCGCGCTGCTGGTGGCCCGGCAGGAGCTGCTCGACAGCATGACCGGCCCATCGGAGAGCGCCTGGCCGGCTTTCATCTGCACATGTGCGCCGCCGTACATCACCAGGTGAGTATGGGGGGCGACCGCCACAGTGGTGCGCCCCGCATCCAGCACAAGAAGCGCGGGACGGTCCCCTACCTTCACGCGGTCATTCGTCTCCAGGCGCACCGCCCGGGGCTCTAAAGGCCTGTCATTGAGCTTTGCGTCAAACGTTCCTCCGGGGTGAAGAAGAAGGATGTGGTCACCCTGGGGCGGAGGAGTGGCAGGTGGACTGGAAAGCTTCACTCCCGACAGCCCGCCGTACATCTGCCGTGACAGCGTCCACTGGCGGGTGGTCCGCGCCGGCAGCCGGATGTATCCGTTCCGCCGGGAATGAGCGATGGTCGCCTGAAGAAAATCTGCATAGACACGCACGGGCCTGCGGCGGATCTCGCCCCCGTACATTCCCACCAGTGAGGGCCCCCCGACACCGGAGTCTGCCTTTTCCAGCAGAGCGGTACATTCTGAGTCGAGCGAAATACCGTGAACCTGGCAGTACCCGGTGAAACATGCCACGAACAGGTCGGCGGCGGCCTCGCTGAATTCGTCATACGGCGCCGCAGCCGAGCGATCGGGACGGCTCGCGCGAGGATCAAAGCACTGCCGGGGATGCCAGTACAGGGGCCGAAAATGAGAGGGAAGAAGCCAATAGTGAAGATAATGGCCGATTTCGTGAAGCAGCCGATAATCGCGGGCGCCGGTGGTCGAGAGCCGCTGCCGGGTGGGGTGGGCAACCGTGTCTGAAGGTTCTGAGGCCGGTGCGACCTGAAGTGCCGACAGGGCCTTCAGCGCCGCCTGGTGATCCGCGTCGGCAGCCGGGATTTCACACACAAAACGCTCTATCGCCCCGGACAGCCGATCGTAGCTGGCAAAGGCCTGTCCGGCAGCCTGACCGGTGCACAAAACGATGCCGGCAAAGACGCCCAAAAGCAGCCGCCACCTCGGCCTTTTGCCCCCTGTTGCCGGCGAATATGTAAACATTCTGGCTTTATCTTATGCTATTTCAACGTTTCGGGGCAAGATACCGGCGCTATCCGGCGTCGGTGGCGTCGGTCGCTTTTACCACCTGTACCGCCCGCAGTCCATTGTGGACGCCCGGGACAGCGTCTATGGTCTTGCGGCCGGCGATTTGCAGCTCAACCGTCCTGCCCTTGTCCGCCGGCACCTGTAGTCCCAGCACCTGCCCCACCTTCAGGGAGGCGATATCACGCGCCGAGATCGAGCTCGTGGCAAAAACCGCACGCACGGGGATTGATGAGCGGTTCACCGTCTCCGTGAGTGCTTCAGAATCCACGCGACCGTCAACGGTGCGTTTGGATGATCCAAGCAGGCGCTGCATGGTGGCTGACGGCAGTCCCAGGGTCATGGTTCCCCGCCGTGAGCCAATC
>JAWODS010000155.1:0-3776 GCA_046483205.1 Armatimonadota bacterium | reverse complement strand
GGGCGGCGACGGCGTTCTGTTCGCCGGCGAGCTCGTTGTATGTCAGAATCCTACAACATTGCCGAAGAGCGTGACGTCCCGGTGAATTACGGGGGATGAAGCACCTGACGCGTCTTCTGCCCTCGGAGTGGCACGTGTTACGTGGGAAGCACCACGGACAGACCATAAGCGCAGGCGGTTGCAGCTACACTGCCGAGGGCGAGGGCTCCGACCAGTGCTCGTATTCGTCGTTTCCGATGTTCGAGGATCGGGGTTCTTGTGAAAGCCCATGCCCCTGCCATAAAACAGCACACCGCCACGACAAAAGATAGGAACTCATGCAGCGGCACCTGGTAAGGGCTCCCCGTCGCAAGCTGTGCCTCCCAAAACCGGATGTAAGATCCCCGGAGAACAAGTGTCTGTACCGCGATCGCTATAATATCAACGCCGATGGCGGTGAATATACCCCCCACGAGGGCAGAGACAGTTGAGCGCGTCACCACCGAGGCGAAGGCTGCCCCAAGGAAAATGCTGATCCAGACCAGCAAAGTACCCAGCGGCCCCTCTTTATCGAACCACAATGAATCGAAAATGGCTTCGCCCTGAAAAACCGAGGTGTGGGTGGTAAAGAAAATGGCAACCGTGAGAGCCGCAAAAGCAACAAAGGCGATTGCGCTCTTCACGGCAAAAAGTTTTCCAACCGAGAGCGGTAGACTGGAGAAAAATCCCCTCCGCCGATCGGACTCCCGGGCGATGATCCTGCCTCCGAGTAAAAGAGCCATGATCCATACACATTGCGCGCCAACAAAAGACGCAACCTTACTTTGAGAATCGAAATTCAGATAGCCATGCTCAACAAGGGCCATCACCGCCACTGCCGCGACAATGCCGACCACGAGCACCCACGTCTCCCGAAACTCCCTGTACATCAGCGCGCGCATTGCATACGCCTCCATCTACGACGTCATCAGAACGCAGTCGGAATCAGCCCGATAAAGGTGCCCGCGATCACCGCCGCAGCGGCCAGAAGCACCGTGGCGACGATGCGGCCCTTTCGTTCGAAGATCGCGTACCGCCCAAATGCCCAGAGGGCGCCCGCCAGCATGAGTGCAATGATCACCATCAGCGCAAGGGATATGGACAGGTGGTGGCCGCCGATGAGCGATGTCTCCGGCTCCCCCGGCCCCCACACGAGCCTGAACGCAACGAGGCGGAGATACCACACGCCCGGATACCCCAGCAGTCCCAGAAGCAATCCCACAAATGCCGCCTGATCGGGCTTGCGAAACATGAATGACGTGAACGCGAAAAGCGCGAAGAGAAGGCCAAAGATAAGTGCCGACTCGAGAATCCCGATTTCGCTGAAGAGATAAAACGGACAGCCCGGCTCGGGCGCCGGACCGGCGGCCAGAAATATCCAGCTGCTGGCGATCATCGATATGCTCCAGAACAGCATCAAAAGGACGAAATTCACCACCAGCTTCGTCCCCACAATCTGCCGCCGTGAGAGCGGCAGCGAGAACAGAAGCCGCATCTGTCCATCACTTTCATCCGCCAGCGTATGCAGCCCCATATATGCGGCAATCGCGGCGCAGATGCCGAAGACGATCCCCTGGGCGACCGAGTGTCCCGTCACCGAGGCGACCATACAGGCCCCGAAGGCGATCACAAGCTGCGGCCCGAGCTGGCGGATTTGCTTGAAGGCGACCCCTTTCATGGGCCCGGCACCTCCGTGTCAGGCACGCTCAAAAGCACCCGCCGCTCTCCGGTGTCGGGATCGAGGCTGATGACCTGCGCGTGATCAACGACACCGATGATCTCTCCATCCGGAGACCATCCACCGATATCAAAATACTCGGCAAATCCCAGTCCGGGGTATCCGGCGTCTCGCAGTGCAACCGGGTTGGAGCCATCGGCATCGGCCACTATCAGCACTGCGGGCCCCGATTCTGTGATGTATTCAGGTTTCGCCCCGGGCACATAAAGCGTATCCTGAAACACCGCGCGGCTGCCGTCCCTGCTCCAGCGAATGTGCCCCATGTACGTATGTGGCTGCTGCAGATACAGCCCCCACTTTTCCACAAGCCCCATCAATTCAGGGGTGAAAACTCGTCCGGTGCTCAAATCAACGAGCCGGACTGTCACCACCGGGTGTCCCTGAGGTGTCTCGTCATTCCCGCAGAACCACAGGAAACGCCCGTCGGGCGACCATCCGTTTTTCATCGGTTGTCCCGCCATCGTCACCGTGCGCCCCGTCCTGGTGTCTTTGAGATATGTCCGCCGCTCCCATTCATCCCACGCGTCCTCCGCCACCACCCAGGCCACCCAGCGCCCGTGGGGAGATATTCCGAGGCAGCGGATATGCTTTTTGGGCACATCTGGCGCCGTGGCGATGGTGCGCCCCGCTCCGCCCTCCGGGAAGGGCACTCGCATGACCTGCGCGCCATCTTCCGAAACAAATATCGCGCTTTCGTCAGACGACCAGCGCAGTACGTAGGTTTCTCGATCCCATGCCATGGCCGTTGCCTTCAGTTCGGGGAGGAGCTGCACGACGCGCCGCTCACCGAGGCCTCCGGACTCTTTGTTGTATCCCAGCACTGCGTATCGGCCCGAGGGAGAGATAAGTTCCGGGCGATGCAGGGGTGAGCACGGAATGGGCGAGCGGCGAGAGGGCCCGTCAAACCACTCGTACTCCCCAAGCCACACGATATCCCCTGTCTTCACATCGGCCATGCCTGCGACATCTCGATACCTCGAAAACCATTCGCCTCCGAAGCTGTAATCGAAAAGCAGATGCCCCGATCCCCCAAGCCAGAGAGGCCCCTCGCTATTGGTGCGCATAATATTCCTGATACCGGTTCCGTCCGCATTGGCCACCCACAGTTGTCCGACCGAGTACGGCCTGGAGGTGAAAAGGACCATTTTCTCGCCGTCGGGTGAGAGCCGCGCAGCATAGATGGAATGGACCGGGCAGATTTCGGGTTCTCCCAGCCAATAGACACCTCCGATGAACAGCGCGCCCCCGGCGATGAGCAGAAGGATCCCCAGCACGCAGGTGCGCACCGTCCGCTGAGTGCCCTCCAGAGGGCACGTGTCTATGAAGGCAAGGTATGACGCGGTGATTGCTGCCGTGCCGAGCGTTGCAGCCAGTATCACGGTCGTGGATGGGGGCATATTGATCGAAAGGTCTCCGAGATATGCCTGGTACAGGCCAAATGCATCGATCGCGCTCAACCAGGCAAATGCGGCCAGCGCAAACCCGAAACCACCCGTCCACGCAGCACCCATAGGCGACCACCTGATCGACGAGAAAAACGCACCGGCGCACCACAGAGCGATGCTGGTGGCGATATTCCATTTTAGGACTGTCTCCCAGCCTTCCTGCCACCACCAGATGACGGTCGGCTGTTTGGCCCACTCCTGCCACGAAAACGTCGCCAGGCCGCCGAGCGCGATTGCCAGCCCGTACACCACGGCGAAGACGCCCAGGTTTGTCAGCATCTTCACCAGCCACACCGTCCGGCGGGAGTAGGGGAGGCTGTGCAGGAACATCTCTGTTCCGTGCGAACGCTCCCGGGCAAAGGTATAGGCTCCGGCGATCAGGGCCAGGATCGGCAGCCCCACGAGTACCAACTGCCGGGCGATGCGGGATACATCCAGGCCATAAACCGCCCCCAACTTCAACACCAGCAGCACACCCAGGTATATCGCCGCCGGGACCCACAGCTCCCGGATTTCCTTATATACAAGGCCGCGGATCATTGCTCGGTCACGCTCCCGGCGGGCGCGGTCCGGAC
>JAWODS010000086.1:0-5932 GCA_046483205.1 Armatimonadota bacterium | reverse complement strand
CTGCCGTCACCGCCGCCGAGAATTTCTCTGCGCTCATCCCCATTACATCTTCGTCAATTCGTATCGCGTACAGCCAGTACGTGTGAACTCCGCCCGGCTGTGTCTTCGGTGGGGTCACCCCGTCGATTCCCTGGAGCTTCTCCGTAAGCAGCTCCCCCGCCCAGGTGTACACGTGGTGATGCGGTCGAGCTTTCGGAGCTGTGCCAGCCCCACCGCCGCGGTCAGCTCATTCATGCGGTAACAAAAGCCGAACTGCGTGTAATTCCGGGCGCCCTTTGCAGAGTAGTCCGGCCATCCCTTGTTGGCAAACAGGCGGATTCGCTCGCCGAGATCATCGTCATCGGTGATCGTCAGGCCGCCGTCGCCCGTGGTGATATGCTTGCTCTGCTGCAGCGAGAAGCTGCCGATATTGCCGATGGTGCCACACCGCTTACCCCGGTACATCGTCCCGTAGGCCTGGGAGGTGTCTTCGATGACCACAAGATCGTTTTCGGCGGCAATCTCCATGATTGCGTCCATGTCACACGGATTGCCGAACAGGTGAACGGGGATGATGGCGACGGTGCGGTCGGTGATCCGTTCGCGAATGGATTCCGGTGTAATGGTGTAGGTGTCCGGGTCAATATCCGCAAAAACGGGAATGGCATTCTGGGCGAGGATGGCGATGATTGTGCCCATGTCCGTAATGGGAGCGGTGATAATCTCATCGCAGGGGTTCGGATCCACTCCCCCGACGGCCACATGCAGCGCGGAGGTGCCGGAGGTGGTGCCGATGCAGTGGCCCACCTCGTAGTGATCGGCGAAATGGGCCTCAAACTGGCTGACCTTCTCGCCACCGGCCATGTTGAGCTGCCGGGACTTGATGACCTCTGTCACCAGCTTGAGCTCTTCGTCGCCGATCTCCTTGCCTGCAGGAAACGGCTTTTTCCGGACCGGTTCGCCACCGTCAATTGCCAGCCTCATGGCTCTCGCCTCACACACAAAAAATAGAAAAAGGCCGCAGCTTCAAAAAGCCCGGCCCGTGATATGCTCGCCAGCACCTTCTCTATTCTTCCTGGGTCGTCTCGATGATCCGGCTAACGACCATCAGAAGCTCCTCGAAGTTGAATGGCTTGGGCTGGTACCACGTGGCTCCAAGCTCCCAGCCACGGGCTTTTTCAGCGTCACGGTCATGCGCTGTCAGTACCAGGACGGGGATTTCGCTGCGTTCTGGATCCGACTGAAGCATCCGCAGGACGTCCCAGCCGTTCAGCCGGGGCATGGAGATGTCCAAAACGATGAGATCAGGAGTGAGTTCCTCCAACATGTCGAGGGCTTCCTGGCCGTCGTAGGCGGCGTAGAAATCGTAGCCCTCTTCGGTGAAGTAGATCTCGGCGGAACGTACCAGATCCCGCTCATCATCGACAAACAATACCTTGTGCGCCATATTTTTTCTCCCGGTTGTACCGCGTACCTAACTCTGAAAAACGTGTCGGGTTGCAAACGACCAGCAGGCTTACAGGCTGTCGGGCGGCCTGTTTTATGTATGCACTATTAGTCGTCGCCCTGCAAATCCCTCCCCGTAACATCTTTTACATTAATGTGATTCTCGCTCTCTTGCAAGGGATTCGTAGGGATGATGGTGTTGTCGTCGATCTCTGAAGAAGTTGCTGCCCTCCATTGTTTTGGCGTATGCCTTGAGCTCGGCGAGGATTCTGCTCATCTGGCCGGGGTGCTGAATGTCGTCCGCCTCATTGGTGACCATCACCGCCGTCAGCGTCGAAAGTGGAAACCGCTGCTTTTCTCCAGTGCGGCTGAGGGCCTCAAAAAACCCCCGCCGGCGGTCGGATTCGTCGAAGAATTGGTCTCTTCCCACATCAAATGCCTGTATTACGTCCCGGGCGATGGCCTCTGCGTCCTCCGGAGAGGCCAGCAATACAAAGTCGTCGCCGCCGAGATGACCGACGAAGGCGTCTTTACACTCCGCGCGGGCGACCGCCTCCCCGATAATCTCCTTCAGCCACAGGATGAACCTGTCCCCCCGGCGATACCCGTACAGGTCATTGAAGGGCTTGAAGTTGTCAATGTCGAGCAGGACGACGCCGAGGCGGCCGCGGTCGTGGAATCTGCGTTCGATCTCCCGCTGTATCGCCGGTCCTCCCGGCAGCCCCGTCAGCGGCTGGACGGCGGCGTAGCGGTGGATGGTATCCAGCACCATGGACACAGCGGCCAGCACTTCGGGGACATCCGGGCGGGGGACGTACGCCTGGGCACCGGCATTTGCCGCCTCAGTGCCCGAGAGAGGTCTGTCGGGCGTGCCCACCGCGATAACGGGGGTGCAGGAGCCTCCCGCACGGTCTCGCAGAGTGGCGATGGCCTGTGAAAGACCGCCTGCAGGAGCCGCCATCACGACTGCATCCGCAGGGAGGTTCTCTACGGTGCTCCAGCCTCGGTCCTGTGCCGCGGTGGAAAATGTCGCGCGGAACTTTTCATCGAATCCCTGCAGGCACACCCGGTGTGTTGACATCACAGCCTCCGTTGACATCCCGGTCCTCTCGACAGTACCATAATGCCACAGAATCACTGGAGGCAGCAACACCATGAACTATCTCATCCCAATTGCAGGCATCCTCACCCTCGGCGGGATCCTCGGCTATTCCGCGGCAACATTCCTCAAGACCGTCAGCAAGGTCACGGGGTGTCTGATCGGCGTTGTGTTCGTATTGATGCAGCTTCTGGCCTACACCGGGGTCGTCGAATGGCACTGGGATGTGCTGCAGCAGTACTTCGGCCCGGCGGGGGAGGCCGTGCAGTCAGGCGCCAGTACGCTGTGGAAAATCCTGACCTACAACCTCCCGTTCACCGGTGGCTTTGCCGCAGGTTTCTGGTACGGCTGGCGGCATTAGGCCTTATACCCCGACCTCTTTACCCAGCCGCGCGGATTCGTATATGCCATCGAGAATGCGCTGTGTGAGCAGTGCATCTTCACCCGGGACGGGAGAGGGCTTATCGTTGACAACCGCATCAACGAAGGCCACGATTTCCTGTGTATGAGCACGCCTGCCCTCATCCGGATTCACCTGCACCGTCGTGTCGGTAAGCATACCCGCTTCCTCCCGCGTGAGTGTCGCCGGGTTCGTCTGGATGCCTCCCTCAGTACCTGCCAGGAAGACGGAATGGCTCGAGCCGCCGGACATATTCAGCGCCCAGGAGGTCTCCAGCGAGATGCAGGCACCGTTTGCGAAGCGGATGAAGGCGGCCGCCAGCTCGTCGGGGACCTGGAACATATCCGGGTCATGGGTCATCACCGAGGGTTTATCGGATATTTCCACCCATACATTCGCCGATACTGTTGCGGGCTCCGGATGTCCCATCAGGTACAGGCACAGGTCGAGGATGTGAACTCCCAGGTCGTAGCAGGGCCCACCGGCGGACAGCTCGTCGAGGATAAAAGAGGGCCGGCCGGGCACACCGCGAGAGCGCAGGTACGAGGCCCTGGCCCAGTAGATGTCACCGACCAGTCCTTCATCAACCCAGCGCTTGAGCGCCAGCGGTTCGGGGCTGTAACGCATGCTCTGAGCGACCATCAAAAGCTTCCCGGCATCTTTGCCCGCATCAATCATCTTCTGGACGTTTTCGGCGGAGGTCGCTGCAGGCTTTTCGACAATGACATCACACCCGGCGTTGAAGGCCATAACCGTGGGATCCACGTGCAGCTTCTGTGGGGTGCACACATCCACGATATCCAGGTCAACGCTGTTGATCATCTCCTCGTAGTCTTCGAAGAGCATCTCGTCATCGAGGTCCAGCGCCTGTGCGGTGGCATCGCGGGCGACTTTGCTGATGTCGGCACCCGCAACGATCTCGGCCTCCTGCACCTCCGCCCAGCCGGGGAAGTGCGCATTTCGGGCGATGCTTCCCAGTCCGACAAAGCCCACCTTCAGCTTTTTTGCCATTTTCATACTTCCTTCCTGAAAACAGAATCATCATCAATACACGGTGTTGAACACAAAAAGGCCGGACCCGGCGTGTTATTCAGGATCCGGCCTGTTGTTACCTATCGTCTTTCAGTGCTGCCTTTCAGAGCTCAACCTCGCTGCCGGTTTTTGCTGATTCGTAGATGGCGTCGAGGATTTGCTGCGTCATCAGTGCCTCTTCTCCGGGCACCGGTGAGGGCTTGCCTGCTACAATTGCATCAACGAAGCGGCGGATCTCTTCGGAGTGCGGCTTGATGCCCGCGTCCGGGTTCTTCTGGACGGTGGTGTCTGTGAGCATACCGGCTTCCTCACGGGTGAGGGTGGCGGGGTTGTTCTTTATGCCGCCCTTTGTGCCCGCCAGGAAGATTCCGTTGTCGGGCTGGGTGGTGTTGACCGCCCAGGAGGTCTCCAGTGACAGGCACGCACCGTTGGCGAAGCGGATGAATCCGGCGGCGAGCTCGTCGGGTACGGTGAACTTCTTCGGATCATGCTTCATCACCGACGGCTTGTCGGAGATCTCCAGCCAGATATTCGCCGACACACTGACCGGCTTCGGGTGCCCCATCAACCACAGGCACAGGTCGAGGATATGGACACCGAGGTCGTAGCACGGGCCGCCTTCGGACATCTCTTTGGAGATAAATGCCCCCCATGCAGGCACGCCGCGGGGGCGGAGGTATGAGGCCCGGCCCCAGTAGATGTCACCCACGAGACCTTCATCAACCCAGCGCCTGAGTGCCAGTGAATCGGCACCAAACCGCATGCTCTGCGCGACCATGAACAGTTTGTCGGCCTTCTTCCCGGCCGCTATCATCTCCTCGGCATTCTCGGCGGAGATAGTGATGGGCTTTTCGACGATGACGTGACAGCCGGCGTCAAAACCCGCGATAGTCGGGTCTTTGTGGTACGAGTTGGGGGTGCAGACATCCACGATATCGAGGTCTTCTTTGGCCAGCATTTTCTCGTAGTCAGTGTAGCGGCTCTTTTTGGGAATCCCGGCGATTTCGGCGTTCTTGTTGAGCGTCTCTTCGCTGATATCGGCCGCCGCGACCACCTCGACATTATCAAGCGCCTCCCAGCCGGGCAGATGCGCGTTGGTGAAAATCGAGCCGATACCGATGACGCCGACCTTGAGCTTCTTCTTCATAGTACTGTCCTCCCTCAATTTCTTAACACAGATCCAGGTCAATGAAAGGCCACAGACGCTCAGGATTCCGTGGTTTCTCCGGGGGCGTGTGTGCTGATTTCATCATCCGGGTTAAAGGGCGGCCGGGCAATCACAATTGCCGTAAAGTCACCGTAGCCCCGGTGAGCGACACCTGCGGGGATGAAAACAGCGGTGTCGGGAATGACCTTCTCGGGCACTCCGTCCAGCTCGATGGTACCCTGGCCCTCGATGATGTAATACACCTCGTCAGTCAGCTCGTGGAAATGCTCGTCGCCGTCTTCGAAGTGCGTGACATGCACGCTGACGGGTGAGCCTTCAGCAGCGGTGATGAGGCGGCTGCTGTCGCCACACGGACACGGCACCGCCTCAACATCATCGAGATGTCTGATCACCGGTTCCTTCACGTCTGCAGTGTGACCTCCTGGTTCAAATTTCCTTCGCGATTCGTTTCCGCACCAATCCGCCAATACCTGCATGAAGGGGCAATTTCTCCGCGATTGCGTAGAATTTGTTGTATCAGTCACAGTCACGGAAGCCTTCCGGCTGCAGATTGCGTGGTGCACAAAAAAAGCCCCGCACTCGATAGTGCGGAGCTATGTTTCCGTATGTTTCATTTTCAACCGGTCATCCGCAAAAGAGAAGGCGGCTCCATATCTGGTGACACAGGACCGCCCGGTCGCAGATTAATATACTGCGTCAGGACGCCAGTACAGTCCGGTACCGGAATAGCCGGTGTACCAGTTAAAGTTCGACTTATGCCACTTGGCGTGACCGTCGGCAAAGCCGAAGTTGGAGCCTTCGTTGTGGC
>JAWODS010000085.1:0-24437 GCA_046483205.1 Armatimonadota bacterium | reverse complement strand
CATCCAGCGCCGTCACCAGAAGCTGATCGAGGAGGCCCCATCCAGGGCGCTGGACGGGGAGTTGCGGCATCGAATCCATCGCGCGGCCGTGCGCATCGGCGAGGCCCGGGTCGTAATCGGCGCATCGGGGCGGAAGGTCTTGTCCACGAGGTCCTCAGCATAGGTCATACTCTTCAGACTGACCCCGACAGCCAGCTGGTCGTTGAGGTCCCAGCCGCCGGCGAGAGCTCCGCTGCCCTGGCCTGCAGCCTGGACCTGTACGTCCACGCGGCCCCCCGTCGTCCCGGTGGCCTCCTTGTCCACGAGGCCCCCTGTCACCCGGGAGAATTCCATCGTTCCTGCCGCCTGGCCGTAGCCACCAACGGCAATATTATCCCAGGCAAACGCTGAAAAGATACCCATTTGCACTTCCAGCGGTATCCCTTCGCTGTCCTCGGCAATGCGGCGGAGGAAGTCGAAATCATCCTCGCTGAGGAAATCACCCGCATCGTCACCAATGATATCGGCGGCACTGGCGAGATCATCAATGACATCAACGTTTTCGACGCGTCCTGCGCCACCGAGAATTGACCAGCGGACGCCACGGTGCCTGCTGAGCCCCGCCGGATTCCAGTAGAGGGCCTGCTCATCATCTGCGACTGCGACGAAGGCATCACCCATGCCAAGAGCTCGCGGCGTGACGCCGATGGTGGTGTGACTGCGGACCTTATTGTGGTATTGCGCGACGGCAGGAACCGCAAGAGCCACAACTACAAACACAATACACAAAAGCACTATCCGGTGTCGCATGCTATTGAGCCCTCCCTATTCCAGAATGTCGGCGTTAAGTTCACCGTACACCCGGAAGTTGGTAATCTGGATGTCCACGGCATCCTGAGCGTCGGTAACAGTGTAGATGTAGAACTTACCGTTTGAGTCCTTGAGCAGGTTCAGGACAGCCGCCCTGTTTTCGATGGTGGCGTCGTCGCGACTGACATCGTCTGTCCCGGGATTGAACACGGCCTGGTGCAGGAGGATGGCCTGGTCGAGGTTCGCCTGGTCCAGGTTTTGCCGACTGATGTACACATCGACGTCCACTACAGCATCAGTCGGATTGGTGTAGGTATAGGAAATCTCTACATTCCGGACTTCCTTGATCTTGTCGGCGTTGTCCTCCCAATCCTCAGAGCTCACGACTTTCTTGTCGAAGCCTGCGTTGACGTTGTCCAGGGTAAAGTCCTGCGGCTCCGTCCGCGCTTCGATATTGAGGTCCTTCGCCTTGTCATACGCCGAGCACCCCGCAAGTGCGGCGATGAGCATGGCAAGGACTACGAAAAGCAGCACCCTTCTCATACGATCCCTCCCGAGCGAACATGGATTTTGAGCATAACTCATTCATTCCATTCAAACGTTAATGCACTTCAGTTATGATGTCAAGTTGATTACCTGCGCAGTTTGAGCAGCAGATCAACCGGATATCGGCCCGCCCGCGAGCTGTACACGATGAGACCGCCCGGACGTTTTGACCGCGTGATCTCAAGCCTCACCACGATAGCTTCGGGATCACTATCTGCGATGCCTGCAAAGGTTTCCGGCCCGGCGGTGAGACGTATCAGGTCGCCGTAGCGGCCCTGAAAACCGTGAATATGTGACAGCGCCCCCCGGGAGTCGGCGTACTGGTCTTTGAGCATGCGTTCATCCACGACAACACCGTTCATGGAAGTGACCAGTGTCGAGGGCCACGGTGTCTGTTCGGTCTGGCGGGCATCCGGTCGCTTTGACGACAGCTCTGCGACCAGCTCGACATCGCTGAAATCGCTCAGCTTCATCCCCTCGGGCAACTCGAAGCGGTAATCAAAGTGCCCGGCCTCGATGCCCCCCAGGAGATGGATCTGGTAGCCGACCAGGCCCCGCTCCATTTCCGCCTCGTGCCAGCCGGAGGAATGTTCCTGCTCGCCCGCCAGCTTCCGCAGCAGCACGGAGCCGTCCTGCAGCGTTTCTTTCTCAGGCGGGTCGTCCCCGCGGATCTCCAGATACCTAAAGTCCACCGTTCTTTCGCCGATGGACGCTTCCAGCTTCAGCAGGCAGTTGTTTTGGGATGGTGGAGAAGGGCAGTTGTACAAACCCTTATATATGGAGCCCTCGCCCGTATTCCATTCCACCAATCCGTCCGGATATGCTTCGATCGGCTCTCCCCGCGAATCGGTCCCGGACACTTTTACGCCCACATCCGGCGGCGATCCGCTGGCACAGGCGCAAAAGACGGGGAGTGAGAGTGCTTCGCCGGGCGCGATGGTCTCGCCGGGTGGACCCTCGAAGGCGACGTACGGGTCTGACTGCAGCGCCGCCGGATCGTAGCCGAACTCTTTGGGGCTGAGATCGTAATTGTAAACACCGTTTCGCTCCCACTCGATATCGGTCAGCTCGGTGTACACATAGCCGCATATTTCGGGGTGCTTGCGCAGCAGATCGGTCAGAAATTTGAAGCACCACGACACATCCCTGTCCCCCATCCGCGCACTGATACCGCCGTATTCGGAGTTCATGAGTGGCTCGTTTGACTGGCTGCGGCCGGGGACATAGTTGAAGCCGGAGCCGGGACGCGTCTTTTGTACAACATCCTCTATATGTGCGGCGGCCTCGTCATAGTTATTGATATAAAAGTGCCACGAGTTGATGTCGGTGACCACATGATCGCCCAGGCACGCGGAGTTGTCTTCGATCAGGCGGGTGTGATCCAGCAGGGCGGCGAGGTGGGACATCCGCTCCACCCACTCCTGCCGGTCGGTGTCTTCGGCATAATCGCCCCCACCCAGCCCCCACGTTTCGTTGAAAAGACACCACGAGAAGATGGACGGGTGATTGAAGTCGCGCTGTACCGCCGCTCGGAGCTGCCGCTCCCACCGCTCTTTCGCCGTCTCTGAATAGCCCTCATAGCCGAAATTGGGCAGATCGCACTGCAGCAGTATCCCCAGCCGGTCCGCCCATGCGAGATAGCGGGGATCTTCAAGCTTGATATGCACTCTCAGCATATTGAAGCCCGCGTCTCTGGCTTTCTGCAGGCGATTTCGTATCTGCTCCGATGAGAGATACGAATAGACGCCTTCGGGGGTAAATGACTGGTCCAGAGCGCCCTTCAGATAGACCGGTTTTCCGTTGAGTGTAATCCGGTCGGGGCCTTTTGAACTGGTCGAAGCGGTCCCGACGGTGCGGTGGCCGAAATAGGTGTGCACCGTGTCACGGCCACCTCCTGCATCCAGTGTGACGGTGCAGGTGTACAGGTGGGGATCGTCGGGCGTCCACCGGCGCGCATTGCTGCCGAGGTTCAAGACAGCCTTTCCGTGGCCCCGCACGATTTCACCTTCGGCAGTCGTGACGGCGGCTCCGTCTTCATCAAATACCTCCACCACAGCCGTTGCCTGCTCCGATGCTGTCTCGCACTCGATTTCGCAGGATACGGTGTCATCATCGAGCGAGCTTTCAAACCGCACCGAGCGGAGGTAATCGGGCGGGCGCGGCTCCAGCCAGACCGGCTGCCAGATGCCGGAGGTGGTGGTGTACCAGTTGTGCTGCTTGCCCAGCGGCTTTTGTTGATCATCCTGCGGATCCTCCACGCGCAGGCACAGGACGTTATCGCCCCCGGCGAGATGGTCGGTGAGGTCGAACTCCACGGGTATGTACCCGCTCTCTGCCTCCCCCACCAGCGTTCCGTTGAGATAGACCTGCACATGCCAGTCGGCGGCCCCGATGTGCAGGATGGTGCGGGCGTCATCCCACTGCCCCGGTATTTCGATGCTGGTGCGATACCAGCCGATGGTGTGCCGGGGCGCTTCGCGGTAGTTCTCTGTCGTCACCCCGGCCGGCTGGAGATAGGCGTTTTTGGAGAAATACGTATCCGGCCCGGCGGCGGCTTCGGTCCCCCACGCCGCATGTGATTCCCACGGAAAGGGAACCCGGATGGTCCGGTCGAAGGAATGATCCGAATACCACTCCTCGCGGATGCCTACATTGTCGGGATCAAACGAAAACTCCCACTCCCCGCACAGATCGATCCAGTCGCTTCTCTCGGTCGTACCACGGTTGAAATCAGGGCGTGGATGAGCATATATCTCTCTTTCCGGCATGGCCATTCTCCTCATTAAAATGCACCTGCATGCGGCATAGCGGGCTGTTGATACCGGGCATTTGAAGTTTAGTCACTGCCGTCCGGATGTCCTCCCGTTTTGGAAACAAAATTGGGGAGGAGTTATTCAGGCCATGGCGAATAATAGATAATGAGGTGGAAGCCGGTATTGAGACCGGCACGGGAGCAATGGATGATCGCGATTGAGGATGCGTATCATGGACCCGAGGGTCGAGACATTCATCAACGAACATGCGGGGAACCTCGTCGGCCTTGATATCGCCTTATTCTTTCAGGCGAATCCCCAGACATTTGACACCGCGGCCGGTATTGCGAAAAGAACCCACCGCAATGTCGAGGAAGTGAAAGCCGCCCTCCAGCGCCTGGCGGATGCGGAATTGCTGGAGGCATTCGGTGGAGGCCAGGGCAGGTCCACATGCTTTTCACTGCTGAAGAATCCCGAGAACTGGAACCTCCTGTGCCTGCTGAGTGAGGCCTATGTTGACGATCTCGAGCAGCGAAAGGAAATCGTGCGGCTCATTATGAAAAGCCATCTTCGTTCCCGGGGGCACGCCGAACAGCCTCCCGCCCGGGGGTGTGACCAATGACCGAACAGGTCCCCACAGGGATCTCGGGTCTGGATGAACTGCTCGGAGGCGGGCTTCGCAAAGGCGCCTGTGCGCTGGTGAAGGGGCTCCCCGGTACGGGCAAGACCACCATCGGAATGCAGTTTATCTATTCCGGCGCTCTGCAGGATGATCCCGGAGTTATTATCACCTTCGAGCAGTTTCCCGAACAGCTTTACGCCGACGCCGCCAACTTCGGATGGGATCTGAAGGAGCTCGAAGAGCAGGGGATGCTGCGGGTCATCTGCACCTCCCCGGACGTTTTTATGGAGCAGCTCAGTAATACCAGCGGGATGGTTGACCAGCTCATCCGGCAGATGGGTGCGAAGCGGATTTTAATCGACAGTCTTTCGCACATCACCCACCTCGCTCCCAGTCCGGACGACCAGCGGTCCCTCGCGTACCGTATGATCAACGGTGTCCGCAGAGCACAACTGACGGCAATGGCGACCAAGGAATCACAGGGCTCTGAACCCGTGGAGTTCGAGGAATACCTCGCCGACACTGTTGTTAATCTGAGCTTTGAAATGGGGGCAGACCTTTACAGGCGGCGATATCTCGAAATCACCAAGTCGCGCGGGCAGAACCACGCCTATGGCAAACATACCCTCCAGTTGACTGAAAATGGCGCCCGCGTTTTCCCACGGTCTCTCGGGACATCCCAGGCCGTGCACGCGGCATCTGAAATCGTCAGCACGGGAGTGTGGGGCCTGGATGATATGCTCAATGGTGGCATACGGCGGGGCTTCACGGTGCTGGCGGCGGGGAGTGCGGGTGTGGGCAAGACCACCCTGGGGCTGTCATTCATCGACGCAGGCTTGCGGAATGAGGAGCCTGCCCTGTTCGTCAGCTTCGAGGAAACATCGGGCGCACTCGTCCAGTTGGCCGGCGATTTCGGCATGTCAATCCCACAGCGGGTTGAAGACGGAATGGCCGAGTTCATGCATGTGTCCCCCCTTCATCTGCGTACCGACGAGTTCATCTCGGAGCTGGATCACCGCATTACCGCCCTCGGCGCCCGGCGGGTGGTCATCGACAGCCTCACCGACCTGGCCATGTCCAACCCCGACCAGGGGCACCTGCGGGAAACCGTCTATCGGATCAATTCCGTCCTGAAAACACATGACGTCACCTCCGTGTTGACCACGGAGGTCCCGGAGCTTTTCGGCCAGACCTATGTGACCAACGAGCATATTTCGATCATCGTTGACGGCATCATCCTCATGAAGTATCTGGAGATGGAAAGCGAGATACAGCGAGCTATTTCGGTTCTGAAGATGCGCGGATGTCACCACGACCGGGATATCCGCCGCTACACCATTGACGCGACAGGGATGCAGGTGCGCAGCCGCTTCGAGGGGACCGAGGGGGTCATGGCCGGCACGGCGAGAGCGGCCACAGTGACGTTGTCAGTGCGAAGCTTCTCGCAGGTGGACGAGGAACACAACCAGGAGCTTCTGCAGCGTTTCACCCAGACCCACCCCCGCGTCCGTGCCGTCAGCCTGCAGCTGCCATACAATCCCGACGAGGCCATGGAGACGGTCCAGACGGCGCTTCAGGCTCAGCGGGCCGACCTTTCGGTGGCTCCGCTGTGCATGTACTGGATGCCGGAGATTTTCAGGATGAACCGGCTTTTACCGCTCGACGACCTCCTGGAACCCGGGCAGTTCGACCGACACATGGCCGAGCTCATCAACGCCGGCCGGCACCGTGGGAGGCTCTATGCCATTCCGGCCATGGCTGTTTGTGGGGTACTTTTGTACCGCCGGGATCTGCTTGAAGAGTTCGGCTTCGACGCGCCACCGAAGACCTGGGATGAGCTGGTCGAACAGGCCCGCACCATTGTGCAGGGAAAGCCGGAGGACGACCTCATCGGCTACCAGTTTCCCGCCTATCCGTATGAAGGGTTGTCCACCAGCTTCCTGATGAATCTGTGGAGCAACGGGGGACGAGTCTATGACAGCGGCGCTTTTTCGATGGCCGAGGAGCCGACCCTTGAGGCGCTCACCTATATGTACGAGCTGTTCCATAAGCATGACCTCATCCCCGCCGATATGCTCACGGCCGCTCACGGCATCGAACCGCAAACCCGCTTTCTGGCCGGCAAGACCGTCTTTTTGACGGGGCTCCCCAGTGTAGCGCAGGCGGCCGGAGACCTCGATTCACCGGTTCGCGGGAAAGTGGGCATTGCCCCACCACCCTGTGGCCCAAGTGGCACATCAAGCCACACGTACCTCAGCTCGTGGCATTACGGCATTCCACGGGGCGCGCGTGCCCCACAATCGGCGCGGGAGTTTATCAAATTCATGACCAGCCCCTCGGTCCAGAAGGAGCGCGCCCTCGGCGGCGGCCCCCTCCCCAGCATTGAAGCGCTCTATGAGGACCACGAGGTCATCGCCTTCAACCCCGATTATCCGCGCCTTTTGCAAATGCTTCGAACGGCACGCACGCGGGCGGATATCCCCCATTACTTACAGGTAAGCGAGGCAATCCAGCAGCACGTTTACCGGCTGCTGCGTGGCCAATCGAGCCCCGGCGAATGTGTGGAGACGCTGCGTGAAACTATTGAGGCAATTGTTGCCACCGGCCAGTAGCCGCTGGAGTGTTGATTCATTACCCATCTTAATTGCATGACATCTCAATGAACAGTATCTTTATCATTTTTCTGGCTCATTCCTTGACACACCCACAAAATCTGAATATACTGTGTGCGGTTTTTCGGGCACGACTGGGAGACAGGCACAATCTTCGCTTTACCGCAATTGTCGGGTCAAACCATACTTCACCACAGAAAATGCGCTGTCGTGGCACGACTGCAGTCATGTGTCGAAATAGTGCCCCAAGCAGGTGTTAACGAATGGATGCGTGGGTCATCGCCGGCCTTGTCGTGATTGGGATATGTGCAATCCTCGCCGTACATCTTCGTGATTTGCTCCGTGCTGCACTCTGTCTCGCCGTACTCAGCGTCGTTCTGGCAGGCCTGTTTTTTAAGCTGGGAGCCCCGTACGCCGGGGCTTTTGAATTGAGTGTGTGTGCGGGCTTGATCACGGTGCTGTTTATTGCGGCTATTTCGTCGGTGGATGCGAGGAAGGGTACAGACTAATGAAAGGCAAATTCATCCTCGCCATTGTGCTGTGCGCATTCATTTTCATCATCCTCGTCCAGGTCCTGGTACTCGACCAGAGCGCACCGCAGCCTCTCAATGTTCAGATCGTACAACTGCGGGAGGCACTGTGGAATGTGCGCACACTGGACGTGGTCGGCCAGCTGGCGCTGCTGTTTACTGCCACCTACGGGGTTCTCGCCCTTGTGAAGGAGAGACAATAGGGAACAATGTGGAACGTATATTGGATTGCAGTCCTGTTCCTGTTTAGTCTCGGTATTTACGCCGCGATCTTTCGGCGCAACCTGATCCACCTCATTATTGGTATCGAGATTATGGCCAAGGCGCTGTGTCTGGCGGTGCTGGTGGGAGGTCATGCCCACGGGTTCGGCATCATGCGGATCAGCGAGGCCATGGTCATCACCATAATCTGCATCGAGGTTGCAACAACTGCCATCGCCCTGTCGCTGCTGGTATCGGCCCACAGGCAGACCGGCAGTCTCGATCTGGCGTCGCTCCGACGATTGAAAGGATGAGGTAGCCACGACTATCGAGACCCTTGCACTCATAACCGTTGCGACACCACTCCTCGGCACTGTTGTTGTGTGGCTGCTCGGCCTGACGAGCGACCGGCTGATGAAGGCCTTTGCGGTCCTCGTGGCCGTGGCCACCGGAGTTTTGACCGTACTGCTGCTGCTTGAACTCCCGGCCTCCAACGGCGAGGAGTTCGTCTGGATACCGCAATCGGCCATCTTTATCGGCTTCAACCTCACCGGTTTCGGCGTGTGGGTTGCTGTCGTTGCGGGCGTTATCGGAGCCCTGACAGTCATTTACTCCGTCAAATACATGGAGCCCGAGGAAGAGACCTACGCCCCGACACGCTACTACAGCCTGACCATCCTGTTCATCGGCTCCATGATCGGGCTGGCGCTGACGAACAATCTGATCATCATGTACATATTCTGGGAGATGATCGGGTTCTGTTCGTACATGCTGATCGCCTATTACTACGAGGACCCGAAGGCCGTCCGGGCCGGAACGAAGGCGTTTGTCGTGACCCGCTTTGGTGACATCGGCCTGCTTGTCGGTATCGTTGTATTGTGGCAGGCTGCGGGAACCACCAACGTCTTCGAAATCATCGAAGCGACCAAAGCCGGAATGATACCCGCCCTGGAGCTGTCAGTGGCAGGTATCGGCTTCATCCTCGCCGCCGCAGGCAAATCCGCACAGTTCCCGCTGCACGTGTGGCTGCCCGACGCCATGGAAGCCCCGACCACTATCAGCGCCCTCATCCACGCCGCGTGTCTGGTTAATGCAGGTGTGTATCTGCTGGCATTGACGTATCCGATGTTCATGGGCCTGGGCTGGTGGCTTGCTATCGTTATCTGGATGGGCGCGATCACCGCACTGATAGCCGGGATCCTCGCACTCATCGAGTGGGATCTGAAGCGGGTGCTTGCGTACTCAACGGTCAGCCAGCTCGGCTTCATGGTCGCCGCCGTCGGTGCCGGAGGGATCTACGCCAGCCAGTTTCACCTGGTCAACCACGCCATCTTCAAAGCCCTGCTGTTTTTGTGTGCAGGCGCCATCATCCATGCTGTCCATACCCGCGATATGCGACAGATGGGCGGCCTGGGCAAAATCATGCCCGTCGCACAGTTCACCACACTTGTCGGCGTCCTGGCACTGGCCGGTATTCCCGTGTTGAACGGGTTCTGGTCCAAGGATCTCGTCATGGAGAGCCTCATGCATGCCGGTGACTACGCATATATCCCCATGTGGCTGCTGATGGCCTCGGCGCTTTTGACGGCCATGTATTCGCTGCGGATGTATTTCATGGTGTTTAAGGGCGAGGGCGTGTATGAAGCCGAGCCTCACGATGCGCCGTTCTCCATGAGCGGTGTGCTGGTGATCCTCGCGCTCGCCGCGATGGTTTTCTGGCTTGGTGTGGGCTTTTATTCCGAACGGCTTGTCCAGGGTCTCACCACCCACTACCTGGAGGGTCTGAATCTGGCGGGCCTGGCCCACGCGGCCACTGCAAACTCAATGCTTATGGGCCTGACCGGCGTGATCGTGGTATTGTTCTTCGGCCTGTGGATCGCCTGGTCGGCCACCGGTCGAGTGCTGTCGGCGGAGGGTGCGTGGGCGCAGGCGTTGATTGACACCAAGTTCGGGTTTGATGCATTCTACGCCACGGCCGTGAATATGATTGAAAAGTTCTGTCAACAGCTCCGCCGTCTGCAGACGGGTGACCTGAATTATAACGTTGCGGGCATGGCCTTCGGGCTGATACTTCTGCTGCTACTCTTAGCGAGCAATTTGCTGCAGGTGAACAGCGCGTGATTGTACCAATTGCAATTCTGCTGGCAGGTTCTGTTGTTGTCTATGGCGTCGGGCGCCTGACGCACAATAAGGCCGTGACCGGCTTCGCCGCCATTGTGGCGATTCTGGCCGCCGGAACTGTCCTGTACATGAACGCCCCCGAAACCCTCATGGGCACCGAGACGATCCAGGAAGCAGGTGCCGCCGTTGAGATCCCCGAGGGAACCGCAGGTGGCGCGATGTGGGACGCCGGCAGGATGATCGGCTTCAGCGAAACCGTCATGCGTGAAGCGATCACCATCCGGGAGGTCGGAGCCGATCTTCTCGCCCGCTTTCAGCTCGACGGCCTCGGATTTTTCCTGGGCATTGTGGCGATGGGTCTGGCGCTGGTCGTGGCGCTGTATTCCGTCGGGTACATGCACAAAGACCGTATCGGCAAGTACTATGCGCTGCTTCTGATGATGACGGCGGGTATGGTGGGAGTCGGCCTGGCGACGGACCTGTTTAACATGTTCGTGATGTTTGAGTTGATGAGCCTCGCCTCCTTTGCTCTGGTGGCTTTCGAAACGGACAAGTGGGAGCCCGTCGAGGCCGGTGTGAAGTACCTGATCATGAGCGCGATCGGCTCGATGATCGCTCTTTTGGGTATTGTCGTCATTTTCATCCACAGCGGTACGCTCAGTATTCCGCAGCTTCAGCACGCGGGATTTGCCGCAGCGCACCCGGATCTCTCGCTGGCCATCGCCGCCCTGCTGATTGCAGGCTTCGGCGTGAAATCAGCCATCGTCCCAATGCACACCTGGCTGCCCGACGCTCACAGCGCGGCTCCCAGCGGTATCAGCGCGATGCTGTCGGGGATCGTCATTTCGGCCGGTCTCATCACCATGATCAAGGCCCTCACCGCGCTCAACGGCCTGCATCTGGGCCTGCTTGTGGCGCTGTTTGCAGTCATAACCATGTTCGTCGGAAACTTCCTGGCCTGGGTGCAATCTGATCTGAAGCGGATGCTGGCGTACTCCTCCATCGCCCACATGGGCTATATACTTGTGGGCGTGGGTGTGGCGTTCGCCGCACCGGAAATGGCGGCATTTGCGGGGATGCGCGGTGGTCTGTTTCATATTCTGACGCACGCCATCATGAAGGGCGGAGCCTTTTTATGTGCCGGAGCAATCCTGGCGCTCCTGGGCACGCGCAACATGAACAAGATGGGCGGCGTCGGGGCCCGCAATCCTCTTCTGGGGATCGCCTTTGCGATCTTTGTGCTCGGGCTGGCCGGCACCCCCCCGATGAACGGCTTCATCTCCAAGCTGTATTTGTGCAAGGGCGCGCTTGTCATCGGCGAATGGGGGCTCGTTCTTACAGCACTGATCATCATCAACAGCGTCATCTCCCTGTTTTACTATCTGCCGGCACTAAACAAAATCCTCTTCGGGGCGTCTGACGAAGAGGACCAGGAAGCGCCATACGCAGTTCTGCCTACCAGTATGACCCTCGCGATCTTTATACTGGCAATATTGACGCTGGTCATTGGTATCGTGCCCGAGTTTGGTCTGAACATCGTCGATCCGGCCGCCGAGTTCCTCCGGGCGGCCCTGCATTAAGGATATAGGGTGGAACCATGAATAATCTGCTTTACAACCCTGGTATCGTCTTCGCTCTGTGTTTTGTCTGCACGGTGGTCCTGTACAAAATCGGGCAGGCCATGTCGGCGAAGGGTGAGCCGGCCGCGGGGAAAGAAACCGTGTACGCCTGCGGTGAAGATGTCGAGGGTGAATTCGGCGTCCTCGGCTACAACTGGTTTCACATTGCTTTCGTCTTCACACTCCTGGATATCGCCGTACTTATTGTCGCCACCATGCCGAGAGACGTTAACCTGCTTCTGAGCGGAGCCTGGATTGTGGGCGGCATCATCGCAATCATCATGCTGCTGAGAGACTGACAGGAGCCTGAATCATGCTAAAAAGCATTGCAGACTGGGCACTTATCAAGTCGCCGTGGGTCTGTCATGTCAACGGCGGTTCGTGCAACGCCTGCGACATCGAGATTGTCGCGGCGTTGATGCCCAGGTTTGACCTCGAGCGCTTCGGCGTAGTGCTGCAGGGAAGTCCGCGGCACGCCGATGTGCTGGTCTGCACCGGCCCCATCACCCGCCAGATCAAGGACCGGGTCATACGTATTTACGAACAGACACCGGAGCCGAGGCTGGTTTTGTGTGTGGGATCATGCGGCATCTCGGGCCGGCCCTTCTATGGCGCCGGCGCTTACAACGTCCTCGGCGGCGTGGACAAGATTATCCCTGTGAATATGTATGTACCCGGCTGCCCGCCGCGTCCCGATGCCATCACATACGGCGTGCTGAAGCTGCTGGCCCAGCTCGACCCCAAAGTTGAAAAAGCCGTCGCCGCATTTGAAGAAGAAATTCCGAATATTGCTGACGCCGTTTATGAGGGCGTCCCTGTCGGGAGCTAGTTGAAATGTCTGAGCTGCTCGCCGAAACGATTGAAACGATTAAAAGCGAATACACCGGCCAGATCCTCCAGGCCGAACCTATCAATGACTTTGAGGTGCTGGTGGTTGTCCCGCCCGACGAGGTCGTGGAAGCCTGCACCTTCATCGTCGAGCAGGGCTGGTGGCACCTGAGCACCATTACCGGCAAAGACACCGGCGAAGAGATCCAGTGTCTGTATCATTTCTGTGGTGATTCGGACATCGGGGTGACGGTCCGGACGGGTGTAGACCGTGATGAGCCCGTGATGCCGTCGGTCACGCCGGAGGTCCCGGCCGCCACGATGTATGAACGCGAGATCATGGATCTGTTCGGCGTCGTCTTTGAGGGACATCCGAATCCAGAGCGGCTGGTCCTCGCTGACGATTGGCCTGAAGATAATCATCCATTGCGGCTCGAGGAAATCCAGAAGCGAGCCGAGGAAGAGAAGATTGATGGCTGAAATTACCTTTCCTATCGGCCCACAGCATCCAGCACTAAAAGAGCCCGAGCGCTTCCGGATTACTGCCGATGGCGAGCGGGTCGTCGGAGCCGATATACGACTCGGCTACGTCCACCGCAGCATCGAAGGAGCCTGCCAGCTACGTAATTACGCACGCGACCTGTATATATGTGAACGCATCTGCGGTATCTGCTCGCATATCCACGCACACACATTTGCGCGCTGTGTGGAGGACCTGCTGGAGATCGAGGCTCCCCCCAGAGCACAGTATATCCGCACCGTGGTCGCCGAGCTTGAGCGTATTCACAGCCACATGCTGTGGCTCGGTGTGGCCGCACACGAGGTCGGGTATGACACCGTGTTTATGTACGTGTGGCGCGACCGTGAAATCGTCCAGGACATCCTGGAGACGATCTCCGGAAACCGCGTCCATTACGGCCTCGTCAGCATCGGTGGCGTGAAGATGGATATGACTGATGAGATGATCGAGCAAACCCTCGAGGGCGTCAAGACCCTCCGGGAGCGCAACGAGCATTACGCCGAGGTGTGCACCACCGAGGGAACGTTCCTCAAACGTGTCGAGGGTGTCGGAATCCTGCCCGAACAGGTGGGTCGCGAACTGGGCGCAGTCGGTCCGACCTCACGCGCGTCAAATATTCCGCTGGACGTCCGCGCGGATTTCCCATACGACGCATACCGGAATATCGATTTCGAGCCGGTGACCTCCGACCTGTGCGATGTCCTGGGTCGCACCGTTGTCCGCATCAAAGAAACACTCCAGGCCTGTGACATTGTTACCGAGCTTCTTCACGATATACCCGATGGCGACATCCAGCAGCGCGCCAAGCCCCGCGTTCCCGAGGGCGAGACGATCCAGCGTTCGGAGGCGCCACGTGGCGAGTTGATCTATTACATGTCCTCCGACGGCAGCGACCAACCGACGCGGGTGAAAGTCCGCACGCCGTCACTTGGCAACTGGCCCTCTGTTATCGAGATGCTCAAGGGCGCGTATGTCGCGGATGTGCCGATCACCATCGCTTCCATCGACCCGTGCATGTCGTGCACGGATCGCTAGATAGACCCAGCGCACAGATTCCATAAAAACGTGGGTGTCAAATGGGTACTGCTGGCACGATCATGCCACTTGTTTACATCTTGATCTTCCCGGGCTTCATATTCCTGGTTGGTTTCGGGCTTCTGGCCGACTTTGTGGACCGGAAACTCGTCGCCAGGATGCAGACCCGGGTGGGACCGCCGTGGTATCAGCCGCTGGCGGACCTGTTTAAGCTGCTGTCAAAAGAGGATATCGTCACTGAAGACGCCGACCGCAGCATGGTCACACTCGTGCCGGTATTCGGGCTGGCGGCGGTCGTTACGGCATTTCTCTACGTTCCCCTGTGGACCGCAGAGTGGCCGTTTTCCTTCACGGGTGATATCATCGCCGTCGTCTATCTGCTGACCATCCCGGCGTTTGTGCTGGTGCTTTTAGGCTGGTATTCGCCCAACCCGTTCGGCTCTATCGGCACCGGGCGTGTCATCACCCAGCTTTTCGGCTACGAAGTGCCCTTCACGCTCGCTCTGCTCACGCCGGCCATCGCCCTGCAGTCGTGGCAGATCCGCGATATTCTCGCCTACCAGCAGGATCACCTGTGGCTCATCGTCACCATGCCGGTGGCATTTTACGTCGCCGTGGTCGCGCTGGTGGGGAAGCTGGAGCGCATACCTTTCGACATCCCGCACGCCGAAACTGAAATTGTCGAAGGTCCGATGACGGAATATACCGGCCGGAAGCTCGCGCTTTTGAAGCTCATGATCCAGACGGAAATGGTTGTCGGCGGCGCCATCATCGCGGTCTTCTTTCTCGGCGGCCCTTATATTCCCGGTGTCGGCCTCGTCACGGCTTTCGGGCCAATCGTCGCTCACGTCATCGGCTTTTTCGTGACCGTTATCAAGATCCTGTTTGTGATCTTCCTTCTCTCGGTCACCAAGGCAACCTTCGCACGCCTGCGCATAGAGCAGATGGTGCAGTGGTGCCTTGTGTGGCTGGGGATCCCGATATTGCTGCAGATACTCATCGTCATCCTGGTTGGCGCCGGCTAGGCAACAGACAGGGAGATACTATATGGCCAAGTCGCTCGGTGTAATTGTCAAAGAAGTTCTATCCAACCTGTTCAAAAAGCCCGCGACCGTGCTGTACCCGGCGGAATATCGCAGGCCCCCTCAGCGCTTCCGGGGCCGGCTGATCTGGAACGACGACCAGTGCATCCGGTGCAATATGTGCGCACGGGACTGCCCGAGTGACGTGCTGCATTTTGTCAAGCGCGAACCCGAGACGCTGGACAAGCGCGATAAACCGATTGAAGACCTCGTGGCTATCATGGAGCGCTGCATCTACTGCGGCCAGTGCGAATGGGTCTGCCCGAAGGACGCCATCCGCTTTGAAGGTGTACCCGAGATGGCTGAAGTGAACCGGCAGGACTTCAGGTACTTCGTGGAGATCGGCGATCCCGAGGAGGGCACGGCGAAAGTCACGATGACCGTCACCTCCGCTGAATCCGAAGCGGCGGTTGACGCCGGGGTGTTTCACCGCTCCGACGTCGAGCCAGCCGACGAAACGGGAGAAAGCGACGACGAATAAGCTGCTGTGACCCTGATCATCAATACACAAAGCCGGCCGCGAGATGCGGTCGGCTTTTTATGTGCCATCTCCGATGCAGGTAAGGTTTGTCAACAACAGTGACTCATGAATGTGTTTGGGACACTGAAAGGGACTGACTCCTCTTTTTCCTGTACGAGGTTCTTATACGTCACTGCTGCTGTGTATGCAAAGCGTTTCAGCCGGCCGTATCCTGTGTGCCTCTATGTGTCCGATATGTTACCATGCAGGACGATTTTGCCGCAAAGCGAGTATCCGACAGCACGGCGATGTGCAGGTGTTTCCCTGCTGCATCATGCTGTGATGACACTGCACTGGTCAGATAACAGGAGATGATATGCCGTGGATTTAACCCAGCTCAGGTACCAGGACCCGGCCACCCGGACGTATCTCGGCAGCCCCAGTCTCGTCCGCCTCGATGACGGTGATTTGCTGGCCAGCCATGACTACTTCGGCCCGGGCTGTCCGCGGAATCACGAAGACGAAGAACACCTTACCAGCATCTATCGCTCCTCGGACGACGGCGTCACCTGGCGCAACCTCAATCACGTCGCAAATGCCTTCTGGAGCAGCCTGTTCACCCACGACGGGGCCGTGTATCTCCTGGGGTGCTCGCAGCAGTACGGTTCTATCGTCATCCGCCGCAGCGAGGATGGCGGGTACACCTGGACACACCCGACCGGTCCAAACAGCGGCCTTCTGTTCCCGGGCGGGTCCCGACGCGAGCCTCCCAACTACCACTGCGCGCCGGTGCCGGTGGTAAAGCACAACGGCCGCATTTGCCGTGGGTTTGAAGACAACACGCCCTGCAGCTGGCCCGAAGGGTTCCAGGCGCTGGTGATCTCGGCGGACGCTGGCGCGGATCTGCTGCAGGCCTCCGCGTGGACGATGAGCAACAGGGTTACATTTGAGCCGCAATGGCTGCCGGATGAATGGCAGGCGATGAAACGACCCGGCTGGCTCGAAGGAAACGTGGTGGTCACACCCGACAATTCGCTGTGCAACATCATGCGCTTCAATTCCGAACCGTTCGTGGACATCGCGGCAATTCTCACTCTCAGCGATGACGGCACAGAGCTTCACTTTGATCCCGACACCGGGTTCATCGATTTCCCGGGCGGGATGACGAAATTCACCATCCGCCGCGATCCCGTCACGGGGCTGTATCTGTCCCTCAGCAACAACAACACCGATTCCAACTACCCCTCACAGCGCAACGTGCTGTCCCTGTACGCCTCCAGCGACCTTCGCGAGTGGCGGCACCGCAAGACGCTTTTGACCGACGACACCGACCTCTCCCACGAGCAGTCGATTCGGCTCACCGCCTTCCAGTACGTGGACTGGCATTTCGATGGCGATGACATCATCTACCTCTCCCGCACCGCCTACGACGGGGCCGTGCGGTACCATGACGCCAACCGCATCACCTATCACACCATTGCCTCGTACCGCTCGCTTCTACCACACGGCTGACGGCGGCGATTTCATCACAGAGTGGCCGTCCCCGACGCTGCACCGCGCCGCCCAGCCTTAACGGCCTCTTAATTCTGTGTTAAGTCTGGCTTAATTCTCGCCGAGTATAGTAATAGCGGCGCAATAGGATTGCAGGAATTATTGACAGGTGGGGATACGCCGATGATTGCGGAGCCAGCACCGGCAAAAAACCGTCCCGTCGTGACAAAAGCCAGAGAGCTGAAAATCAAAGTGGAACGGCTCATGATGGTGTTGAAACGTATTCTTTCCGCCAGCCATGGCAAGTATGATCTGCAGCGGGCTTTCGAGGATATCACCACGACGTTGATGACACTGGTCCCTCACGAAGCAGCGGTGATGATGAGCTGGGAGGACCGTCAGCAAAACGCCTGTGTCGAGACCTTCACGCCCGATGATCTGGACATGAAAGCGGGGAGGTATCTGCCGGCGAGCTCTCTTATCATCGAAATGTGCCGGGGGAATTTGGGCACTGCGATTTGCGTTGACACCGCTTACAGCCCGGATTCACTGGAGCGCATCCTGGCGGCCAACGGCATTCATTCATGCATAACGGTGCCACTCAACCTTCAGGGAGAAACGAAGTATCTGCTGACGTTGGGCGCGAGTGATGTGGGGACTTTCGACAACTACGACGCCGCGCTGTTGAAAAAGCTCGCCCCTCATGTTGCTGGATGCCTGAAGCAAATATGGCCCCCAGCTGAACCGGCGCAGGCGCGTGCTCTGGCCTGATCGAAAGCACGATCCTGTCGGCTTTCTGTGGCAGTCGCGCCGTACGCCCGTCTTTTTTGATGTCTTCAGCATCCGCGCACGCAGGTTTTACGATCCCTGGCTGATCTCGATAGCCAGCGGTCCATAGACAGTCTCAAACAGGTCGGACCTCTTCAATGCCGCCATCATCTCGACATCTGCATCGGCGCGGGTGACGAGGGTCATCGGCACCGGATTGCTGCCCGGGCGCAGCCGGACGTCTTCGACAACTGTCCTGTGCGATTGGTCGAGGCCGTCAGCGACACGCAGGACGCCTGCAAGGCGCCTGACGAGCTCGCGGTCGGCCGGGTGCAGGCCTGCAAAGCCTTTGTGCTGCAGTGACGGTGGGTCACCACGATGATACCGGGCGACTTCGGCGACAATGGCACATTCGCGCGTGCTGAACCCCCGAAGGTCTGACTGCAGTATGATGTCACGCGAGCGCCGGTGGTGATCCTCGGGGCCCTCCTTCAGCCCCACGTCATGCAGCAGGGCCGCGCACATGAGCAGTTCCCGGCACTGCTGGCCGCGGTGGTGACGGTATTGAAGCTGGTCATGAATCCGCAGGGCGAGGTGCCCGACCTGAAAGGCGTGTTCGGCATCGAAATCCCATGAGTGACCGATATCCACGGCTGCGGCGAGGCGGCCATCAAGCTTCGGCAGGCTCGCTGTGGCCTCTGGATCAAGCTCCAACATGGCTATTCACTCCCGGGGCGCGTTTTCCATACAATCTCTGTGGCCCCAACTCGATTCAGCAGTACACCCTCCCGGATACCACCGAGACTCACATGGATGGTGTCCGTGGCTCCAATCCGCACAAACGCCTCTACGAGGGCAAGCCCTCCAAGTATTACATCGGCACGCTGCGGGTCGAACTGCATTACTTTTCGCCGCTCGCTTAAACCGACGCCTGATAACCGCTGCGTCAGTTTTTTCACAGCTTCCAGCGACGGCTGCCAGTTGTTTTCCATCAGCGCCACCGAGACGGCCGTTCCTCCTGCGCCAACGAGGGCCTCTGCGTCCCTGACCATTGCTTGCTGTTTTCCCAGCGCCTCTCGCGCGGCTGCATGCAGCGTCTGCATCTCGCGCTCGACCGGCGGGTCGGAGTGCAGGTATTTTTCTGTCATTTCCGCCGCTCCGACCGGCAGGCTCTTGACCTGGATTCTCTGCCCGGATTTCAGCGAAATCTCCGAGCTTCGCCCACCGATGTCAATGATTGCCACGGGATCGGCGTCGAGATCCGGCAGCATCGATAATGCGCCTGCCGCCGTCAGCCGCGCTTCCTGCAGGCCCGAGATCACGTCCAGTTCGACGCCGAGAACGGAGAGCGCTTCAGCAAGCTCACCGGTGTTGCCGGCCTCGCGGGGGGCGGCTGTGCCAACACAGTGAACGGCATCAAAGGGCCCGTGCTGGCTGAGAAAATCCCGGACAAACTGTGCGGTGGTTGTAATGGCTTCGGCGGGCAGCCGGCCTGTTTCAGTCAAGCCTCGACCCAGCCCGGAATGGACGAAATCATCGCCATAGACAACCACACGCCCGTCACCGGTTTTCCGTCCCGCCAGGGCGCGTATGGTATTGCTGCCGACATCGATGACCGCGACAGTTGCTGTGGAGGTTTCTTCAGCCGGAGGCATGATATGCAGGTCCTCTTTCATACTCTTTCCACACATTCGCACATCTTCCTGCAAAAAATCGGATATTTCTTTAGACTGTGCTCGCCTGCTGCGTGCGACTCCCCGCACGCACGGACCGGTCGGGAGGAAGCCGCGACGCGATATCTCCGGGCTGCGCGGGGTATCACAAAAGCCCGGGAGATCGGTCACAGAGCGGATGAAGAAGAGGTCTTTCAGGCTGTGTCAGCTGTCATTTTCGTTATCGAGGAGCGCTTCTTAAATCCCCGGACAAAAAGAGATGCAGACGGCGGCCAGGACACTCCTTCGCCTCCGCACAGCAGTATTCGGAAAGAGCGGCGATTTAGAGCCCACGGCGGCGGACGTTTCACTCCGCTGGCCGGTTTCCCGCTTCCCGCAGGGCGTAATCCAGCTTCGCGCTGAACTCCGGGAAATGCCGCCGGGCCATGACCAGATGGTAGTTGCGGATGGCATCCAGATACTCGTCCCGCTTCTCGGGGGGACGTCCGCGGACCCGCCGGGCGGCGTCAATGCGATCACACACTCGCAGCAGCACAGCATCTTTGCCGTACGCTTCCGCCCTGGCAACACTGTCGGACGTGGTGTCACCGGGACGCATGGTGAGAGCATCAACCAGCCGGGCGATCCGGGTGCCGAAACTCTTCTCCAGGTCGTTCAGTGTCAGCGGCGTCTGTTCGAGGACATCGTGCAGGAGCGCGGCGGCGATGAGCACCGGGTCATCAGAGCCTGCGTCAAGCACGTTTTCAGCCACACCGACAACGTGCTCAAAAACCGTATCCCCGTCGGCGCGGAGCTGACCCGCGTGAACTCTTTTGACGAAACGAGCAACACGGGAAACGAGGTCCCGCCCGTTGCCCGGTGGGACTGATCTGATAATCTCATCCAGTTTGTCGTAAACATCTGCCATAGTGGTGGAATCTTTCGATGCGCCGGCGAAGGACTCCTTGTCATGCTCCTCAATATTGCGCAATTGCGAACGCTCATGACGGGCTATCGTCATCAGCGAGCCCGGTCTTTACGGGTTTTCGTGCGATCGTGTTGACCTCGCGTTTGCGGAGGTGCATAATAGAGATGAACTGTAGCTTTATGTTAAACGAGGAGGCGAAGGGTATGCGATCAGTGCGTGGTTTTACGCTCATTGAGCTGCTGGTGGTGATTGCGATCATCGCTATCCTGGCAGCGATTCTCTTCCCGGTGTTCGCCCGGGCAAGGGAGAAGGCTCGACAGACGTCGTGCCTGTCGAATTTGAAGCAGATCGGCCTGGCATTTCACATGTACGCTTCGGACTACGACGACAAGCTCGACTTCTGCGAGATGATCACTCCCACTCCGATGCGAAATCGCTACGTTACGTACTACTACCCGAACGATCCCTCTGTCACTCAGAATCTCCTCTATTTCTGCGATCTCCTGCAGCCGTACGTGAAGAACTGGAACATCTTCCAGTGTCCCAGCCGCGCCGATGACTGGATCGGTTACAGCCGCAATATGTATCTGGGTTATTGCGGCAATCATGCCACCCGGACGACGCCGATCTACACTGGGGTGCCGCTGGGGTCGGTGGAACATCCGTCGGAGGTCGTCTATGCGCTGGACCACCACGAACACCCCAAGGGCCGGTGGTACTGGATCTTCATCGGCTGGCCGACCAGTGACTACGGCGACCCGCAGTACTGGCCACCACTGCACAACGGCGGGCGCAATGTCCTGCTGCTGGATGGTCACGCCAAGTGGTATAAGGATCCGCAGTACTTCGACGTATCCACCGGCGGGGTCCTGCACTGGTACCTGTACTGAGCCAATCTGCCTTATGAAGACAAACGCCCGGGCGACATTTCGCCCGGGCGTTTTTTGTGCCGTTTTGCGCCGGATTTAGTCCAGCTTTGTCACCCTGATGTTGTCCCACCACAGGTACGTGCGGAAGGTCCGCAGGCCGATGAGACCCTCAGTGAGCGGCTCGCGGTCATCCTCGGCCTCCAGCAGCACATTGCCGTCAACCGAAAACTCGATATGTTTCCCGCGTTTTATGATCTGGCAGTGATAGGTCTTGTTGGCCTGGCATTCGTAGGCGTAGGTTTCGTTCATGAGTTCGAAGCCCGGGCAGCGGCGCATTCGCACGCGAGCGGGGCGCTCCTCCGGCGGCTTTGCCATGTCTTCATCACGGTTGGCCTGCAGAAAGGTGATGATATGGCCGTTGAGGTCGTGATACTGCCGGTAATCGCCCTCCAGCGCATGTCGCTTTTCGGCCTTGTCGATCATCGGCGTCCCGTCGGGGTCTGAGTAGTAGAAGAAGAAGTTGATATTGTTGACCTCGGGACCCGAATACAGCACGTGCGCATCGTATTCAATTTTGAGGTCACCTTCGAACTTCTCCTTACACCATACCGTGCAGCCGTATCCGGGGCGGTGATCGCTCCGGGCTCCACCGGGATCTCCGTCCATGTGCAGGCGATCGTTCATCACCCACACCTTGACGCCACCTTCAACCCACCAGTTATCCATGCCGTCTTTGAAATCTTCAAAAAAGACAACCTTGCCGTCATTGCTCATCGCGCTTTCCTCCTGTCCGAGTGCCATAGTCCAGAGAGTGAATATCAGTGACAGGGCCAGTAATGCGACCAAAAAGCCACGATACATGCGATCACACTCCCGCTGGTATCTATTGATTACCTGAATATTCGTCGAGGGGTGTCCTCAGACCTTGTGCATGAACGGCACAGGCGGGCTGCTGTGCGATCCGCATGATGATTGCGTGCACGAGATTCCCCCCTTGACATTATACACATACCGTATATACTGGATGAGGCTCTCAGATCTGCTGCAAAACAACGCGCAGATACTGTAAATGTGCGGAGGAGGTCGTGGAATGCGAAAAGGCTTCACATTGATTGAGCTTCTGGTTGTCATCGCGATCATTGCGATCCTCGCTGCGATTCTTTTTCCTGTGTTTGCCCGCGCCCGTGAGAAGGCACGTCAGACTTCGTGTCTGAGCAACGTCAAGCAGATGGCTCTTGCAGTGGCGATGTACGTGGGCGACTACGATGAAACCCTGCTGTTCGGTGAATTGAGGTCTCCGCCCGGCCCGGTCGAGAACTATCCCGGCTGGACCTCCGGGGTCTGGTCCTACACGGCTCTGTGGCCGGATTTGCTCATGCCCTATGTGAAAAATAAGCAGATCTTCATCTGCCCCAGCACCAACACATGGCTTGGCTACGGCTGGAATGTGTATATCGGCTATATCGGCGCTCATCCAACTCGGACCGGTCCCACGTACGAGGGTGTCAAGATGGCGGATATCGATTATCCCGCTGAAACCGTAGCCATCATCGATTGTGACCAGAGTTCCAACTCAAGCTATTACTATCGCGCCTGGGGCAGCGTCACCTCTCCTTCGTATCTGGAAGATGGCCGCTGGCTGCCCGAGACGCACAACGGGGGCTTCAATGTGGCCCTTCTCGACGGCCATGCAAAATGGTACGCACGAGGTCAGCATGCAGATGTGCGATATGGTGGCCGATTGAGATGGTGGTATTGAGCGGCCCCTCGCAGCATGTGAAAGAACCGGGCTCTACAATCGGGTAGGCAGCAGATTGTGTCAGCGTTGTATCATGCACGATCAACTGAAATATGGAATCACCAGGGCGGGACTCGATGCCCCGCCCCTTTTCTTTTCATGATGTCCGACCCCCGACAGGACTCATCGCTGGATTACCGCGGCCGGGCTCTTCCCCACCCCGGCTCTTCAACATGTTCCGGACGCTTATGCAGCCACGCATCGTATGCCGGCTCCTGGGTGTGAAGCTGCCGGTCCATCAGCAGGTCGGCCATCTTCTGCCGCAGCCCCGCATATTCCGGGTCATCCCAGAGGTTATTCAGCTCGCCGGGGTCCTCCTGCAGGTCGTACAGCTCCCCCGTGTATTCGGTGCCCCAGTTGGCGTACTTATACCGCTCGGTGCGGATGCAGTGGCCGGCGTAGCGGCGATAGTTGTCCATGTACTCACACATCACGGCCTCCTGGCCGTCGGTCTGCTCGCCTTCCAGGATCGGACGGAGACTCCGGGCGGCCATTTGTGGCGGGATCTCTACGCCCGCAAAATCAAGCACGGTCGGCGCGACCTGGAAGGTCTCGGTGAGGCCGTCGAACCGGTCCACCGGATTGCCGTCGGGTAGCCTCCAGATGGTGGGGATGCGGGTGACGGGCTCGAAGAAGTTGCCCTTCCCGAAGCGCCCGAACTGCCCCAGCATCTCCCCGTGGTCGCTGGTGGTGCAGACGATGGTGTCGTCCGCAAATCCCAGCTCTTCCAGCCGCTGAAGCAGCCGCTTCATCATGGCATCGATAAAGGTCATCTCCGCGTGATAATACGCGTAGAATCGCTGCAGCATGAGGCGGTCTTCCTCACTCATCTCATCCGGCCGCTCGCGTCGCATGAACTCCGGCTTGTCCTCCAGCGGATCCAGCCACGTGTCAGGCACCGGCATCTCGTCGATGTCGTACATCTGGGCATAGCGGCGGGGCGGATCGCAGGGGCCGTGGGGGCCGCAGAATCCGACCCACAAAAACCACGGCTGGTCCTGGTCGCGCCGCTCCATGAACTCGATGCCCATCTGGGCGACCCAGTAATCAACGTACTCATCTTCATCAAGCACATTGATCACGGCGCCGCGCTGCTTTTTATATTCCGGCTGCTGGCGCTGCTCGTAGATTTCCATGTATGCGCCCGGGCGCTTGTTCTCCAGCCATTTTGCGTAGGCGTTGCCGAGGGGGCCGGGACCGATTTCCAGCCCGA
>JAWODS010000454.1:0-2610 GCA_046483205.1 Armatimonadota bacterium | reverse complement strand
CCATCATAGCCCATGCCGCCGTAACCGACGAGCTGTGCGTGACCATCGGCGACATCACCCACCACCCAGCGCGGCCAGTCCGGCTTCGTGTATGCGCCATAGTTGATGGCGTAATAGCGGGGGGTGTTGATGAAATAGTACATGTTATCAATCACCCGCACGAACGGCTGCTGTTCCAGACACGGGTACGGGCGGCGCGGCTCTTCGGCCGGCTCGCTCCACAGATCCCCGAAGACCACCAGGTCGCGGGCCTCCGGGGGCAGCGCGGACTTGTGCGTGTAATATCGCGTGCGGAAGTTCAGATCCGTCGGCGAGCAGGTATCGGCAAAGTAATCAGTCGTGTGTACGCCCGCCTTCGGGAGTGTCAGGTGCGTCTTCAGATAGAAGTGGTCATTCCACCAGTCAACCAGCATCGGCTCGCGGATTTCGCGCCACACGTGCCCCATATTTGCGACCTGCTCGATGGTGTATTCGTTATCCCAGCCCCAGCCGTCGGCGCAGTATCCGGCTCCCACGCGGCCGATGTCACAGGCGCGGGTGTAGCCGAGGCTGCTCTTGTGGCTGTAGGGCGTGCCGTCGGGGTTCGTGCGCCCCAGCGCGCCCGGGGTGGCGAAGCGTTTTGACTGCCGCTGCAGCATCTCGCGGATGGCCGGGTCTTCGGTGAAGCGCCAGCATTCAAGCACCGTGCGCAGATTGTAGGTCCACTGGTTGCTGGTGTCGCCGCAGTGCATGATCCACCGACCGCCGACCCACAGCCTGAAGGATCGCTTCCACGCCTCGATGACCTCCTCCGGGAGGGCCTCGTCCATGACGTCTTTGAGGATGATACCGGAGCTGACATGACGGGCGTCCAGGCCCAGGCTGTACCAGTTGGAGCGCATGACCACCGACCCGAGGCTGCTGCCCTCGGGTTCAATGTCCGCCGGAAAGTCGCGGCCTGTATCAAACCAGTAAAACGGCGCCTGGTTTTGCAGATTCCACAGGCGATTAAGCAGCACCCGCCGGACCAATGCCTCGCTGGCGTAATATGGATTGGCCGGATCTTCTGTGGCTGCGACGGTCGCAAGCGTGTCAATCCCGACCCGGCGGGGGAAATCTGCATCAATCAGCTGCCCGAATGTCGGGCTGTCGGGATCAATGTCCTGCACCGCCAGCACGGCCTCGAAATGCTCAAGCGCCTCCCTGAGGGTATCATCAGTGCACGCGGACGCGTCCACCTCCTGCACCGGCACCCGCAAATCATTTTCGGTGAGACCGTCGGCCCAGTCGTTGAAGGTCCGGGTGCATTCGTGGAAGGTCAGCCGGCCCTGCTCGTCCACCTCGCAGCCGCCGTGGATCTGTCGCGCCGTGTCGGGATCCGGGCACAATACCGGCGGCAGGCCCCGGATATGCAGGCAGGCCCCGGTCGTGGAGCCGCGAGTGCGGATCTTCCATATATCCCCGGTTTCGCCCGCATCCAGCACCATATAGTTGTAGAAGGTCTCCGGCTTTGTCTCCCCCAGGATTCCTTCATCCAGGTCCTCCACCCGCGCGGCCCAGTTGTACGGCTGGATTTCTTCGGAGGTGGCGATGGCGACATCACGGGTCGTCTCGGGCACATACAGGTAGCTGTCATCCATGACATCTCCGTGCAGATACAGCGGTCCGGGGCCCGGATGCACACCGGTGGCGATGGGGCGGTCCGGTGTCACTGAAAGCCAGTGGTCCCAGCTTGCCACCAGCAGCACCCGGTACAGCCCCTTTCCCGCGGCGGGGACGTGGTAGTTAAACACGCGAGGCGTGAGCCGCTCGGGATGTGTCAGGTGCGGGGACCGCTGCTTGGCCGGAGGATATGCGCCGGGGCTGTGAACGCGGTGCCACTCGCGGTATCGGTAATCGGCGAAGACGTCGTACACACCGTCGCGATACTGCTCATTGCCGGAGACGATGCCGTCATCGGGCTCGATCTGCCGCACCAGGGTCCGTCCCTGCGGCCCGACCACCCACACCATCAGCGGTCGCTCGCCCTGCAGATAGACGTTCATGTCGCGGGCGGTGACGGTGAGATCAAAGCCGGTGCCTTCCTCGTCATACATGTGGAAGATCAGCCATTCGCGGGGCCGCCAGAGCACGTCAGGCCCCAGATAGTCCGTCCCGGCGACCTCCCCCCGCCACTGCGGAACCGCAACCTCTGCCGACAGCGCAGGAGAACCGGCCAGCAGGAGTGAACCAATACCCATCACAGCGATAAGAGCAGCAAATATTCCCTGAAGCTTCGTCTCCATGTGTCGCACACAAATCCCTCCAGGCGTCCAGCCGTCGGTGTTTAATATCGTCCGGATGCACAGGCGTTATATCTTCATTGGTCGCCGGCGGCAGAATCCCTCTTTCCACCGGTCGAGGCAGGGCAAAAGGGGCCTGACGACGAATGGCACTGATACTTCGGCGTGTTCGGAGGAGCTGGCTTCACCTGCGACACACCGTCATGTTAAAAACAATTGCCGCGCCCGGCGCGTTTGAAGAATCGCCGGATTCAGAAGAGAGGAAGCATCATGTCATTACTCTGCATTGAGCTCTGTGCACTCATCGCCGCCGGTCTTTTCGTGCTCGCACTGTCCGCGTTTGAGGGCA
>JAWODS010000446.1:0-4250 GCA_046483205.1 Armatimonadota bacterium | reverse complement strand
GCTCAGTGTGGCCGACCCTGACCTGCGCTGGGAGCAGGAGGCGCCAGACGGCGCGGAGGTAGTCGTCACATTGAAGGGCCGATGGACTCTGACTGATACTGTGAGCAACGCCGGTAGTAGAGCAGAAGCCCGGTTCGAAGGAAATACCACTCTCATCACAGCGCCCGTCGGAGACGGCAGAACCACTGAACTGAGCCTCGTCGAGGCGCAGTAGTCCTGTAAGTGCTATCCGTTCGCCCAGCCGCGCAGGGACATGCTGCCGAACGGCTTCACCGCACATCTGCCTGATCGCAATCGGAGTTCGTATTCGTGCGGCGCGGCGGGACATCACGTCACATCACTGCGGGGTTGCATCTCCATCGCAAATACAGTGATCTGCGTGCCTCGTGCGAGTGTGATTTTCTATATACGTGTATGCTATACTTCGTTCTGGATTTTGCACATGGAGCTGTGCCGTCATCGTTATCCAGAAATGCCATATATGACGAGGTTTTGGTACTGAATGTCCGGAGAGCGCCTTCTCATTACTTCATCCGCCGACACAGCGCACGCATATAATGACGAAGCGGTCATCGTCCAGGCCGTAACAGCCATGAGCTCTTTGTTTTCGAGCAATCGGCCTGAACATCAGCCGATTCGTCGGCAGATTCCTCAAATTGCCTCAAGGGCACGGCGGGTTGCCCGTGAGTTGACGGCGGCCATTCACCCCGATATCGCCGGCGCTGAATTCTGGGCCCATTTTCACCCCCACCTGGCGAGCTTTTCTATCGCTCCCGCCCTTGCCACCCACATGATGCTTGAGGAAATATGCCGTGCGATCGATATAACATCGGTCACGGTTCGCGAGAATCCCCGCAGCGCATCATGGTGGGCCGCCAGAGAAAACTTCGGCCCTCTCTGCAGGGAGTATTTCGCCGGAGATTCAATCCGTGTCAAAACCATCCCGGGCTCGCTGCTGCACCTGATGCGGCAGGCCACCCTGCCGACAGCTGCCGCATATATAGGGCGCCGCGAAATGCGCGAGGATCTCAACGAGCTCACCCGAACCGCTCCTCAACCTTCCCCCACAGAGTCTGACATTCTCTTCGTCGGCGGCGGTGCAGCCGTTGCTGACATCATCAACCGCATCTGGCAGCCGCTGACTGAAGAGCACGGTCTCGCCTGCAATATCGTTGATGTACACCACGATCACTTCACACAGGCGATCGCTCGCTACGATCTTCCGACCATTGACTTCGGGGCTTTCGTCTCGGATGACATTATAGACACAGCGAGACGCAGACAGCAGCAATGGCGGAGCTGGTGGAACTATTACCGCCAGCGCCGTTCAGACGTTCAAAGCTATGGTGACCTCCCGTCGGGTGTCCGCACGTCTGTGGATACGAGAATGCGGGTGGCTTTCGCGCGCCGGGTGCAGCACTGGCTCATCAAAAGCCTCGCCGCTCGTGATGCCATCGAAACATTGCAGCCGTCTGTGGTGGTTGCCTTTCATCAGCATCTCTTCCCCAATAGCGGCCTCGTCTCGTGGGCGAAAGAGAGGGGGATCCCGTGTGTCACCATCCAGCATGGAGTTGTGGGAGATTTCCGCCACTTTTTGCCGACATTATCTCCAGACATCATGCTCGTGTGGGGGCAGTATGCGCAGGAGCTTTTTGGCGCTATATACGGTGACAGCGTGCAGATCCATCAGACCGGTCACTCACTCTACGACAACCTCGCCAACCGGGAACCTGCGGTCCGCCCCGAGGTCGCCGCTTTGAGGGGCAATCATCATCACATGATTGTCCTGGCCACTCAGCCCAATGAGGCACAGTTTTTCAAGCACTACTCAGACTGGTGGATCGAGCATGTCGCGGGAGCCGCCGGGGCGCTCGACGCCGCTTTGCTTTTGAAGCTCCATCCCGCCGACCAGAACCATGATTTGTATCGGAAGGTTCACCGGAAGCATCCGGACACCGTACAAATTATCGAACATGGAACGGTACCCCTGGACGATCTTCTCGTTGCGGCTGATCTTATGATTACCCGAAACTCCACCGTGGTGCTCGAAGCCAATATCCTCCAAACGCCTGTCGTCACCATTGATCTCACACAGAATGTCGAGCATTTCCCGTTTTCCGAAAGCGGTGGAGCGGTACACGTCACCAGTGCGGAAGAAATACTCCCGGCGCTGAAGGACGCCCTTGCTGAAGACAGATCACCGGCGCTGGATGCCGAGAAGCGTGACGAGTTTCTTCGCGCACACGCCGGTCCTATTGACGGGCAGGCCACCCGGCGCATCGTGGAACATCTCGAAAGGCTCGTGCGCAGATAGGGGGCGTTGCCTGTTTTTTGCAGACCCAATGGTGCTGCATCCGCGGAAACAGCCTTCACCTAAAGCGAGAAGCAGGTGTAAATGACAATGCGAAAAACGTTGATTGCACTGTGCATCGTCTTCGTCGTCGCGGCTCATGCAGATGTCTATTACGTGGACAGCAGGGCGGGCTCCGACAACAACGCAGGTACCTCTGCCGACGAGGCATTTGCTACATTTGACCGGGTGGCGGACCTGGAGCTTCAGCCCGGCGATTCAGTTCTCCTTCGGCGGAGCTGTACCTTCGAAGCCCCTCTGATTACAAAGGGCAACGGCACGGCAGACAATCCTGTCCGAATCGCCGCGTATGGCGAGGGAAATAAGCCGGAGATCCTGGGATCCATGACGCTGGAGGACTGGCAGCGGCATGAAGGAGATGTTTTCCGCGTATCGGTCCCTGCAGAAGTCTTTTCGGGCAGGCACGACATCTACAGCGTCTTCGAGTATGACGACGCCCTGCCGGTTCGGCTGCAGCGGGATGATGAGATTCCGCACGAGCGCGGGCATTTCCACTTCGACACCGATTCCATGACCCTGTATGTCATTACCACGGACGGCACATCACCGGCGAATCACCGGCTCGAGGTACCGGTGATCGAAATGCTGGTCAACATGCGCGACCGGCAGTGGGTCGAATTCCAGGACCTCGCCTTCCTCTTTGGGAATTGCAGACATATCGTCATGCACAACTGCAGTTCCATCACCTTCAGAAACTGCGCGTCGCTGTTTGTGGGCCATTACGGCAATCCCAACATCCTCATTCTCGATGATTCCACACAGGTGCAGATCCTCGACTGCTTTCTGTATGAGAATATCAACTGTGGCATCTACCTCAGCAGCGGCTCACACCACAACCGCGTGGCGGGCTGCACCATTGTCAAATGTGCCAGCAACGACGGCGTGACCTGCCATGCCGGAGGCCGCAACGAGCACGGCGTCCGTCAGGGCCTCACCGGTGACCATAACGTCATTGAAAGCAACGTTATCGGGCTGTGTCCGGAGGAATCGATCGACATCACCTCAGGCGACCACCATGTCATCCGCGGGAATATCTGCTACGGCAACGGCAATCCGGGCATCATCGTCGGCCACGACTCCGATCACATACTCATTACCAACAACATCTGCTTCCACAACGATCACGCGGGTATCATGGTCAGCGGCAATCCCGACGAGGGCTCGCGCGGGCACAACCGCGTCATCGGCAATCTGTGTTACGAAAACCGTTTCCCCGGCCTGGAGCTGCAGTCCAGCGACACGGAAGTCTATAACAACACCTTCGTCAACAGCCGCGAGCGGGTAACCCTTCGCATCAATCCGAAAGGCCATGGCTCGATCCTGCGCAACAATATCATCGCCAATCTCGACCACCAGATCGGCCAGCGGAACCTGCACTTCATCCGATGCACACCCGGAAGCGCGAATGTGCAGATGAGCCACAACCTGCTGTATCATGCCGCGGACGAGCGCAAAGAAGAGGTATTCTTCCCGAAGGCCGCTCTGATCCGCACCGATGACGGCGAATTCACGGTCCCGCAGTTCGTGGAGCGCTATGATACCGGCACGGACACGCTCGTCGCACCGCCGGATCTGACCGCCATTGATGAAGGACTCTACCTGCTTTCCTCCGGGAGCCCCGCAATCAACGCCGGTACGGACGTCGGTCTGCCATACACGGGTGATGCGCCGGACCTGGGATGGAAGGATCTGGGTGAGAGCGACAGCGCTCCAGAGTATCCGCCGGTGTTGATAGATGGGACTGACGATCGCGCGGATATTCTGCAATTGTGGGGAAAGTACGAGACAGCGTCGGACGCTCAATAGCACCCGTCGCGTTGGCCTGTACCGCCCTTTTGCTCGTTTTTACTGCATCATGCCTGTCCAGGTTACACGGGGG
>JAWODS010000343.1:0-15629 GCA_046483205.1 Armatimonadota bacterium | reverse complement strand
TGCCGGCAGTGGACGAAGAGTTTGGGAACTGGAACAAAATTCTGTACCAACGGTCTCCAGCCGCATCCAGCACCGCTCGCACTTTTCGCCACTGTTCTTCTCCGCCGTGATAACGAATCCTTCTTCCATTTTCCCGGGCGCCTCCGAAAGCACTCGGAGTTCGACCGTCGAGACAATCATCAGTCCTCTTAGATCATCGAAGCTTTCAAGAAGTTCACGGGTCGGCTCATCGGCATAAATCGTCAGCCAGGCCTCCAGCGGATTGCCGCATTCACCGCTCTCCTTGGCCTCTTCCAGAGCGGCCATCGCCTCATGACGCACCTGCAGGAACTGTTCCCACCGCTGCAGCAGATCCGGGTCGTCGGCCTGCTGATCAATCTCCGGCCAATCTGCAAGTTGCACGCTCTCTTTCAGAGACGGCGAGCGGTCCCGCAGGTGCTGCCAGATCTCCTCGGAGGTATATGTCAGCACCGGCGCCATCATCCGCACCAGCGCCTGCAGGATGGTCCACAGCGCTGTTTGCGCCGATCGGCGATCCTGCGAATCGGGCAGATCGGTGTACAGCCGATCCTTGCAGACGTTCAGATAGAACTGGCTGAGATCCGTCGCGCAGAATGAGTGCATCTGGTGATAAAAGGAGTGAAGCTCCCAGTTGTCAAATGCCTCCGTCATATTCTGTATGAGCTGCTGCAGCCGCGCCAGCGCCCACTGATCGACCTCCGCCATCTCCTCGTATGGCACGGCGTCTGTCTCAGGGTCGAAGTCGCTGCAGTTTTGGAGCATGAAGCGGACGGTGAAGCGGATCTTTTTGTACGCATCCGCCACCTGGTGATGAATCTCCTCAGACGCAAACATCTTTTGCCGGAAGTCCGCGTAGGTAAACCACATGCGCAGGACATCGGCGCCGTATTCGTCATAAATCTCGTCGGGTGCGATGATGTTGCCCTTTGATTTGGACATCTTTTCGCCGGTTTCATCAACGAAGAATGAATGTCCGACAACCATTTTGAACGGAGCCGGCTTGCCCATCGCCACGGCGACCCACAGGGAGGTCTGGAACCAGCACTGGTACTGGTCGTCGCCCTCCAGATACAGGTCGGCGGGATAGCTCAGCTCCGGATCGGCTTCCAGAACGCAGTGATGACTGGCGCCTGAATCGAACCACACAGACATGATGTCGGGGTCCTTGTAGAAGTGCTTTCCCCCACATTCGCAGGTGGTCCCGTCGGGCACAAGCTCATCAGCCTCTCGCTCAAACCACACGTCTGCACTGTGTTGTTCGACGAGGTCCGCCAGGTGCAGCATGACGTCTTTGTCCAGCAGCGGCTCCTCACAGTCAGCACAGTAGAAGATGGGAATGGGCACGCCCCAGGGACGCTGGCGGGAGATGCACCAGTCGGGGCGGCTTTCAACCATCCCGGCGATCCGGCGTTCGCCCCATTCCGGCATCCATTCCGCTTTCTTGATTTCCTCCAGTGCGTCCTCTCGAAGGGCGTCGATATCCATGAACCACTGCCTGGTGGCGCGCCAGATAACGGGGTTATGACAGCGCCAGCAGTGCGGGTATTCGTGTGTCTGCGGGTGGGTCCCCAGCAGCACGTCTTCGGCGTCCAGAAGCTCCATGACCGCGTCGTTGTTCTGGTCGCACACAAGGCCCTCAAGCTCCTTGCCTGCCTCCCCGGTGAACTGGCCGTAATCGTCCAGAGGGCTGACGATGTCGAGGTCGTACTCCAGGGCAGTTTGGTAATCTTCGGGGCCGTGACCGGGTGCGGTATGAACGACGCCGGTGCCTGATTCCAGCTCCACGTAATCGGCGACGACGACCGGCGATTGTCGGTCATACAGCGGATGCTGTGCGACGAGCCCTTCAAGGTCGGCCCCCTCCCGGGTGGCGATCACCTCGCCATCACCGAGCTCGCATGCCTCCAGGACCACCGGCATCAGGCGTTGGGCCATGACCAGGTAGCGCCCATCCACGTGCACGAGCACGTAATCAGCCCATTCGTTCACCGCCAGGGCAGTATTGCCGGGGATGGTCCACGGAGTGGTCGTCCAGATGACGAACTCGGCTGTTTCACCCTTCGGAAGCTCCGGAAAGGCCGCCGCAGAATCCTCAAGCGCGAACGCCACATAGATGGCCGGGGATACCTTTTCGGTGTATTCAATTTCATCCTCCGCCAGGGCGGTTTCGCAGTGATAGCACCAATACACGGGGCGGAGGCTGCGGGTTAAAAGCCCACGGTCGGCGATTTCAGCGAATGCCTCGATCTGCCGCGACTGGTACTCGGGGCTCAGTGTCAGGTACGGGTTGTCCCAGTCGCCGCGCACGCCCAGGCGCTTGAACTGCTCGCGCTGGGTGTCCACGTAGCCAAGTGCCAGCTCGCGGCACTTCTGGCGCCACTGCAGCACCGGCACGTCGTGGCGGTTGATACCGTACTCTTTTGCCACGCTCTGCTCGGTGGGAAGGCCCTGGGTGTCCCATCCCGGCCTGTACGGGCAGTCATAGCCCCGCATGGTCTTATATTTGATGGCGATATCTTTCAGAATCTTATTCAACGCCTGCCCCAGGTGGATATCTCCATTGGCATAGGGCGGGCCGTCGTGAAGAATCCATTTGGGCGATTCGGCGCGGAGAGCACGCACCTTTTCGTAAATCTCTTCGTCCTGCCAGAATTTCAGGATTTCGGGCTCGCGTTTTGGGAGGTTCCCGCGCTGTGGGAAATCAGTCTTGAGCAGATTGAGTGTGTCCTTGTAGTCCATGGTTGGCTCCTCCGGTCTGGAAATAGCGTCATATCTTATGCGCAGGTAAAACAAAAGTCAAGTGCTTGCGGAACCGGTAAGATGACCAATACGGGATATCACCGGTGGATATGGGCCCAAGAAAGCAAAAAGCCCGCCCCTGTTTCAGAGACGGATGCAAAAAATCCGCGGTACCACTCTGTTTCATTTCACCTGGCGTCGCAGATGAATAGCGCTCTATACGACACCGCCGGTTTGAGCGATGTCTCTTCCCTGTAACGGGGGAAAGCCGTCGGAGCCTACTGGGAGCAATCCGTTCGGTCCGCAGCTCCGGGGCGATAGAGAGATTCCAGCTCCCCGGCCACATCTCACCATACGCGGCTCTCTGTGCGGTTTGCTGGAATGTCGGGACCCCATCGGTGCCTTTGGGTGGTCCGTTGTCTATTCAGTTTTGAAGACAATATGCCCTGATCTTCAGTACTTCAAATATCGGGGAATTCGCGACTGTGCAAAATACACTATAGTCTTTTTCGACCGCGGGCGAAAAGTATCACGCCCAGCAGCAATACGACGCCCACGAACAGCAAAATGTTCGGTACGGGGGCTCCGGGCAGAGCCAGCTCGGTGGTCCCATACCAGACGATACCGGAGCCGATGGCACTGACGGCAATAAGCGCTATGACCCAGGTAAAAATCCACTGAAAGACGGTAATCGCCCGTTCCCAGTCGAATGCTGCGGACTGTCTTTCGGAGACGTCCGGGGTGTCATCAACGCGACTGGCGAAATGGGTGGCGAGGTCTTCGAATATCCGGTCAAGTTCGCCCTCCAGTTCGCCCTGGCGGACCATGCTGATGAAAAATGGCGAAAAACAGTTGGGATATCGCCCGAAGGCTGTTGCCAGGCTGCGGCCGTGCTCGGTGTCGTGTCTGACGCTTTCAATGATCTCACGCAAAAGCGGGTTGTGGGTCTGTTCCTTCAATGAATCGAAGATATCGAGTATGTTGATCTGGGCGTGACAGAGGCTTGAAAACTGCCGGCAGAATTGAGCGAGTTCCCTATTCGACAGGCCGGGCTCTTCAGTCGCCACCTGGCATACCTCCACCCTCTGGAATTGTCATTATTGCAAGGAAGACCGAGCGCCCTTGTCGAATAATGCATTACGTGACCGATGACTCGTCGCTGAATCGACAGCCCTATCAGCAATCGAGTATAGCAAAGTAAGTGCGGTGAAGTCAACGCAGCGATGATCATAGAGGAGTGAAAAATGTGAACAGACAGAACGATCAGCAGTTGGCTGAAGCACTGGTGAAGGTCGGCGCTATCACAGAGGTGGAGCTCCAGCAGGCCGAGGAGATCAAGGAAGAGAACGGTGTCAATCTGGTGCAGGCGCTGCTGAGCAGCGGAATGGTTTCAGCACATGATATTGCGGAGGCGACTGAGGCCATGTCGTCGGTGGAGGAGGCTGAGGAGATTGCCGAGCCGGCGTCCCAGGAGGCTACCTACGAAACCACGCAGGAAACCGTGGAAGAAGAACAGGAGTCCAGGGGGCCCCGCAAAAGACGCTCACGCCCCAAACGAGACAGCCTTGAATCATACGAAGTCAACCCGGCGGCCATGCAGGATATTCCACGATCGCTCGCCGAAGAATACATTCTTTTGCCCCTGCAGATCAGCCAGGATCGCATCCTCGTGGCCATGGCCGATGCGACCGATGTTTTCGCCATGGACGAGGTGCGCAGCAGGACGGGCAAGCGCGTGGAGCCCGTGGAGATCGATGCCGAAGAGCTCAAACCCGCTATCGAGCAGTACTATTCCACACAGGCCCGCCAGAAGGTCAAAGTGGCCGATACCCGGGAGCTGGATGCCAATCTTGGTGAGATCGCCGGAGAAAGCCTGGATGATTCGCTGGCCGAGATGCTTGACACCGCCCCGGTTGTTCGGATTGTGCAGGAGGTGTTGAATGATGCGGTGCGCGCACGGGCCTCCGATATACACATCGAGCCGCGTGGAGAGCACATGACCGTCCGCTACCGCATTGACGGCCAGCTTCAGACGGCGACACAGCTGCCTATGGATATGCACAGGTACGTGCTGTCGCGGATCAAAATCCTCGCGGGCGAGGACATTGCCGAAACCAGGAAACCCCAGGACGGGCGGTTTGCCACCGTCGTGGATGATCGCCCGATAGACCTGCGTGTCTCCACGCTGCCGACGTACTGGGGAGAGAAGGCCGTCCTGCGTATTCTGGATAAGTCCAACACATTGGTGTCTCTGAGGCAGTTGGGCTTTCGGCAGGACACGCTGGATGAATTTGATCGTCTCATCAACATGCAGCAGGGGCTGCTCCTGGTCACCGGCCCGACCGGCAGCGGAAAGACCACAACGCTGTACGCATCCCTTCACAAGCTCAATGACGACACCCGCAACATCACCACGGTCGAGGACCCAATCGAATATGAGGTGGATGGGCTGAACCAGGTGGCTGTCAACCGGGCGGTGGATGTCACTTTCGCCACGGCGCTGCGAAGCATCCTGCGCCAGGACCCGGACGTGGTGCTGGTCGGTGAGGTGCGCGATCTGGAGACCGCCCAGATGACCTTCCGGGCCTCGTTAACGGGCCACCTGTGTCTGTCCACGCTTCACACCAATGACGCCCCGTCGGCGGCGACCCGGCTGATCGATATCGGCATTCCACCCTATATCACTGCCTCATCACTCATCGGCGTCCTCGCACAGCGGCTGGTGCGCAAGCTCTGCACGCGCTGCCGGGAAGAGGTGGAACCCACCGAGCAGGAGCTGGAGCGCCTGCAGTTGACCGAGAAGCAGGCCTCACAAATCAAGTTTCACCGCGCCCGGGGCTGTCACAGTTGCCGGAATACGGGCTACAACGGACGTACTGCCCTCTACGAGCTGATGGTGGTCAACAACGATGTCCGGCAGGCCATCGCCGGAGGCGCGAACGCATCAGAGCTGCGTAAGATCGCCAGGCAGAGCGGGATGAAGACACTCAAGTACGATGGCCTGGCGAAGGTCAATGCCGGCGTTACCAGCGCCAACGAGGTGGCCGGGGTGATGTTCATTGGTGACGAACTGGGCTGAGGCCTGCAGAAAAATGTTCTAACGGTCGTTGCAATGAGAAGCAGTAAAAAAGGACCGGCGCCCGTAAAGGTCAGCCGGTCTTCGCATGTCTGTTTGCCCCAGACGTCAGGAGGCGACGTCGTAGGCCTCCATCGCTTCGTCTGAAACCTCGAAGTTGGAGTAAATCTGCTCCACGTCGTCGTGATCGTTGAGCCTGTCCAGAAGTTTCATCACTTTCGGTGCGTCGGCGTCGGACACCTCGTGAGTGGCGGTGGGGATCATGGTCAGCTCGGAACGGTCGGTCTCCAGGCCCGCCTCTTTGAGCGCTTCGTACACGTTCGTCAAATCCTGCGGGTCGGTGCGGACCTCAATCGTCCCGTCGTCCTCATCCATGATGACATCCTCGGCCCCTGCCTCGGCTCCGATCATGAAAACCTCGTCATAATCGCACGCTTCGCTCTGAAGGGTGACGACGCCCTTGCTTTCAAACATCCACCTGACGGAGCCGGCCTCACCAAGGCTGCCCTGGTGTTCTTTCATGATATTGCGGATTTCAGCGACCGTGCGTTTATTGTTATCCGTCAGCACCTTGATGATCATGGCAACACCGGTCGGGCCATAGCCTTCGTACACTGCGGGCTCGTAATTGACCCCTTCGAGCTCGCCGGTGCCAGCCTTGATGGCGCGTTCGATGTTTTCTTTGGGCATTTCAGCGTCTTTGGCCTTGTCAATATACATCCGCAGGTTCGGATTGTACTCGGGATCGTCGCCGCCCTCGCGCGCCGCAACCTGGATCATCCGCGAAAGCTTGCTGAACGTTTTCGCGCGCCTTTTATCCTGACGGGTTTTTCGATGGACCCGATTGGCCCATTTCGAATGTCCTGCCATGCCGTATTCCTCCATCAATTAGCTATAAATATCTCACATTAATTATACAATTAGGACCGTTCTCATGCAAGCCGCAGGGGAGAGAGCCGACAGCCGAAAAAGCGGCCTGCATCAGGACACTATCGGGGTCGCCAGAGGATCTCGGGGGACCTGCCTCTGTTGCCGGGCCGGGGTGCGCCAGCGATCACGCCGCGGCATCCTGGTTTTGCATGTGTTCGGCCAGCACGGCGGCGGTGGCGCAGACGTTGGAGACATCGTCAATCGTGGCACCACGGGAGAGGTCCATACCGACCTTCGCCAGCCCCTGCAGCAGCGGGCCGTACGCTCCGGCGTTACAGAGCCGCTGCGTGAGCTTGTAGGCAATGTTGCCTGCGTCGAGGTCGGGGAAAATGAGGGTGTTCGCCCGGCCCCGCAGGTCACTGTCGTCGCATTTCATCTCCGCGACCTCCGGAACCAGTGCCGCATCGGCCTGAAGCTCCCCTTCAATGAGAAGATCGGGCCGCTTTTCACACGCGATTTCGGTCGCCTCCCTGACCTTATCAACGTCCGGATGGCTGGCGCTGCCCATGGTGGAAAATGACAGCATGGCTATACGCGGCTCCACCTGGAAATAGGCCCTGCAACTGTCGGCGCTGGAGATGGCGATATCTGCGAGCTGCTCGGGCGTGGGATTGGGATTCACGCCGGCGTCGGCATAGATAAATGCGCCGTGATGGCCCATGTGCTTTTGTTTGGTAATCATCACAAAGCAGCTTGAGGCAAGCGAAAGCCCGGGTCGGGGGCCGACGATCTGGAACAGAGGGCGCAAAACATCTGCAGTGGGGTGGACGGCCCCCGCAACCGTCGCGTCAACCTCACCCCGTTGCAGCATCAGTGCGGCGGCATACAGCGGGTCACAAACCTGCTGCTCGGCGTCGTCCTCGCTGATGCCCTTATGCTTGCGGAGATCGAAGAACATCTCTGCATTGGTGCACAGCGTCTCTTCGGTGAGCGGATTGCATATCTCAATGTCGTCAAGGTCCACGTGCAGCGAGTGGGCTTCGGCATGGATTTTGTTTTTATCCCCGACAAGGACCACCCTGCCGATTTTTCTGTCAACGACCTGCCGGGCGGCGCAGAGAGTGCGGTGGTCCGTGCTTTCGGGAAGTGCAATTGTCTTTTGTGCTTCGCGTGCACGATCGAGAATGGATTGGAGAACGTCAATTTGTGGCATAAAAGTTCGACCTTTCCGTATGTCGCCGCCAATCGGCAGTACAATTCCGGATGGCGGCCTGCAAAAGTGTGATATTAAAACTTGTAAATGTCCAAAGGTGATTCAAAGGTGGCAACCCAGGTATTGTCGTTGATCTTCTCCCCAAGCTGGCTGCCACGCTTCTCGGCGTATTCAGGTGTCTGGATGACCATCTTCCCCTCGATGGGCAGGTCCAAGCGAAACGGCTCACATTTCTCAACCTGCTGGAGGGCCTTCTTTGCGCCTTCGGCGATCATTTCGTGCGCTTTTTCCGGGGCGATGAGTACACCACTCTGGCGGCTCCAGCCTTCTTTTACAGCGACGGTCACGATCGTGTCTCCGAGAAACCTGTGAGCTTCATCACAGGTTGCTTCATCACCTGTGACCATGACGACGGGGATACCGAAGTGCCCGAGCACCAGTGAGCTCTGAACGATTTCGCCGCTCTCGACACCGTTGTACCAGTACCTGCTTTCCGCCCGGCTGCTCTGGGTGTGGTGCATCATGCCGCGTTCGGTTCCGTTCATCGCGTGGTATCCCAAAAGCACCGCGCAATCGAACCTTTCATCAGCGCCGCCCGCGGGACGGGGTCGTTCCACACCCGTGTAATATCGCGCTCCAGGGTGCATCATCTCGGGGATGAAGTTGCATCCGCCGGCATGGCCGTCACTGACAACAATGTCGTCGGCCCCACCTGCCAGAAGCCCCTCCACCAGGGCGTTAACATCGCCCATCAGAAGCGGGCGACCCTCCTTTTCGTAAAGCTCCGGGTCCCGACCGCACTGGGCGAATGTTGCGATTCCACTGCAGCCTTCCATATCGGTTGAGACATAGACTTTCATGAGTTTTTCTCCTGCAGGGCTATCGGTACAGCACCGGTGCAAACAGGTGCTATTTCGCAGGCGGAAGTCGATTCCCTCCCACCACACATATCCAGGCCACGGACAGATGCTTCTTACGGAACTGGGACACTCCACAGATGCGAGCCGCGGGCAAAATAGACCCGTCCGTCAACAAGGCCAATCCCGGCATTGATCGGCCCCGGGGCGTCGCAGATTTTGGCAACCTCCAGCCCATCAATCCCAACCTGCAGCACTGCGTCTCGCAGCACCACGTACAGGTTCCCCTCGGGGCCGAGAGTCATCGGGTTGACGGCCACGCTGCCGTAGTCGGACAGATCCGCCTGAGCGATGATACCCTGTGACTGCAGGTCATAGGAAAACAGTAGCCCGTTTGTACCCAGGCAGTAAAGGAGGCCTTCGGGCCCCCGCACGATGCTCCTGATCTCGCTCAGGTCCTTGACCGGAACATCATGCTGGCTGACGGTTTTCGCTTCCCAGTCCAGCACACAGATGACGGCATCATCGGCGACGGGGCTGGTGCCGTGACCGCCCGAGACGCTGGTACCGCAGACAATGTCACCGTCCGGCAGCGGCTCCATGCACCGGATGCTGTGGTTTTCGATGAGGTCGGTGTGTGGCAGGAGCTGCGATTCGCCAGTTGTGATGTTGTAAATGCCGATGCCGCCACCGATATAACCGTAGCCGGGCGACCCTGATATCAGTATATGCTCGCCGTCGGGGTGAGCCGCCGCACCCCAGGGGACGTTGATATCCGGAGCGAACGCTTTCACCAGCTCCGGGTTTTTCTCGGGGACGGAAACGCTCGTCTCCGAAGGATCGTCCGTGAATTTCACGGCACGCAGCGAGATCCACGGATTCTCCGAATCATCCTCCAGCGTTCGAACAGTCAGCCGGTGCATCCCTTCGGACAGCTCCAGGGGGCCGAAATCGAGGATCGGCCCGGGTATCACCGTGGAAGCTTTTGCGTCAAACGGCTCGCCCAGGGGCTCCCCGTCCAGGAGAAGCTGTGCGGCGCAGTAAGTGGGTGCCTGATATGTGGCGATCAGCAGCCAGTATTCTCCATCCTCCGGCACGTGCAGATCGAAGTGTGTCTCCCCGCCGTACTCATCGGATAAAAACAGGGCGACGTCGTGGCTGTCGAGATATAACAGGCGGCCGTCATCGGTATTTCCGGCCTCCACAAGCTGCTGCGCACCGGTTGCGCCCTTGAGTGCCTTTGCGGTACCCGTCAAATTCCACGGCTTCGTCGTATCATAAACATACAGCTTCCCGCCGCCGTAATGTCCGCCGAAGACGTAATCTCCCTGCACACCAAAGCCCTTGAGGGCAATGGGGCCGGGACGATACTCCAGCGTATCTGTCGCCGGGTCGAAGACGATGAAGCGTGAGGGATGGGCGGAATTGGCGTAGATTTTATCCCCCGGCCCATCAGTGAGAACCCGGATGACGGTGCCCTCGGATTCGTAATCAAACTCGATGGTCTCGGTTGTTTCGGTTTCAGGATCGTACACATCGAGATACTTTTGCTGGAAATCGTATGAGCTGACCCGGCGGCCGTCGGGGAAACGCGCTTTGACGTCGCCCCAGTAGATGTCGCCCATGTCTTTTGCTTCCGCCGCGTCGGCCTTCTCGATGTTCGTGGCCTCGCCGTCGTGGAGGCGATACCATTGACCGGCGGCGCGACCGTAGGCGCTGCCGTCTGTGCCCGTGTAGGTGTAGCCCGTGCCGACCCTGCGCTCATTGTCGGGGATGAGTGAACGTTTTTCTTCTGTTCCGGGATGGAAGGCGACGAGGTTTGTCCGGGCGGTGCCGATACCGCAGTAGATCCACCCTGCGTCATCAAAGCCGATATGAGACAGATACTTCTCCTCATCCATCGCTCCGTAGTCCGTCATTTCCTGCGTCTGCGGGTCGTAGCAGGACAGTCCGGCGCGATAGACGTCTCCGAGCCATATCCTGCCTTCGGGGCCCTCGATAATGCGCAGATAGGCGCTTGCAGCGGGTGCCGGGCGTCCGGAGAAGGTCCATTCCCATGTCGAGGGATCGAACTCCAGGAGCCAGTCCCCCTGGCTGGTGTAATATTTGCCGTTGCTGGCGACGCACGAGCCGTAAGGGGCGCCGTTCGGCACACCCTCCGGAGCCCATATCTGCTCACTTTCACCGGTATCAATGTCGGTGACCAGTATCCACCCGCGCGGGGAGAGGTCGGTGCTGCAGGCGATGACAAGGTTTTCCCCCTCCGCCGTATGAACACCAACCACGCCCCTGCGTTCGGCCAAAGGCACGGCGACACCGTGATCGGTTGGCTCGACGCACTTTCCTACCGATGCCACCGTGAGTGGCAGGACGACGGCGATAATAAGATGTATGTCACTCATGGCTGAGGTCCTCCATGTCCGGTGTATGCTCCCGCTCACATTCCGGGAATGTCATATGTCCACAGTTGGGCATTACATGCGTACACAAACAGGCCGTTGACGAGAGCCCCTCCGGCGGAGATGTTGGCAGGTGGCTCGGCGATCTGCTCATGTTCGAAGGGTGCCTCCGGGGTGATCCTGACAATCGCCCCGCCCATCAGGCTGTAGATATTTCCGTCAGGCCCGTTGTGCAGCGAATGTCGGGGCACGCCGCCGTAGGCCGACCAGTCTTCTGTATGGATGACCTCGCGGGCCTCCGGATCAAACACAAAGAACTGGCGCGTGGCGGAGAGGCCATAAACCAGCCCGTCAGGTCCGACGAGGATGCTGATGATGGATTTTTCATCGGGGACCGGAACCGTGTGGAACACAATCTCTTTGGTCTCCCAGTCGAGGATATAGATTTCGGCCTCCTCGGCGGTAGGATGGCCGCCGCCGGGCGCATTGATGGAGGTGCCGCCGACGAGGTCGCCGTTGGGAAGGGCCTGCAGTGTAATCGTGCTGTGGCCGGAAAGAAGGTCCTCATCCGCTGTGAGCAGTGTGTCTTCACCGGTCTCCAGGTTGACGATACCGAGACCGCCACCGACCAGCCCATATCCTGCGAACCCGCCGATGATGGCGTGTTTGCCGTCGGGATGTGCGAGGGCCGTCCGGGGGCGGCAGATGTCGCGTTTCCACTGCCCCATAATCACGGGGTTCGGAGCCGCGGGCTGCAGGAGGTTCTCCCGGCGCTGCTGGGAAAGCAGCACGCGGCTGATCGAGCACCACGGCTGCTGGCCTTCGGTCTGCAGGATTTCCAGTGAAAGCTCGTGCTCGCCCCCCTCCAGGTCGAAGGGTCCAAACTCCAGGACCGGGCCGGGCCTGACTCCGCCGGCGCGGGCGTCGAACGGGTCCCCCAGCGCCTCTCCGTCAAAGGACATCTGCACCCGCGCGTATTTCTCGGCCTGGAACGGCTGGATATACAGCCAGTAGCTGCCATCTTCAGGAGCCTCGATGTGGAATGTCCCGGTGACATCGAAATCTCCCTCACCGGTCAGGAAGGCAAGCTCGTGGCTGTCCAGGTATGAGAAGTGACCACCGGTGCACGTGGCGTTTTCGACAAGCGTTTCAGCGGCGATCCCCTCCTCCATGCGGGAGGCCATCGGCCGCCACGGCAGATTGGGATCATAGGCCCACATGCGCCCACCGGCGTATTCGCCACCGATGACGGTATCGCCCTGAGTGGTGATCGCGCACATGTTCCCACCACCGATCTGCGGCACTGCGCCCATGTCGGTCAGTTCCATCGTCTTCGCATCAAAACGGATGAAGTGCATTGGATGACACGTGGAGCCGTACACAACTTCATCGGGCCCGGCCGCGAGACTGGTGATGGTCGCACCACCGGATTCGTAGGTGAACTCCATACGCTCGCGTTCGCCGGTTTCCGGATTTTCAACAATCAGATACTTTTCCGGCAGGCTGTACTTGACAATCTTTTGCCCGTCCGGGAATGTCCCCGTGCTGGCCCCCCAGCTTATGTCATAGACATCACGGCGCGGCGCGGCCTCCGATTTGTCGATCGGGGTTGCCTCACCGTTGTAGAGGCGATAGGCCTGGCTTGCAGCCGCTCCGTAACACGCCCCGTCCGCCGTGGGATGGACATGACCTGTGCCGTGTTCGCGCTTCTCTTCAGGAATGAGCGACCGCTTTTCACCGGTTTCGGGATTGTAGGCGCAGATGTTGCAGCGCGCGGTACCGATGCCGCCATACACCCAGCCCTTATCATCAACCGCAAGGGTCTCAACGTACTTTTCCTCCGGGTCCATGCGGCCGTGGTCCTTCGTCTCACCGGTTTCCGGATCGAGCGAGACCAGGTCGGTGCGGTACACACCCCCGGCCCATACGGTTCCGTCAGGAGCTTCGGTGAAGGCCAGGTATGAAGAGTTCGTGGGGCATGGCACGCCGTGGTCGATCCATTCGAGGGTATTTATATCAAGGTCAACGATATGTTTTCCGAAGCCGGTGTAAAAGTGTTTGTTGCTGTGCAAAAGAGCGTGAAACGGGGGAGAGCTTCCGGCGGTTTGTGGTGCAAATGACTGCTGCGATTCGCCGGTGTCAATATTGTTGACCATCACCCAGCCGACGTCGCTCTGGTCAAGCGCACAGCATATCGCGAGGTTTTCGCCCTCGGAGTTTTCAGCACAGACCATTCCGCGGCTTTCGGCAACATTCGCCGCGACGCCATGGTCGGTGAACCCCTCCTGGGCGTGAACGGCCCCGGCAATAAGCGCAATTATGACGATGATAAGCAGCGGTTTCATGAAACCATCACTCCAGATGATTGTGCTCACAACAGATTGATGTGACAGGAGCTATTTCGACAGCGGCGACCGGCTTTCCTTCCGACAGGCGCGCAGCACGGTCGGCAGTGTTTCATGGGATGCGCGTCTCCGGTTGTGCCACGCAGAGGGCTGCCACCGATGCGTCAATCCGCTCCTGGTGGCGGGGATCCCTCCGGCCTGGCGCGGTCGCGATGGAGCAAGCCGCTGTCGGGGGATGGTTCGGATTGCTCCGGCATATCTGCACCACCGGCGCGGTCTGCTTCATCGGTGGATTCCGTGTCCCTATAGTTGCCGTTGGGATTGAATTCGAGCGTTTCGACGATAAGCTTCTGTCGGGCCTTGAGAGCGTCGGCACACTCCCTGGCGCTTATTGAAGAACCTGACGCCAGTGCATCGAGGCGGTTTTCGATAATATCCATGACAGCAAAATTGAAGATGAACAGCACGATGGCAGCAGCCGCCAGACTCAGAGTTACAATGCGGAGCCTGCGGTTGATGGTGGCCCGCCGGGTCGCCTCCTGCATCAGCCGTGCTTTGGCCTGCGGAGGCGGTGGCAGCAGGTCCACCCTGCGGAGCTTTTCTTCCATCTGCCGGTCATTCATCGTCATCGTCTCCCAGTAACGCCTGCAGCTTGTCCATGCCGTAGCGATACCGGCTCGCCGCGGTATTTGGCGGGATATGCAGCGCCTCGGCGATTTCGACAAACGTCATCTCGTGCCACACCTTCAGCACGATAACCTCACACTGTTCGGCGGGCAGTTCATTGAGTGCCTTCTGAACGCTTGTAGCCCTTGCCCGGCTCTCGGCTGTCGCAGCACGCGGATCGGCTATTTGCACATCCGGGTCATTCAGCCGCAGGTGGTCCTGCGAAAAGTAAAGCTGTGCGGCCTTGTGACAGGCGATTTTCAGCAGATATGCCTGTAAATTGTCAATCCGGGTGAGCTTCCGCCCCCGGGCCATCAGTGACAGGAAAACCTCGACCAGCAAATCCTCGGCGTCTTCCGGTGACCGGGTTCGTGCAAGCAAGAAATGATAGACCGGCGCCGAATAGCTCTTGTAGAGCGCATCCAGAGCCGACGTGTCGCCCTGTGCCAGAGCAGCCAGCAGCGCTCGGTCATCCAGCCGCGGCCGATGTCGCATGAAACCTGTCCCGGGACGCTTATGGTATTCTCAGCGGTATTATACCCACCGCCCTGCCATATACAAGTGTCCCTGGCGGCTGCATTTTTGTCTATTCTTTCAAAAAACAGCATTTTAGCCGGGATACTGCCCCACCCAATGTCCCACATAGTGAGTGATGATAACTACGGCCACGGCAATGCCCAGGTGCTCCAATACCACCCACAGAGGCTGCATCTCCTGCTTTATGGCCATATAGGCGCTGAGGCTGCCAATCAGCACAAATCCCCACACGAGGCTGACGATCACCGCGGTCCCAAGTGATAACACTACGAACGGTACCGCAAAGCTCATCGCAACGACAAACTTGCCGACAAACGTGCTCAGGGTCGCCGCCCAGATCTCTCTGTCGGTGTGCACCGCCTCGGCCTCCTCGGAAACGTGGATGCCCAGCGCGTCAGAAAGACCGTCGGCGATGGCGATGACGATGATCCCACCCAGGACGGCTTTCGCGGAATGTGTGCTCGAATGCAGGCCGATCAAAAGCCCCAGCGTCGTTATGACACCGGAGGTCAGCCCGAAGCTGAAACCCTTTCGTAGCGACTTTTTCACAGAGGAAGGTCATCTCATTTCGTTCTTCGTTCAATACGTGCACTATGACGTTAAATCGTGTGCAGATGTTTGAAGACATGGTCCGCCGAGAAGTCAAAGCCGCCGGAGGGACACAGCAAAAAGCCGCAGGCACTGTGCCCGCGGCTCGCTCAGGAGTATTTTTTTGTGGTGCCGAAGGTCGGATTCGAACCGACACGGGTGTTAACCCACTGCCTCCTGAGGACAGCGTGTCTGCCAATTCCACCACTTCGGCTCCCGTGGACAGATATTTTACTGCTTTTGACCGCCAGAGTCAAGAGTTGTCGGCCCTGACAAATCGCCCTCCGGCGGCTCAGTGTGCGTCTTTTTGGGGTAGTA
>JAWODS010000293.1:0-13497 GCA_046483205.1 Armatimonadota bacterium | reverse complement strand
TGCTGGCGCTCCGTAGGTAAAGAGCCGGTGGCCCGTGGGATGAAGGTATGTGCGATTTCATACAGTCGCACCGTCTGCACCCGCTGCCGCTGGTTGTGCTCGCACTGCTGCATGAGTGTGGGCAAAAGTACGGTACGCATGTGGCTTTGCTCCTCGATCATGGGGCTGGCCAGTGGCACCATCTCGCGTTCAGAAGCGTCATCAGGGAATCCCATGCGGTCGAAGTCTTCCGGTGAAATCATGGCAAAGCCGATCGACTCGTTTAGACCGGCCGCCCGGAGCGTCTCGCGGGCCCTGCGCTCCAGCGTCTGCTCGCGGGTGAAAACACCGCTCTGGTTGAGGCTGCCGGGAACCGTGGTGGGAATATTGTCATACCCGTGAACGATGGCGACCTCCTCGATGACGTCGATTTCACGCTCGACATCGGGTCGGAAGGTCGGCACGGCGACCTGGATGGTTTCATCATCAGGCTCCGCGCCGAATTGAAGCCGCTGCAGATACTCTTCCATCTGATCGGCGGAAATGTCCGTGCCCAGGATATTGTTGCAGCGCTCGACACGAAGTTCGACCTCGCGAGGCGAGGGGTCGATGGCACAGGCGTCAACGGCGCTACCGACAATGTCTCCACCGGCGGTCTCCTGCAGGAGCCCGGCCAGGCGTGCCAGTGTCCGGAGCGTACCGCCGGGATCGACGATGCGCTCGAAGCGGTAGCTGGCCTCGCTGCTCAGATCCAGCCGCATTGCGGTCTTGCGGATGGTGATGGGATCGAAATGAGCACTTTCCAGCAGCACCTTTTCGGTGTCCCATGTCATCTCGGTATCGGCTCCGCCCATGACACCTGCGACGGCGACCGGCCCGTTGGGGTCGGTGATGAGCAGGTCTTCGGCGGTCATGGTGCGCCACTGCTGGTCCAGTGTCAGCACCTGCTCGCCCTCCTCGGCCGTGCGGACGATGATGTGGCCGTCTTTAAGGAGGTTGTAGTCGAAGCCGTGCAGCGGCTGGCCGAGCTCCAGCATCACGTAGTTGGTGCAGTCCACCAGGTTCGCAATCGGGCGCATTCCGGCGGCTTCGAGACGGTAGCCGAGCCAGTCGGGGCTTTCGGCGGTCTCGAGGTTCTCCATGACCAGTCCGCTGTATCGCGGGCAGGCCTCCGGGTCGGACAGCTCGATGGTCATCTGCTCGCTGCCTGCTTTAGTGTCACCGCTGATCACCTCGCCGAGCAGGTCCATATCAATATCGGGCATCGACCACTCGGCACCGAGGATTGCCGCTGCGTGCCGGGCGACCCCGGTCATCGACAGCAGGTCACCGCGGTTGGAGGTCACGGAGGTAATCAGGACATCGTCGGAGGCCTCACCGTCTTCAGAGGCCCAGTCATCTATGGCCTCGACTTCCAGCCCCCCCATGGTGAGCTCGTGGGCAAGGGTTTCAACATCTATATCGGCCTTCAAATATTCCATCAGCCAGGAATATGGTACTCTCATCGATACTCCTCCTGGGAGTGTGTCATACTGTTTTCAGGTCTGGTCGCGTGTAAAAGAATGGTCAGGAAAACTGGTTCAAAAAGCGCATGTCTCCGCTGTACAGAAGTCTTATGTCATCGATGCCGTGTCGGAGCATGGCGAAGCGCTCGATACCGCCACCGAAGGCGAACCCGGTATATTTTTCGGGATCGTAACCGACACCTGCAAGAACATTTGGATCCACCTGGCCGGCTCCCATGACCTCCAGGAAACCGGTGTGGGAGCAGACGTTGCACCCTTGACCGCCGCAGATGGTGCAGGTGAGGGCGATTTCGGCGCTCGGCTCGGTGAATGGGAAGAAGTCAGGCCGGAAGCGCACCTCGCACTGCTCGCCGTACATGGTGTGGGCGAAGATCGCCAGCGTGCCCTTCAGATCCGCAAAGGTGATATCCTCGGCCACCAGCAGCCCCTCAAGCTGGTAGAAGGTGTGGCTGTGGGTGGCGTCCACGGTGTCGCGCCGGTAGCAGCGGCCCGGAGCGACGATGCGCACGGGCGGCTCGGTCTCCTCCATCACCCGGATCTGCACGGTCGAAGTCTGGGAGCGCAACAGCACGTCGTCGGTGACGTAGAAAGTATCCTGTTCGTCCATGGCCGGGTGGTATTCGGGATAGTTCAGGGCATCGAAGCTGTGGTAATAGTCTTCGATCTCCGGCCCTTCGACCACCAGAAAGCCCATGCCCATGAAGATCTCCAGCATGTCGTCCAGCGTCTTCAGCAGCGGATGCTTTCTGCCGATGACCGGAACGCGCCCGGGCTGGGTGACATCCACGGTTTCGGCGGTAAGCTGCGCCTCTTCCGCCTGTTCCACCAGTGCCTTTTTCCGGCCTTCCAGCAGGCGTTCGAGCGTGCCGTTAAGCTTGTTCAGCGCCTGTCCTGCAAGAGGTCGGTCCTCTTCGGGAAGCTGGCCGATCTTGCTGTACTGCTCGCGGACGACACCGCTGCGCCCGAGGTATTTCACCCGCACCTGTTCGAGTTCGTCGAGGTCGGATGCGCCGAAAATCGCGCTCTCGGCCTCCTCGCGTATTTCATCAATCGTCTCCTGCAGCTCCATGTGTCTGCCTCCTGGTCCATGCACTGTCATTACGTGCGACTTGAAAAACATCGAGAAAAAACAAAAAATCCCCGGCTCGTAGGGACGAAAACCGAGGGTTTCGCAACCACCCTATCAGGCGGTCGTCCGGATAACGGCGGAAGCGTGCCGGCGGCGCCTACACACTCAAAGAGCTTCAACGCGCGGTTCGGGAGCGAACTTCAGCACCTGGCCCGGGGGAAAAGCTTGCAGCCCGTGGCTTCTCCTCTCTGTCACCCGGCGCGTGACGGTGCCTACTTTTCTCCGTCATCACCTTTGTCTGTATTCAGTTTTCGGACAGATGCGGCATTAACTGGCAGGATGCATCTGTGTATATATTTCATACAACAAAATGCCGGCAGCCACGCCAGCATTGAGGCTTTCGACGTCTGCACTCATGGGAATCCTAACCTGCAGGTCGGTCTGTGTCAAGACCTCCTGCGGAAGGCCGTGGGCCTCACTGCCGATGACCAGCGCCGTCCTTTCGCCATACTCGGCCATGTCCGAGCGCTCGTCAGCTTCCACGGCCGCGGCGACGGTGACAATGTCGTTCTCATCGGCCCATGGACCCGCCACCTCCCACGAGACCTCCACAAGGCGGATTGCGAACACGCCGCCCGCGGTCGCGCGGATGACCTTCGGGTTGAAAAGGTCCACACAGCTTCCGAGGATCACCAGGGCGCGGCAGTCGAATGCGGCGGCGCTGCGGACGAGTGTGCCCATATTGCCCGGGTCACGGATGTCGTGCAGCATCAGGTACAGGGAGGGGCCTTCGGGCGCGACATCATCGAGGGATGCGTACTCGATTTTTGCGGTCGCGGCGATGCCCTGGGGATTCTCGGTATCGGTCATCGATTCGAAGGCGCGCTGGGTCAGGTCATGGCGCACAATGCCTTCATTTTCCAGCATCTCGGCCATCGTCAGGGGGTCCTCGTCAGAAAGGAGCTCCTCGCACACGTACACGGCCTCGATTTGGGCACCGGCCCTGATGGCGCCAGAAAGAAGCCGGACTCCCTCAAGCGGGCAGAGTCCGGCATCATTTCTTCTCTTCTTATTGAGCAGTGAGCGAAAAAGCTTCACGTGCTGATTTTTGGGGCTGTCGATGCGTGTCATCGAGATGGCCCGGAGCTTACTGTTCGAGAACTCCGGCAGCCTCCATTACCGCCCTGAATCCCTCGGGGTCTGACAGAGCCATTTCTGCGAGCATCTTGCGGTTGATCTTGATGTCGTTTTTCTTCATGTGCCCGATGAGCTGGCTGTAGTTGGCTCCGTTCATCCGCGCGGCGGCGTTGATCCGAGCGATCCACAGCCGGCGGAAGTCGCGCTTCTTGAGCCGGCGGTGAACGTAGGCATAGTTCCCGGCTCGCATAAGCGTTTCTTTGGCGGTCTTGAACAGTCTGTGTCGGCCGCCGACGTACCCCTTGGCGGCTTTCAATGTCTTTTTGCGCCGCCGTCGTGACAGCGGTCCGCGTTTTACTCTCGGCATACTCCTTCGACCTCACTTTTTCATCAGGACGATGCCGTATCCGGCCTGAAGCCCCTCCGGCTCCACATGGCCCCTGGATGAACCAGAGTTGACGGCCTGCAGATGCAGTTGGGGAAAATGAAGGCGCACAGCTTCATGACTGTGCGCCTATGATATGCGATACAACGTGTGAAGGCGTTCAGTCGTTGGGCAGCAGGCCGTTTTTGATCTGTTTTGCCTGCTTTTTGCTATTGAGTTGCTTCCTGCCACTCAACCTTCGCTTGCGCCTGCTGGACTTTTTGCCCAGAAGATGGCTCTTGCCAGTCTGTTTGTGGACGATTTTCCCTGAACCTGTGACCTTTAAGCGTTTCTTTGCGGCCTTCTTTGTCTTTGCTTTACCCACAACAATGTCTCCTTCGTGGCGACATATCAAATATCGCTTGTACCTGTCAGTTTGCCAGGTCCGCTTGCGGCTGTATGAACATTTATGCAAACGTCCAGAGCCGGTGGCACCGGCTAAACTCCAGACACCAGCTCACTCAATACCACAATCACTCTTTGCAATAATATGATCGGGATCGGCGTGGAAGCTGGCATCAAAATAACGGTGAAAAACTCTCGATCCCACCCGTACGGCAGCGCGGTCAGTGGCGCATGACGACCACAGCCCGGCCTGCTGACGGGGGAGACGTCCAGACGGGTGGTGCAGGCCGTGTCAAAACTGTGCTCCCCACAGAACCGACAGCACTGCCATGAACGCGAGTCCATGGCCAACAGAGATGCTTGCAGCCACTTCGGCAGGTGAACGCGGTGGCCGGGTGAGGGTTACTCCTCGTCCGGCTGTTCCTCTTCCGGCTTGGGCTCCAGCAGCATCAGCATGCGGCGCCCTTCCATGTGGGGGGGCTCGGCAACATTCGCGTAATCCTGGCAGCCCTTGGCGAACTTGACAAGCTGCTGTTTGCCGATCTCCTTGTGCCGCAGCTCCGGACCCCGGAAGATGACGTGGAACTGTACCTTATTGCCCTCTTTGAGGAATTTCAGAGCATTGCGGGTCTTAAACTCAATGTCGTGCTGCTCGGTGTTCGGGCGGACCCGTATGCTCTTGGTCTCCACGTTCTTGGACTTCTTCTGGGCCTCTTTCTGCTTCTTCTTCTGCTCGTACTTGAACTTGCCGTAGTCCAGAAGACGACATACGGGCGGGTTGGCGTCTGGTGCCACTTCGATGACATCCAGCCCAGTCTTCTTCGAATACTTCCGGGCCTCATCGATGCTGACGATACCAATCTGTTCGCCGTCCTGGTCGATGAGACGAACTTTCTTGGCGCGTATGGCCTCGTTAACGCGATAGCCTTTTGCCGCTATCGGGTATCACCTCTGCTGTTGTTTCATATAAGATTGCCCGGCCAATGAATGACCGGGAGCGTGACAAGATGGTATCGTAAACGCCCCACTGTGTCAAGGCAAAAAGCTGACCCTGAAAGTCGTCAGAAACCGCTGCTGCTGTCGGTCTCACGCGTCATTGACTCGCGGCTGCTGCCGCCTCTCTGACATCCCTCAAAAGCAGCCCGATCGTCGCTTCTGCGGAGGCCAGGCAGGCCAGGACCTGCCCCTCACCGGCTCTTTCGACGATAAGATATCCCTGTGGGCCGCGGGCGTACAGCTCATCGAGCTGGCCGTTGTCGAACTCCTTGCTGCTGCGCGAGGCGCGAGACAGCAGATCGGCCGCCAGGGCTGCAAGGCTCTCCTCATCCACGTCAGGCCCGCAATCGGCCTCCACCGCAAAGCCGTCTTCGGTCACCAGCGCCGCTGCGCGAATATCAGGATTATTCGCCCGCAGAGTTGCAAGTCCACTCTCCTGTTCAGCCTGTGGTTGTTCAGTCGTCATTGAAGTATCCTCCCATTTTCGATATCCGCATACGCGGTTGATTTCCGCACGTCCCCGGCCGATCTGCTGTGCTGAAAGCTGACGATCGAGCTCCTCGACTCCCGTCGCATCATCCACCGAATCATCGGCAAACGGCAGCTTTGTCACATCGGCGACCACAAAGGCGGTATTGGTGATGTCGAGCTCCTTCATCCGCCGGTGAGCACGCATTATAGCATCTTCACTGCGGTCGATTCCAACCACGAGCGTGTCCGGCCCATGGCTTTCGGCGGCTCCCGCAGTGGAATACCCGCTCCCGGAGCACAGATCCAGGACCACAGCCTCCCACTGCCGCGGCGGTCGCGAGGGATGCTCCTCGGGTGGAGCGCTTTCCTCTTCCGTCGCCGTCTCGGCTTCCTGTAATGGTTCTACATCCAACTCATCGGATCGGATTTCCACCGGAGTCTCAGGCTCTGCTTCAGGCTCCTCGGCCTCGTCCGGGGCGGGTGCTTCTTCGCCCTGTTCAGGTTCCGCGCCACCGGGAGAGTCGGGAAGCGTATCCCGGACGGCCATGATCATCTCCGGCGGGCTGAAGGGCTTGCGGATGGTCTTGATGCCCTCAATCTCGATGGTGCGGGAACTCATCCACACCACGGGAGCGTCAACCTCGCTGGCGAAATCCTGTGGTTCGCGGCCGGGCAGGGCGTCACCGTCGGCGATGATCACATCCGGCGGCGGCTGGATATGCAGGGCCTCCGGAAGGTCGCTGGTTTCCCTGCGCTCCACCTCCATCCCCTCGCGCTGCAGGCACGCCTCGACGAGCCGGGTCACGGTGACATCCGGCGCGAGCAAAAGACACCTGTAGCCTTCCATCCAGTGTGTCATCTCCATCACTGCCCTCGTCTCATTGCAGCGGCAGCGTTACCGTTGCTCCATCCTGCTCGGCGGACATATCTATCGCCAGGCACGCCTCGTGGGTGTTGACGGCGTCGGCGACGTTGACATCGGATTCGACGTCATTGAGGATGCAGTCCACGATGTGGTTGATTTCGCCCTCGAAGGGATGATGCTCGACATCGCCGCTATCAGGCAGGATTGCGGGAGTGACCGTCCAGTCATCGGCCTCGGGAGCCAATATCCGGGACCACAGCTTGTTGTCGCGGATCGCGCCCTGGTCGCCGAGGATGTCGATGTTGAACTGATACGGCGCGATGATATCGACGGAGCTGGAGAGCTTGCCGACCACGCCGTTGGAGTATTTCACGGATGCAACAACGGTGGCGGGATATTCGTACCTCTTGTCCCAGCCACCGCCGTACGCGGAGACCTCCACGATATCCAGCCCGGTCAGCCAGCGCGCGGCATCAACCGCATGGCAGCCGCCGAACAGGAAGCTCGATCCGCCCTGCTCCTTCGTAATCGCCCAGTCCCAGCCTGGGTACCAGTCATCCACACCGTGCCAGTAATCGGCCTCGACGTAGAAGATCTCGCCGATTGCGCCCTCGGCGATCTGGCGCTTTGCGTTAATCAGCGACGGGCACCAGTGCAGCACAAAGCTCACCACGGTTTTTACACCGGCTTCGGCGACGGCGTCACGCAGAGCATAGACGCCCTCGACCGAAAGCGCCATCGGCTTTTCCATGATGAAATGCTTCCCGGCCTGCGCGGCCGCCACGCCCTCCTCGACATGCAGGTGGTTGGGCGTGGTGATGGAGATCAAATCGAGGTTGTCATCATTCAAAAATGCCTCGTAATCCGTGTAAATCGCGGCATCGGGAGCGCCACACAGCTCTGCGGCCTTCCGGGCGGATTCCTCCCTGCGTGACGAAACCGCCACCACCTCGCAATGCGGATTCGCCATATACGCGTTCAGATGCTCATTTGCGACCCATCCGGCTCCATGTATCCCGACTCCAAGTTTGTCAGCCATCACCGGCACCTCCGGATATCAATCAATGTATCGGCCTTAAGAATATTCCATCTTCATCATCGAAAGACCTGCCCGGGGTAAGATGCAGAAAGTGGAGTTTGCCGTTCGCTGCAGGGCGGCGATCCCATGCCCTGGAGGGAACCTCTTTATGTTCGGAAATGTCTGTGGCAAAGAGATTCACGACCGGCGCGGCACAGGTCCGCGCCCTTCAGTAACGGCGCGCCACTCGATACAGGCGGTCGTTCGACCAGCAGCCCGGGCCACGGATGCCTTGCTTGAGACACACGGTTTGGTTCTTTGCCGTCTCACTCCGCGAACTCTTCGGTGAGCACCTGTCGCAACTCCGGGGCGCGGACAAGGGTGCTGTACAGATAGACCATGATGTCTGGCGCGCCCGCGTGGCTGATGAGGCGAAGCTCACGGCGGAGGCGCTCCGGCGGCTTGTGATGGCCGTAGTAGCCCACATCACACATCGGCGCGGCGGTCATGAACTCCACGTGATCATCGGCCAGCTCCACGTTGCGCTTCGAGGCCTCGAAGACACGCTCCAGCGTCCACGGTCCTCCGCGGCCGGGCTGAGTCCAGTGGGCGGAGGCGCGGAAGGACAGGTAGTTCAGCGGGAACTTGTTCGCCCACGTCGGGTGGCAGTAGCCGTGGAGGATCATCTCCCGGTCGAACTCATCCAGAAGTTCCCGGACCTCCCAGGTGAAGCTGACGATGGCCTCCTCGGCGAACTGCCGGCGGGCCTGGGCCTCGTTGAGGTCGGGGTGATTTTCGTGATATTCGGCGAACTTCTTTTGGCTGTAGGGGCATACGCACCACTTGTCATTCTTGTAGCGGATGTAGTCGAAGCTGATGCCGTCGATGTCGTAGTTTTCGGCCATCTCGCGGATCAGCGAGAGCTCGTACGCGCGCACTTCCGGCCGGTCCGGGCAGCCGAAGACGCCGCCACTGTGCTTGCTGATATCCGGGCCGTCGCCGGGATTCCAGTCGGCGTATTCGGGATGCTCGCGGATGAACTTGCTGGGCTGTGAGGCCGAGCCCTCCCGGAAGGTGCAGAATTGCACAAGAAGCTGCAGTCCGTTTGCATGGCAGTGCTTGACGGCCAGCTCCAGCGGATCAATATCCTCAAAGCCGGGTGCCTTTTCACCGATTTCGGTGTTGTAATAGAGGTACGCATTCGGGGGCTTGGCGGCATACAGCACCGCGTCGAAGTTCATCTCCGCCGCCAGCCGGGCCATCTCCGCGATCTTCTCCTCCGTGTCCAGTGAATTCACGCCACCGTGGACGTTCATGGACTTCCAGTTGAACTCGGCCTTCGGAAGGCTGTCGGCGAACCGGGCAAATCCTGCGGTGTTTTTCACGGAAGCCACCACCTCGGTGTCGGTGAATTCAGCCCCGGCTTCTTCTTTGTCTGCGGGGAGTCGTACACCCACATAATAGGTTCCATCTTCAAGCTCTGCGGAGTCGATACTGAAGGTCTGGGGATCGCGTGTCGCTTCCATGCTAAAGGCTTCATCGCCCTCGGGGAAGACCTGCTGGATGTCCTCATTGACGAGGACAATTTCGATGGGAACTCGGGCGGGGGCGTCTGCCGAAAGCGGCACGGCGACAACGGTCTGCTCGACACGGTCCGCAGGATCCCGCAGATCCACGGTTGTTGGAGTAAACACCAGCGTATGATCGCGCCATTGTGCGTCACCGGCCCATTGCGCGGCATTGACCATAAGCTGTGCTTCACCGCCGGTGGGGGTGACCGGGGCTTCGTTTTCGTCAATCCCGGGACACAGGCCGATTGCGGCGACCTTTCCGGCGCCGAAGGTCCCGGCGGCCGCCAGCACGTGGCCGGAATTGTTATACATGACCGCCTCGCCCTTGGGCCCCGTCTCGAAGATGCGCGAGTCGCTGAAGCTGGAGGCAAACGGCTCCAGCCCGGCGGTCAGGGGATGGTCCTCGAAGCGCGTGGCCTTGATGTCATAGGTTTTGTCGATGACCTCGGCGACTCCGGGCGCGGGGGTTACCTGGAAAAACACGCCACCGTTGGACTGGTGGGTGAGTATCAGGCCGCCACCGGCGCGGGTGTATGCAGAAATCGCCGCCCCCGGATCGAGCATCCAGGCAAGCTCCGGAAACCTCGACCGCAGGCCCTCATTACTCGCACGCCCGATCCGGTGGACATTCGGCAGCACCAGGGCATCGTATCGCAGCAGCGTGTCCAGCCGGAGGTCGTTGATATATTCGACAGCGATGCCGGCTTCATCGAGCACCTCATATATGCCGGCTGCACCGTAGTTGCGCCCGCCCGCCGCTGTGGCATCAAAGACCGCGATGTTCAGTGCATCGGGGTCCCCGCCGGGTGTGACGGCCTGCATATCCAGCACGTCCACATCCTGCGTCAGCGAGACATCGTCATACCACACGGTCCCATCGATCCCCCGGATTTCGAGGTACAGGATCGCTCCGGCGGCCTCGTCAGGCGGGGTCCAGGTCTCTTCGAAGGCCGTCCAGTCGAACGATTCGGGCTTTTGCAGCACCGGCTCGTCGGTGATCTTCTCACCGGCTCTATTGATCCAGCGCATGATGATCCGTGCTCCGGAAGTTCCCTCATTCAGCTCGGCCTTCCAGAAACCCTTCAAAGTCACCGGGGCGCTTGTATCGAGGATGGGAACACGCTGGCGGGTGACGATGAATATCTCCTTACCACTGCCGGACAGCCGCAGGGCTTTCTCCCCGCCTTTGACCTCATCCCTGCAGATGATGCCTTCACCGGTGCCCTCCCAGACTTCGATGCTCCAGTTCTCTGAACCGTCTTCAAATCCGCCGTTCTGCAGGAGGTTGATTTCCGTGGCGGCGAAGCAGCCTCCAATTACCAGGCACAACAGAACGGCTGACAGGTACATATGTGGCGCTTTCATGGATGGCCTCCATAACTGCAATAATATCGCCTTGCGTCATACAATGATGCTTCCACCATTCTCTTATTCCCGCTTCCGTCATGCGAGTCCTTGTCAGGGCCGGTGCCGCACCGACACGGTCGGCGTGGAAAATCACCGACGGCCTGCGACGTGTAAACCTGCGGCGCCCTCATTACGTCATCATTAGAGGCAGACGTCACCCTCCCAGGCTGCAAACCGGAAGGGCATCGTGATTTTGGCGGCGAAATAACGATCACTCAGCACCACGCCGGACCGGGAGGCCCCAATGCAATACACACACGAGCGCAACTTCGGCTGCCGCATCAACGACGAGCTGACCTACCGCGGGCTGCGGATGATGGTCATCCAGAATGAGCTCATCCGCGTCTCGCTGCTTCTGGACAAGGGGACCGACATTTTTGAGTTCGTCCACAAGCCCACGGATACCGATTTCATGTGGCGCAGTCCCCGGGGCGTTCGACCAAAGACCAACAATCATGTGATGAGGCCGCATGAAAATGGCCCATTCTCTGATTTTTACGAGGGCGGCTGGCAGGAGATACTTCCCAACGGGGGGCGGCGGTGTGAGTACCGGGGCTGTGAGATGGGACAACACGGCGAGGTCTGGGGCGTGCCGTGGAAGCACGAGATCCTCGAAAACACCCCCGAGGTCTGCAGTGTAAAGCTGTGGGTGCGCACCGACCGGACCCCGTATCTGCTGGAGAAAACCCTCACCGTGCGCACGGGCAGTCCGGTGCTGGAGATCGACGAAAGTGTGACCAATGAAAGCGACCAGGACCTGGATATGATGTGGGGCCATCACCCCGCCTTCGGCCCGCCATTCCTGTCGGAGAATTGCGTGGTCTCATCCGGGGCGCAAACCGTGGTCGTAGATCCGAATGTGCCGCAGGATGGGCGCTTTGAGGCCGAGCAGGAATTCGACTGGCCGACCGGCACCGCCCGCGACGGCTCGGAGGTGGATGTCCGGAAGATCCTTGCTCCCGAAGACGAGCTTGAGGATATGCTCTATCTTACCGACCTCACCGACGGCTGGTATGCGATCACCAACCAGGAGAAGAAGATCGGCTTCGGGATGGCTTTTGACGCAGAGGTCTTCGAGCATATCTGGTACTGGATCTCGCTGTGCGGCAATCCCGACTGGCCGAGCTGGGGAGAGTTTTATGTCATCGCCCTGGAGCCGTTCAGCAGCTATCCGGCGATTTTAACCGAATGCATGAAAGAGAATCGGCAGCTCAAGATCGCCGGTGGCGAGACCATCAGCACCTGGATGCGGGCAGTGGCCTACGAAGGATATACAGACGTCGCGGGCATTTCACCGCTGGGGGAAGTGACCGGCGTCGAAGGATGAGCAGGAGCCTCCGATTACCCGGGAGACGGGCATCATAATATGGCCAATACGGATACAGAGAAACCAACACTTCTTTTGCACTGCTGCTGTGGCCCGTGCTCCACGGCGGTGTATGAGCGGCTGCAGAAGGACTACGAAGTCATCTGCTACTGGTTCAACCCCAACATCCAGCCGGATGACGAGTACGACCGGCGGCTGGAATCGATGAAGGTCGCCGCCGAAGAGCTCGGCTGTGAGCTGATTGTCGAAAAGGGTGGGGAGGAGGAGTGGCAGTCGGCGATTGCAGGCCTCGAAGATGAGCCGGAGGGCGGACGGCGGTGTGATGTGTGCTTCCGCGTTCGCCTGGAGCACGCCGCTCGCAAGGCCCGGGAGCTCGGCTGCGATTTCTTTACGACAACGCTGACCGTCAGCCCCCACAAGCCTCCACAAAAGGTGAACCCCCGGGGCGAGGAAGCGTCGAAGGGGCGCAATGTCGAATACCTCGCCGGCGATTTCAAAAAGCAGGACGGCTTCAAGCGCAGTGTCGAGCTTTCGAAGCAGATGAACCTGTACCGGCAGGACTACTGCGGCTGCCTGTATTCAAAGCGTGACCGCAATGAGTGAAGACGTGAAGCTTTCTGATGAGCGCCGCCGGTTTCTACGCCACCGGGCGCTGGTCGTGTCGTATGTAAACCTCGCATACAACGTGGCCGAAGGTGTTGTAACCATCTGGGCGGGTGTCCTTGCCGGAAGTGTCGCCCTGGTCGGCTTCGGGCTTGACAGCGCCATCGAGTCACTGTCCAGCCTGGTGATGATCTGGCGGTTTCGCGGAGCGCAGGATCTTGATAAGGCCGAGATATCGCGCCGTGAGAAACGCGCTGTGCGGTTCGTCGCATATACGTTTTACGTCCTGGCCGCCTACGTCATCTATGAGGCGCTGGAAACGGTGTATCTTCAGGAGCCACCTGATCCCAGCATGGTGGGGATCGTGGTTGCAGCAATTTCACTTCTGACAATGCCGGTGCTGGCATATTACAAGCGGACCATCGGAGAGGCGCTCGGGAGCCGCAGCCTGGTGGCCGACGCGACCGAAACGCTGGCGTGTGCATGGCTTTCAGCGGCTTTGCTGATCGGCCTGGGCCTGAATTATCTATGGGGTCTATGGTGGGCGGATCCATTGGTTGGAGCGGTCGTCGCCCTGTTTCTGGTGCACGAGGCACACGAGCTGCTGGAGGGTGAAGAGGAGGCGGACGAGGGATAGGGCGCGAGGGCCGGTGAGCATAAATTTCCAAAAAACCCTTGCAATCGCCTTTCCTTTTGCATACCATTGTAGCAACGTTTATGGTGGCATGGCCACCATGTAGAGATCGCTCGCACATATAG
>JAWODS010000029.1:0-2625 GCA_046483205.1 Armatimonadota bacterium | reverse complement strand
ACACGAAGCCGGCCCATGCTCCACACAGGCGACTTTCACTGGCGGCTCAGGAGGTTATATCCCCCAAAAGCGGCCAGCCTCAAAGCCGCCGGGCACCAACCACAAAAAGCGGGTGCTCAGGCCTCGTCGCCGAGGATATTCTCCACCAGCGCATCAATGTCCACATACTCTTCGACGAGCTGTTCGGCCAGGTGAAGCTTCTCAGCGTCGGTGGGCTGGATTTTGGCAACGAGACTGGAGATGCGTGAGGTGACCTCAAAGGTGTCGTCATCGAGTGCGATCATCGGCATTTTGCTTGCGCAGACCAGATCCATGATATTGTCAGGTGGTGTGAGGCCCTCGGTCAGACACACGCTGGTGCCGAGTGACACGTCCTCTTTGAGCTGGTGTGATCCCAGCGCCGCCAGTACGAGGTCATCGCGGTCACCGGGCATGATCGCCAGCACGCCACTGCGAAACTCAGAGATGAGCCTGTGCGGTTCGCCGGCACCGACGATGCAGTGCTGAATTCTCTGGTGGAGCTGCTCGTGACCGTTGAGAACCTCCGCATCGGTTTCGTCGAGGATCTGCTGCAGCGTGATCTCGGTGAGCATGCGGCGATAGGGGAGCACGCCGTACAGCGGGACATCGTGGTTTCCAAAATACGTTGACAGGGCGCTGCAGACGCTGTCGCGGCCTTTGTCGTACACCTTGTTGGCCACAACACCGAGGACATCGACGCCTTCCTGGTTGAAAAGGGCCCGGTTGATGGTGAACTGATCGACCGGGCGTCCGATGCCGCCCCCGACGATCACCAGCGTGCGGGCATTCAGAAGGCGGGCGACAGTGGCGTTACAAAGACCAATCACCGACCCGACACCTGCATGACCCGTACCCTCAATAACAACAATGTCGGCGGCATCGCCGTCTTTGCCGACGACCCTCTCGTAGCCCTCCCGGATCTGCCGCACGAGATCCCGGTTCGAACGGCCCTCCGCCAAAAACGATCGTGTAAAGCCATGAGGAATGGTGACCGGATTGCAGGCCTTGGGATGAGTATCAATCCCATACGTGGTGTTGATGAGTGCGACGTCTTCATCAACGACCGAATCGCCCATCTCAACAGTGCGCTGACCCACCGGCTTCATATATCCCACGCGATAGCCGCGCTTTTTGAGACTGGCCACCAGACCGACAGATATCAGTGTCTTACCGCTGTGCTGTTCCGTTCCAGAAATATAAATGTTTCTGACCATACCTGCGCCAGACACCCTTCCGTGGTGAAATGAAGTATAATTCGCAGTCGCCCCACAGACGTGTTTGCGGCGAGGCGCTACCAGCGACATAATACGTGAGGACCGCGGGCTGTGCAAGAGGCGCCGGAGAACACGAAGCCGAAGTAGCGGCCGGTTGACGAGAATCGGCGTTCTCGCCTGAGGGGGGAATGGGGGATTTCGGTATCCGGGGCGAAGAGAACAGCCAACGGAGTGCCGGGATGCCGCACCAGTAGCGCCCGATATCCGGTGGCTGCCAGAATTTTCAAGAAATAATTACACGCGCTGTGGGCATTCTGATGGGTCTGGGGGAATTTGAAGCTCCGTCGTTGGCCCTTTGAAAGAATCAGCCCTTGACACAGCTCCGGAGGTTACCTATACTCAAGTTCCGCTGGCGGGAGGAAAGATGCTTCCCGCCGGGGCTTGCGCCTCCAGCGATGAGGGCGCAAAATGCTTTTTAATGAACCCTTGACAAAGCCGCTGAATATGCCTATACTGTAGTTCCGCCTGGCGGGGAAGTGCGACTGCCAGGTTCTTTGCGTCCAGTGACTTCGGGTGCAAAGAGGGGCGGTCCAAAATTGACAAAAAGCCACAATTGTGTTACACTGCATCTGGCTTTAACGAAGGACCAATGTTCGGTTTGTGCCGTTCCCGGCGGACGAAAAAATAGGCAAAAAGATCCGAAAAGCCCTTGACATCCGGCAACGAAAAGCATATACTACTCCTTGCCGATGGACAGAGGACTTACAGGAAAAAGGCGATCCTTGACAACTGAATAGTGTGATTTGATAGCCAGCGAGACTGTACTCGTTACGTATAACTCTCCGGCCGGAGTCATTGGCTTCGGTGCGGAGCGAAGTATTTAATGGAGAGTTTGATCCTGGCTCAGGACGAACGCTGGCGGCGTGCTTAATGAATGCGAGTCGTACGAGAAGCAGGCAGTTGATCCTTCGGGAGACACAGCCTGTGGAGAGTGGCAAACGGGTGAGTAACACGTGGGTAACCTGCCTCTGAGACGGAAATAACACAGGGAAACTTGTGCTAATGTCCGATACTCTACCGGCACGAATGTGCTGGATAGCAAAGACTTCGGTCGCTTAGAGATGGGCCCGCGGCTCATTAGCTTGTTGGTGAGGTAACGGCTCACCAAGGCAACAATGGGTAGCCGGTCTGAGAGGATGGTCGGCCACACTGGGACTGCGACATGGTCCAGACTCCTACGGGAGTTAGCATCAGGGAATCTTGCGCAATGGGCGAAAGCCTGACGCAGCGACGCCGCGTGAGCGAAGAAGGCCTTCGGGTTGTAAAGCTCTGTCTGGGGGGAAGATAGTGACGGTACCCCCGGAGGAAGCCCCGGCTAACTACGTGCCAG
>JAWODS010000213.1:0-16384 GCA_046483205.1 Armatimonadota bacterium | reverse complement strand
TATTGGCGACCCATTTCGCCTCTTCTTCTTCGCTGACGGCCTGGTAGATGACGGGCTTGTCACCCACGGCGCCGTCGGTCCACAGCTTCTTGTCCGCCCGGTCGGGATTGTGCCTGATGACCTCATGGGCGCATTCGAGGATACATTCGGTCGAGCGGTAGTTCTGCTCCAGCTTGACAACGGTGGCGTCCGGGAAGTCGCTCTGGAAGGCCAGGATGATGCCGACATTCGCCCCGCGCCAGCCGTAGATGCTCTGGTCGTCATCACCGACCACGCAGATATTGTTGTTGCGCCGGGAGAGAAGCTGTACAAGGCGATACTGGGCGTGGTTGATGTCCTGGTATTCATCCACCAGGACATAGCGCAGCCGGTCGTGCAGCTTCCCGAGAACCTCCGGCTTCGTCTCCAGAAGCTCCACGGCCTTTTTGATCAGGTCATCAAAATCGAGCGCGTTGTTGGAGCGGAGACGCTCCTGGTATCGGCTGTACACCCGCGCGACGAACTCCTCGAACGGCCCCTTGCGGGTGCGGCTGAAGTCCTGCACATCCAGAAGCTCGTTTTTGCCGGAGCTGATGGAGTTTTTGATCTGCGAGGGCGTGTATTCCTTGGAGTCAAAGTCCATGATGTTCAGAGCTTCTTTGAGCAGCGTCTTCTGCTGGGCGTCGTCGTAAATGACGAAGTTATGCGGCACCCCGATGGCCTCACCGTACTGCCGGAGTATCCGGCAGCAGATGGAGTGGAAGGTGCCGGCCCAGATATCTGCAGCATCCTCGCCCACAAGCCGCTCAATGCGTTCCTTCATCTCTCCCGCGGCCCTGTTGGTGAACGTCACCGCAAGGATCTGATCCGGCGGGATATCTTTTTCCTGGATCATGTAGGCGATGCGGTAGGTCAGTGCACGTGTTTTACCACTGCCTGCCCCGGCGAAGATCAGCACGGGGCCTTCAATGGTCCGGGCGGCTTCTCGCTGCTGTTCGTTGAGCCTGTCAAGCAAAGACAATCAAATCACCGTATGAATGGTAAATAGTGCGTCGGTGGACACGGTCGCTGAAACGCTGCCGATGGGGTTCATCCCCGGCAGCCGGGCGTATGGGCGCTGAGCCAGGTTTGTGTTATTCGTGGGCCAGTGCGGCGGCGATGAAGCCCGCAAAAAGTGGGTGGGCGCGGTTGGGCCGCGATTTGAACTCCGGATGAAACTGTGAGGCAATGAAAAACGGGTGATCGGGGATCTCGACCATTTCCACGAGGTCGCCCTCCGGAGATGTGCCGCAGAACTCAAGACCATGCTCCCGCAACGTTTTGCGATATTCGTTATTGACCTCATACCGGTGGCGGTGCCGTTCGGAAATATCAGTTTTCCCGTACAGCTCGTGTGCGAGCGTATCCGGCTTGAGCGTACATGGATATGCGCCGAGCCGCATGGTGCCCCCGAGCTCAGTGATGTACTCCTGCTCTTTCATATAGATGATAACGGGGCTGGAGGTGTCCTCATCGAACTCCCGGGAGTTGGCGCCCTGCAGGCCACAGGCGTTTCGGGCAAATTCGATAACTGCGATCTGCAGCCCGAGACACAGGCCCAGGTACGGAATATTATTTTCTCGTGCATACCCGGCTGCGGCGATCTTGCCCTCGATACCGCGATCGCCAAAGCCCCCGGGCACCAGCACGCCGGAAACATCGCCCAGAAACTCGCCCGCGCCCTCCTGCTCTATCTTTTCGGAGTCAACGTATTTGATCCGGACCTCACAATCGTTTGCGCCCCCTGCGTGCCGCAGTGCCTCCGTCACCGACAGGTACGCATCATGCAGGTCCATATACTTGCCGACCATGGCGATGGTGATTTCCTCCGACGGGTTGTCGATCCGCTCGACCATCTGCCGCCAGTCGTCAAGGTCCGGCCTGCGAGTATCAAGCCCCACCCGGTCCAGGACCAGGTCGGCGATATTCTGCTGCTCCATCTTCAGTGGGATGCTGTAGAGACATTCATCGGTGTCCACGCTTCCGATAACGGCCTCGGGCGGAACATCACAAAACAGCGAGATCTTGTCACGAACCTCCTGCGTGGTCGGATATTTCGAGCGGGCGACGAGAATCTGTGGCTGGATACCGGCCCTCCGCAGCTCCTGGACGCTGTGCTGTGTCGGCTTGGTCTTCAGCTCCCCGACGGAGCCCAGGTACGGCACGAGAGTCACGTGGACGAAGCAGACGTTTGCGGGCCCCTCCTCGATCCGCATCTGCCGGATGGCCTCCAGAAACGGCTGGCTTTCGATGTCGCCCACGGTACCACCAATCTCGGTGATGCAGATGTCGGCCTCATGGTGCCTGCCGGCATGGCGGATGTCGGACTTGATCTCATCGGTGATATGGGGGATGACCTGGACGGTTTTGCCGAGATAATAATCCCCGTCGCGCTCCTTGGAGATCACGCTTTGATAGACACTGCCGGTGGTGATGTTGGAGTACTTTGTCAGCGGCTCGTCGATGAACCGCTCGTAGTGGCCGAGGTCGAGGTCGGTTTCGGTGCCGTCGTCCGTCACGTACACCTCACCGTGCTGAAACGGGTTCATCAGGCCGGCGTCCACATTCAGATATGGATCAACCTTGATCAGCGCGACCTTCAGACCGCGGTTTTTGAGCAGGCAGCCCAGGGAGGCGGTGGTAATCCCCTTGCCGATGCCCGAAACGACGCCACCGGTTACGAATACGTGTTTTGTCTCCATGCGCTTTCACCTGTCCTGTTGGGTATATGCGGATGCATTTCGGAACCGGGGATTACTCCCACTCGATCGTTCCGGGTGGTTTGGAGGTGATGTCGTAGGCGACACGGTTGACGCCCTGCACCTCGTTGACGATCCGGCTGGAAATTCGGGTCAAAATATCGTGCGGCAAACGCGCCCAGTCGGCGGTCATAAAGTCCTCGGTGGTCACCGCGCGCAGCAGCACCGGGTGGGCGTAGCTGCGCTCGTCACCCATGACACCGACGGAGCGGATATCGGCCAGCAGCACGGCGAAGCACTGGGCGAGGTCCGGCCACAATCCGGCGTCCTTCAGCTCCTGGCGGAAGATCGCATCGGCTGAGCGCAGCACCTCCAGACGGTCTCTGGTGACCTCTCCGACGATGCGCACGGCCAGGCCGGGGCCGGGAAAGGGTTGCCGCTGGGTAATCTCTTCGGGCAGTCCCAGCTCGCGGCCGATATTGCGGACCTCGTCCTTGAAAAGCCGCCGCAGGGGCTCAATATTCTCCTCGTAGGTCATATCGTCCGGCAGGCCGCCGACGTTATGATGTGTCTTGATGCGGGCGGTAAGGGGGCCACCGCTTTCGATCACATCCGGATACAGCGTCCCGTGGGCGATATATTTATGCTCACCCAGCGTCTCGCATTCTCGCTCAAAGGTCCGGATGAACGTCTCGCCGATGACCGAGCGCTTCTGTTCGGGATCGACAACGCCCTGGAGCTTCTGCAAAAACTGGTCACTGGCATCGACGTAATGAAACTTTGCCCCGCCCTCCCAGTTGGAGAGGACGGCCCGTACCTCCTCGGGCTCGTTTTGGCGCAGCAGGCCGTGGTCGATGAACATGCAGGTGACCTGTGAGCCCACCGCGCGGTCCAAAAGCGCCGCCGTCACCATCGAATCCACGCCTCCGGACACACCGCACAAAACACGGTCATTACCGATCTTCTTCCGCAGCTCCTGCACGGTCTCTTCGATAAACCGCCCGGGCTGCCAGTCGCCGCTGCAGCCGCAGACTTCGTACAGGAAGTTGTGTAGAATCTGCGAGCCGCACTCCGTGTGATGCACCTCCGGGTGAAACTGCACGCCGTAAAGCTTCCTGTCCGGATCGCCCATCGCCGCGACGGGACTGTTGTCGCTTTTTGCCAGCACGTGGAAGCCTGGCGGAACCTCGTCAACCCGGTCGCCGTGGCTCATCCATGTGCTGGTCGGGCTTTGCACACCCGCGAAGAGGCTGGCGTCATCGAGGATTTCAATCTCCGCGTGACCGTATTCGCGCCGCTGTCCGCGTGCGACCTCGCCGCCCAGGAGATGTGCCATGAGCTGCTGTCCGTAGCAGATTCCGAGCACCGGAATCCCGGCCTGCAGAATGGCAATGTCCAGTGTCGGTGCGCCCGGTGCATAGACGCTGTTTGGTCCGCCGGAAAGGATAATGCCCGTGGGATTGATCTGAGAAATCTCGTCGAGGGTGATGTCAGCCGGCCGAATTTCGCTGTAAACGTTGTGTTCTCGGACTTTGCGGACGATGAGTTGGACGTACTGTGCGCCGAAGTCTAAAACAAGAATCGTCTCGTGCTGGCCCGCTCTCTCTGCCACTATACACAAACTCCCGCCTGTGCTAAAATCATTGCGAGTGAGCCAGTGCAAACCTGTTCGGAGAAGAAATTGAGCAGGTTCAATTGCCTGGTTCACTATAGTATGACAAGCATTGAGATTGTTGTCAACGGGGCCGCCGCAGCAGCCGCATATTCACCGTAGCGAGAAAATGAGCGCTGCCATCGGGGGCCCTGTCGAGAGGATGAATCACCACGTGATCGCCATAGTTGATTACGGCGAGGGCAACCTCGGGAGTGTCGAAAAGGCGCTGCGCCATGTGGGCTGCGATGCCGCCATCACCAGTGACGCTGACGCTATCAGCAGCGCCGAGGGCGTTGTGCTTCCCGGTGTGGGTGCCTTCGACGACTGTATCTCCGGCCTGCGAGAAACCGGTGTCGAAGAGCCGCTGAAGGCGGCCATTGCAGACGGGACGCCCTTTTTAGGAATCTGCCTGGGCCTGCAGATGCTGTTCGAAAGCTCCGAGGAGGGAGACCTTCCCGGCCTCGGGGTGCTCAAGGGCAGCGTCCCGCGCTTCGACCACGACCTGAAGATCCCCCAGATCGGCTGGAACCGCATCGATATCCAGCAGGATGCCCCACACCTGGACGGGGTCGAAGACGGCTCCTGGGTCTATTTCGTCCATTCGTATTATGTGGATCCCGAGGACGAGACGATCATCACCACCACCACCGACTACGGGATCGAGTTTTGCTCCGCGGTGTGGAAGGACAACATCTTCGCCACCCAGTTCCATCCCGAAAAGAGCCAGAAGGTCGGCCTGCAAATTCTCGACAACTTCCGGCAGATCGTTGCCGGCGAAAAATAGGTGAGTGAAACACGATGCTGGCAAAGCGAATTATCCCCTGTCTCGATGTGATCGAGGGCAGGGTTGTCAAGGGCGTACAGTATGTCAACTTCCGTGATGCGGGCGACCCGGTGGAGTGTGCGGCTGAATACGACCGGCAGGGTGCCGACGAGCTGGCCTTCCTGGACATCACCGCCTCAAAAGAAAGCCGCCCCATCATGCTGGATGTCGTCCGCCGCACCGCCGAGGAAATCTTCATCCCCTTCACCGTCGGTGGCGGCATCCGCACCGTCGAGGATATCCGCGATATCCTTCGGGCCGGGGCCGATAAATGCTCCATCATGACCGCTTCCATCGAAAATCCCGACCTCATCAACGAAGGCGCCCGGCGCTTCGGAAACCAGTGCATCGTGGTGGCCATTGATGCAAAGCGCATCCCGGTGGATGGGGAGGTCGAAGAGGACCTCGGATACAACCCCGACGCCGATATTCAGTGGCGCGTGCACACCCACGGCGGCAGCGAGCCGACCGACGTGGACCCCATAAAATGGGCGAAAGAGGCCGAAGAGCGTGGCGCCGGGGAGTTCCTGGTCACCTCGATGGACGCCGACGGGACCGAGGCGGGCTACGATATCGAGCTTCTGCGCCGCATCTCCTCACAGGTAAGCATCCCCGTCATCGCGTCCGGAGGGGCCGGGAACGCCAATCACATGTACGAGGCCCTCACCGATGGTGAGGCCGACGCGGTCCTGGCCGCCAGCATCTTCCACTTCGGCGAAATGACCGTCCGCGAGGTCAAAGAGCAGCTCGCCGCAAAGGGCGTCGAAGTGCGGCTGTAAGATGCCGCCAACGGTCGTCTCTCTGCACGCTCCCGACACTGTCGGGGATTGTGAGGTTACCTCAAAAAGTAGCTCTGGGAGGTGGGGAGGGCGTCGGTGGTCACGACGATGCCGAGCTTGCGAAGGCCGTTCTCATCCCCCGACCCCGGGACATGCGTCAGGTGCATCTGGCATCCCCGCAGCTCCGGGAGCGTCTCCAGGCAGGCCCGGGCCACCGGGTTGCTGGCCATGCTCAAACCCAGCGCCACCAGCAGCTCCTGCACATTCAGGCTTGGAGACCGCGAGTCCAGATACTCGTCCTTCAGCTCCGTAAGATTGCGGATGACGTTGCCGGGCAGCAGGTGCACGGAGTCGGGGATTTCAGCGAGTTTCTTCATCGCCTTGATTATCGCTGCAGAGCCGGAATGAAACAGTGGCGAGTTGCTGCCGGTGATGATTTGCCCGTCGGGCAACTCAATGGCCGCGCCGCAGTAGAAGTTTTCGTTGCCCTTGCCTTTGGCCTCGGCCTCCTCAGCGGCCTGGCGTGCCGGCTGGACTACCGGGCGATCGGTCTCCTCCAGATCGAGACGCTGCATGAGCCGCCCGGCGCGCTGCACGACCTCCTGTGACACCACACCCATCCGCGCCTCCCAGTGGTGACGGAAGTAACGGCGGATGATCTCCTGCTTCGAGGCCTCCCGAACGACCTCGTCTTCAATGATGCCGGAGGCGGCGCGATTGACGCCCATGTCGGTGGGAGACTGATAGGTCAGAGTGCCTGAGTTTTCGCCCGCAATGCGTCCGAGAATGCTTTTGAGTATCGGAAAGTTCTCCACGTCCCGGTTGTAGTTCACGGCGGTTTCATCGTACGCTTCGAGGTGGAAGGGATCGATCATCACCACGTCGCCGATGTCCACGGTGGCGGCTTCGTAGGCGAGGTTCACGGGATGTTCCAGCGGCAGGTTCCAGATCGGGAATGTCTCAAATTTCGCATATCCGGCACGTCTGCCACGCTGGTGTTCGTGGTAAAGCTGCGACAGGCATGTTGACATCTTCCCGCTGCCGGGCCCCGTGCCGGTGACCACAACGATGGGGGCGGATGTTTCGATATATGCATTGCGCCCGTATCCTTCTTCGGAGACGATGCGGTCAACATCATTGGGATAATCGGGAATCTCAGGATGAGTGTAGGTGGCGATGCCGCTGCGTTCGAGCCGCTCCATCAGCCGCTGCCCGGTGGCCTCCTCATGATACCGGGTCAAAACCACCGCGGAGGTCGGGATACCCCAGTCGCGGAGGTCATCAATCGCCTTCAGGGTCGCGACGTCGTAGGTGATACCGAAATCGCCCCGGATGCGCCCCTGTTCGAGGTCGAGGGCATACACGCAGAAGACGACGTCAATCTGGTCTTTCAACCCCTGCAGCAGCCGCATCTTCACGTTCGGGTCGTACCCCGGAAGGACCCGCGAGGCGTGGAAGTCATACGTCAGCTTCCCGCCAAACTCCAGGTACAGCTTTCCGGCGGACTGCTCCACCCGCTCGAGAATTGCTGCGGTCTGTTCTTCGATGTACCTGTCATTGTCAAAGCCGATGTGTGTCATAACAACCGCCCAATGCACCCTTCATTATCGAGACCGTGCATCCATCAAGAATCTCGCTATTGTTTAGCTTATTACCGTTACACTTATACATTCATCGACAAAAAATGGTACTGCGAGGGGACATCCACCTGCTTTGGACGGATGCAGCCATCAGATATCCTCGTCATCATCGCCGCTGGTTTTTTCAGCATTCTCCTGCGTGCTCTCGTCTTCCGGGGTTGGCGTGGAAATCGTGACCTCAATGTCCGATTCGCGCTCGTCTTCTCCGTCGTCCAGGGAGATACCCTCAGTGAGATCGGGTTCCTCGGGTGCCTCTTCGGCCTCAGGCGTCTCGACTTCGATGGGCGTTGCTGTCTCTTCGGCTTCCTCTTCATCAGTCAGGAAGCTGTCGTCTTCGAGCTCCTCCGTCTCCTCGGGCTCCTCTGCCTGCAGCTTTTCGATGCGCTGTTCGGTTTCTTCGACGCGCTTTCGGAGGTCGTCGATGCGCTCGCAGTCCTGCAGGATATCGGCGTTGCGCACTTTGCCTTTTTCGTGGAGCTGATAGACCTTTTCTCCGATGGCTTTTTCTATCTTCCGTCGCTGGTTCTTGAGCTTTTTGATGGTGCTGCGGAGACGCGTAATCGTGAGGGTGCGGTCGGCGGCTTCAGACGCGCTGGTGGTGGCACGTTTCAGACCGTCCCACAGTCGCCTGCCGACCGATCTTGCTTCTTCGAATGTGTCATCAGACATCGTTACCAGCCTCCTGTACAGGTGTCAAAACAGTATTCCCGGCCTGTTGCGGTCATCCAGCCGGTGCAGCCCGGCGTCATGTACGGCCTGGACTGCCGCGTCATATTCATCGCTGTGCAGCCGCCGGTTGATCCCCTCGTATTCGTCCGCCTGGTAGCAGGGACGGTACTGGTCCATGATGTTGACGTAGGTATCTTTGCTGAGTGAGGCGATAAATTCCATCACCTGCCGCGTTCCGGCCAGATTGTCCGGCAAAACCAGGTGGCGGACAAGCAGGCCCCTGACAGCGATGCCGCGGTCGTCGAGGGTCAAATCACCCACCTGCCGGTGCATCTCCGCCAGCGCCGCTTTCATGACTTCGGGATAATCCGGCGCATCCGACAGTATTGCGGCTGTCTCAGCGTCGGCGTATTTGGCGTCCGGCATATAGATGTCCACGACTCCATCGAGGAGTTCAAGCGTCTCGACGGCGTCGTAGCCCCCGGTATTATAGACAAGCGGCACCTTAAGACCGTCGTCAATCGCGTGGGGGAGGGCCTGCAGGATCTGCGGTACGACGTGCGAGGGGGTGACGACATTAATGTTGTGGCAGCCCTGCTTCTGGAGGCTCAGCATCATATCGGCCAGCTCCCGGGGACTGCGCCGCCGGCCGCGAGCGAGGTGGCTGATATCGTAGTTCTGGCAGAAGACACAGCCCATATTGCAGCCGGCGAAAAAGATCGTTCCCGACCCGCCTGATCCTACCAGGGGCCGCTCCTCGCCGTAATGCGGTCCGGCGCTGGCCACATTTGCCATGGCGCCGGTGTCACAGTATCCCTGCTCTCCGGCCAGCCGGTCAACTCCGCACTCCCGGGGGCATAGCGTGCACGGAGACAGCAGATCGTAAGCCGCCTCGATCCGGCGCTGTAATTGCTCCGCGGACAGTTCGAGATATGCCGCACCCATCGGTTACAGCTCCAGGTTGTCCGTCATAGAGTCGAATCCGCCCCAGCCGTTTTCGCTGGTGAGATCGAAGTGTATGGGCGTCACAGAGATGCGGTTGTGCTGAATCGCATCTATGTCGGTTCCTTCGGAAGAATCGGTTTCCTCCGGTGCACCGCTGATCCAGTAATAGGGCCGTCCGGAGGGATCCTCCCGCTTTGAAAGTATTTCGCTGTAGCGCCGCCGCCCGAGCCGGGTGAGAGAGATACCCTCGATTTCGTCAGCTGGAAGGTTCGGCGCATTGACATTCAAAAACGAGCCTGCCGGAAGCGGATGTTCCACGAGTGCCTGCACGATGACGGGAGCGAGCTTTTCAGCGGCATCATAGATGACATCGGTGTATGAGCAGACCGACAGGGCGACGCTGGGCAGATCGTGCAGGACCGCCTCCATCGCCCCGGAGACAGTCCCGGAGTACAGAACTTCCTCGCCCAGGTTTGCTCCACCGTTGATCCCAGCTGCCACGAAATCAGGTTTGGGCAGATCCGAAAGCGCCCCGAGGATCACGCAGTCGGCCGGCGTGCCGTTGGACGAATACGCCTGCACATCACCGGGAAAATCAACGCTGTCCAGGCGCAGCGGCTTGTGCAGCGTAATGCCGTGACCGACCGCGCTTTTCTGCATTTCCGGGGCCACCACTGTAATGTCTGCAATGGAACTCAGACCCCGCACGAGGGCTTCAAGACCCGGCGCGAGGATGCCATCATCATTTGTAACAAGTATTCTCATATCTCACTCCGCAGTGCTGTTTTCTATCTCCATATCGGCGGTTTCCACCCGGACCACTCCGGGCAGACCGCGCATCTGTTCTGCAACATCGTTCGGAATTGAGCCGGCCACGGTCGCGGCCATCAGACCCACACCGTCCAGGTCGTTGGAAGCCACCTGTATTCCGGTGATATTGATACCCGCCTCACCGAGCAACACGCCGATTTTGCCGACGAAGCCGGGGGTCTTCGGATCGGCGTTCCACACCAGCAACAGAGTCTGTCGCGGCACCAGCTCCAGCCGGTAGTCATTCACGCGCACGATCCGGCCCTGGGCGTTGTCAAACAGCGCTCCTGCGACGCAGGTATCCCCCTGCTCGGTATGAACGGTGACTTCAATCCAGTGTGAATATCCCCGGGAGCTTTCGGTCTTTGCCTGCGCAACTTCAATGCCCCGCTCTCTGGCCGCGGCGGATGCATTGATATAGTTCAGCTTTCTGTCGATGATGCGGCCGAGGATGGTCACCAAAAGCTGGCCTGTGAGGTACTGGAGGTCCTCACCGCGCAGATCATTGGCGACTGCCAGCTCGATGCGCCCCGGAGCTCCGGACATCAAAGACCTCGCTACCAGTCCCAGCCGCTCGACCAGGCCCAGGTACGGCCTGACCGCATCCAGCGCCTCCGGTGACAGCGGTGGTGCGTTCACCGGCCAGCGGGGGAGACGACCCTCAACAACATCCACGACCTGCCGGGCGGCATCCACCGCCACATTCACCTGCGCCTCACGCGTGGAGGCCCCCATGTGCGGGGTGGCGATGACATTTTCCAGCTCAAGCAGCGCGGTGTTGTGGGTCGGTTCCCGGGCGAACACATCGAGCGCTGCAGCCGCGATTTCTCCGGTCTTCAAAGCCTCCGCCAGCGCATCTTCGTCAACCAGCCCGCCACGAGCGGTGTTGACAAGAGTCGCCGTCGGTTTCATCGCACGAAGAAGCTCTGCATCCACCATCTGTTCAGTATCGGGTGTGAGGGCGCAGTGCAGGCTGAGATAGTCGGCACTGGCGGCCAGGTCCTGCAACGTCTCGACGAGCGTCACCCCTGCGGCATCGGCCTGCTCCGGGCTTATGTAGGGATCGTAGGCCAGGACCTTCATGCCGAAGGCTGCGGCTCGCCGGGCGACTTCGGAGCCGACCTTCCCCAGGCCGACGATGCCGAGGGTCTTATCAAAAAGCTGCCGGCCGATGTGGGCCTTGCGGCTCCACTTCCCGGCCTTCAGGTCTGCAAATGCCTGCGGGATTTCGCGCGAGGACGCCAGCATCAGGGCCATGGCGTGCTCGGCGGCGGCAAGGGTATTTCCGACCGGTGAATTGACCACCACAACGCCGCGCCGGGTCGCCTCGGAGACATCAATATTGTCAACACCGACGCCCGCCCGGGCGATGATCTTCAGTGAGGAGGCGGCCTGCAAAACGCGCGCCGTCACCCGCGTGCCGCTTCGGACGACCATGGCCTGGACATCAGACGCGGCCTCAGCGAGTTCGGCTTCGTCCAGGTTGGTCTCTACGATGACCTCTCCGGCCTCGCGGAGGATATCCAATCCCGCCGGTGCCAGCGGATCACACACCAGTATCTTAGCCATCGTTTTCCTCCCGGCAGCGTTCGTATGCGACGCTGGCGGCGTTCGCGGCGTCTTCGGCGTCGGCCTCATATCCCATGTCCGCCAGACGGGCGGCAACTGCCGACAGCGTCCGGCACAGGTCGTCAATCTGGCAGCAGCCCATGTGGCCGATGCGGAAGATTTTGCCCTTCAGCGCTCCCTGGCCGCCGGAAATGAGAATGCGGTCATTATCACGGAGTCGCTGCACCAGCTCGGAGCTGTCCAGCCCGTCCGGCATTTTCACCGCCGTGACGACGCTGCTGGCGAGGCCCGGGTTATCAACCAGCGGCTCCAGGCCCATGCGTGCGATTCCCTCGCGGCAGGCGGTTCCGAGGCACCGGTGACGCAGATAAACGTCCTCGAGGCCCTCCTGCAGCATCATGCGGACGGCTTCGCGCAGGCCCGCGACGAGATTGACCGCGGGGGTGTAGGGCGTCTGGCCGTCCGCAAGCTTCTCAATGGCGGCGGTGAGATCAAAGTAATAGTGTGGATTCGTGGACTGTGCCGCCTTCTGTTGGGCGGGTTTGCTCAGGGCCACGAAGGCCAGCCCGGGCGGAAGCATCAGGGCCTTTTGCGACCCGGCGGCGACAGCGTCCAGCCCCACCTCATCCATCCTCACAGGTGCGCCGCCAAGGATGCTGACGGCGTCAACAATACTCATCACCCCGGCCTCGGTGAACACCTCAGAGATCGCCTGCAGGTCCTGTTGGACGCCGGTGGAGGTCTCGTTGAAGGTGAAGGTCGCGGCGGTGACGGGGTTGTCCGAAAGCCAGTCTGCAATTTCCGCTGGGTCCGGCGCCTGGCCGGGCTTCGATTCCCACCAATGCACCTCGGCTCCGTACATGGCGGCGATATCGCCCATGCGCTCTCCGAACTTTCCGGTGTGGAAGGCCAGGACGCGCTCGCCGGGATTAACGAGGTTGCTGATCGCCGCCTCGATCGCCCCCGTGCCCGAGGAGGTGAGAACAATGACGGGCTCTTCGGTGCCGATAATCTTCTGCAGGCCCTCCACGCTCTCTTTCAGCATGGACGAGAACTGCTCGCCCCGGTGATAGACCGAGGGTTCGGCAATCGCCTGCAGTACCCGGTCGGGGACATTGGTCGGCCCCGGTATCATTAACAGCAATTTATCGTCAGTCATCTGTCGGCATGATCACTCCGTCGCGTATGCGTGCACCCGAGTCTATTTCCACCCCTGTGGCCGCGATAGTATTGGTAAGATGCGCTCCCTCCCCGACGGTTACATCAGGCCAGAGAATGGTCGCTTCTATCCGTGCATGTGGTTCAATTGTACACCCGTCGCCGATGGTCACATGCGGTCCGATCTGTGCGGATGGATGGACGGAGGCGCTGTCGGCAATAAGAACAGGCCCGCGAACTGTATCCGTGTCCGGTGCATCACCGACTTCAGCCCAGGGAATGGCCCCGTGAAGCAGTCGGCGGTGAGTCTCCATGTATGTTTCGATACGCCCGACGTCAGACCAGTAGCCGTCACGGTATGCGACCCAGCCGTACAGCGGCTTGTTTTGCTGCAAAAGCGCCGGAAAAAGCTCTTTTTCATTGGAGTACGGCTCATTCGCCGGGATATGCTGCAAAACCTCCGGGTCCATGACATAAAAGCCCGCATTGACAGTGTTCTGGCCGGTTTCGTCGTGCTCAATCTTCTCGCGAAACGCCCGCACGGAGCCGTCGTCATTGCGCTGGATCAGCCCGTAGGGCGAAATGTTCTCGACCTGCCGCAAACAGAAGGTGACCAGGGCCTCTTTTTGCAGGTGAAACCGGGCGAGGGCCGCCGGGTTGAAATCGTACACGATATCACCGTTGCAGGCGAAAAAGGGCCCGTCAATCAGCGCCTCACAGTTCTTGATGGCTCCGGCGGTGTCCAGCCGCTCTTCTTCGACCACATATCGCAGCCGCACGCCCCACTCGCCGCCGTCCCCGAGCGCCGCCTGTATCTGTTGCGCGCCATAGCCAACCGCCATGACGATGTTGGTCACACCGTGGCGGGCGAAAAGCTCCAGCTCATAAGAGATGAGAGGGCGGTTCAAAAGCGGCAGCAGCGCCTTGGGACGCTGGTAGGTCAGCGGTCGCAGGCGCGTCCCCAGTCCGCCGACCAAAAGCACCGCCTGTGTGACCGGTGATTCATCCATGTTATCCCTGTGTGTTCTCGGAGATAGTGGTGACGGTTATGCGCCGCGACCGCGGGCCGTCCAGCTCAACCAGCATCACCCGCTGCCATGTCCCCAACTCGAGCTGCCCGTCACGAACCGGAAGCATCACGCTGTTTCCGACCAGCGAGGCAGCCAGGTGGGCGTCGGCATTGTTATCAATCCGGTTGTGGCGCCACTGCCTGTCCTGTGTCATCTCCCGCAGCATATCCAGCGTATCCTGCACCAGTCCTGTTTCATTTTCATTCACGTACACACTGCAGGTGCAGTGCGGAACCGAAATGCAGACGATACCCGTTTTGGCGCCCAACTCGGTGATTGCGCGGCTTACTTGCTCGGTAATATCAACAATTTCGCGGGACGATCCCGTTGATACCGTCAAAGTTTTTACAGCCATCGTCGATTCTCCCTGCAGTTGATCATGTCGTATCGGCCGGCCGGAGATCCGCCAGCCGAAGCTGGAGGCTCACGCGGCCATTGAACTCGTTGAACTCCGGTGTATAGGCCAGATCCACCGGCCTTCCAGGCCGGATCCATTCCGCCTCATCGCCCATATTGAAGCCGATGCAGTCAAACACGCGGTCGCCACACGCCGCCAGAAGCTTCAGGTGTTTGCCCTCCCGTCCGACCTGCCGGACCTCCACGATCTCCACCTGCGGGGACATGAAAACCGGCTCGGGATTGGAGTGCCCGAACGGCTCCATGCGCCGGAGCTGCTGCACGAGATTTTCGTCAACCTCGCCCAGGGGGATCTCTGCGTCAATGCGGATGGTGGGCTTGAGGTCCTGTGGCAAAAGCGTCCGCCTGGCGATGTCATTGAGACGCTCGCGGAAGGCCGGGAGCCTGTCCACGGGAACAGTGAATCCCCCGGCGAGGGCGTGGCCGCCGTGCCGCTGCAGAAGATCCGAACATTCCTGCAGGGCGTTGGCGACATGGAAGCCCTCGATGCTGCGCGCCGAGCCGCGATACACGTCATCCTGCCGGGTCATGAGAAAAACAGGGCGGTAATGCTCCTCCACCAGCCGGGACGCCACGATGCCGATGATGCCCGCATGCCAGTCCTCGGATTCCAGCACAATGACCGCATCCTGCTCGAAGTCGATCCGCTGGGCAATCATGCTCTGTGCGCTGGTGAGGGTGGTTTCCTGCTCGCGCTGGCGGCGGTTATTGAGCCCCTCCATATCGAGAGCGGCTTTCATCGCCACATCCTCATCCCCGGCCAGGATAAGATCAATCGCGTCACTGGCATCGGCCATCCGCCCGCAGGCATTCAGGCGGGGCGCGAGGCGATAGCTGATATCCTGGGCACTGACTTCGCCGTTGATATCCGTAAGGTTCATCAGTGCGGTGAGACCGGGCTTGCGTGTGTGGGGCAAAAGCTGCAGGCCGTATTTGACAAATATGCGGTTTTCCCCGACCAGCGGCACCACATCGGCGACGGTGCCGATCGCCACGAGATCGAAGAAGGCGCGCCGGACGGATTCAAGCGGGATCTCCATCATCCGGCAGATGGCCTCGGCGAACTTATACGCCAGTCCCACGGCCGCCAGGTCATCGTCCGGGCCGTCATAATCGGTGCGCTTTGGATCAACAACGAGCGCGTCCGGCAGTTCGGGCCCGGGGAGATGGTGGTCTATGATGATGAACTCCGCGCCCATCTCTCGGCCCCTGCTGATCTCTTCAACATTGGTGACGCCGCAATCCACGGTAATGATAAGATTGATGTCGCGTTTGACGGCTTCTTCGACGGCGTAGGGGATAAGGCCATACCCGTCCTCGACGCGGTGAGGAACGTAGTAATGCGCCTCGCCGCCGAGTCTGCTGAGAAACTGCACCAACAGCGCGGTCGCGGTGATGCCGTCGGCGTCGAAGTCGCCGTGGATGAGCACGGGCTCGCCGTCCGCAAGGGCCTCGATCACCCGCTCTGCGGCCGGGCGCATGTCGGGAAGCTCCATGGGGTCATACAGCGCTTCGAGACTCGGCTGCAGGAAGGTCTTCACGGCCTCGGGCGTGTGCACACCGCGGGCCCTCAGAAGCGAGGCGAGAATGACAGGAATATCTGCCGCCTCGGCAAGCTCCTGTTCCGCGGCTTCGTCACGGGCATCGAGCTTCCAGATGCACTCCTGGGAAATGCCATCATCCATCTGCAAACACACAGCCATATCTGTCCGGGCAGTCGGTCGTGCCCCGTAATTGTTCTACATCGGTTCCGTCGTGCGGTTACGTCGTATCAGGCAGGTTCAGCCAGGTCTGCCCGAGTTCGCGAAGGGCTGTCGCGGTCGTCTGCCAGTCATCCAGCACGTTTCCGGCCTCTTCATCGGGGTCAAACGAGATCCGCTGCTGCAGAAGCTGCTGGATGCGGGCATCGCTGAAGCCCACGATCTGCGCGGCCTGCAGCTCGGTGGCCGAAAAGCCGTCCGTCTGCAGCCTCTGCTGGTAGGCGCGGAAATCGTCGCCGGAGATATTGATTTCCGTGATTCCCTCATCGGCAAGCGCCTGCAGGTACGCGTCCATGGCGTCGGCGATGGCGACCATCTCTCCACCGGCGCGGTGCTTGTAGCTGATGAGCAGTGCGCTCTGCTGGGCGATCCA
>JAWODS010000461.1:0-3498 GCA_046483205.1 Armatimonadota bacterium | reverse complement strand
TGAACCACGCGGGCGTCACACTGGCGGACTACGCGGGTGGGCTGATGTGCAGCTCGGCACCCTCAATCAGCGGCACCCTCCGCGAAGCCCTCAAGACCGAACACGGCCTGGACCTTTCGGAAATGGATGATACCCACAGGGCTCTCGTTTCCACGCGGTATTACGACCCTGCACAGGTTGGAGCCGACCGCATCGCCAATGCAGCAGCCGCGGCGGAGCTTTTTGATGGTCCGGTGGTCGTCATTGATGTGGGGAGCTGCATCACCGCCGAGGTCGTCAGTGACGGTGGGGAGCTCCTGGGAGGCGCCATCGCCCCGGGACTGCCCGTCATGCGGGAGGGCATCACTGCTCGCACGCCCCACCTCGCTGGCTTCATCGAAGATCTCCCGGACGGTCTCGATTTGACAGATCCCGGTCGCTCCACGGCTGAAAACCTGCACATTGGATTGCTGGCGGCGGTGGTGGGCACAGCCGAGAGGCTGGCATGTGAGCTTTCGGCCACGCTCCAGGAGCCACTCGTGGTCCTGACAGGTGGAGATGCGCTGCTGGTGCATAAATACAGCGACGTGGCCGATGAGATCGACCCACTGCTGACACTCCGGGGGCTGCAAATCTTCGATGCACGCGCGTGACGCCAGACCGGAGCCAATGATCATCGGCGAGATGGTGGTTGACCCGCCCCTCGTGCTGGCCCCCATGGCTGGTTATACCAACCTTCCGTTTCGTTTGATCTGCCGGTACGGTGGTGCCGGTCTTGTCGTGAGTGAAATGGTTTCCGCGCGGGCGTTTTACTACGGCAGCGAGAAGACCGAGCAGATCATGCGCACGTGCGAATATGAGCATCCTGTGGCCCTGCAGGTGTTTGGTGATACCCCCGAGTTGCTGTATAATAGTGTGACTGAGCTGGAGGCCGCAGGCGCCGATATCATAGACCTGAATATGGGCTGTGCGGTGCCGAAAGTGCGCAAATCGGGCGCCGGAGTAGAGCTCATGGCAGACCCCGACCGGGGCGTTGCATGCGCGGCTGCTCTGGTGGACGCGGCCTCTGTCCCTGTGACTGTGAAAATGCGGGCCGGGATGACTGACGGCGACGACTCCTACCTCCACCTCGCCGCACGCATGGTGGACGCAGGTGTGGCGGCCGTTGCTCTCCACGCCCGCACCGCCAACCAGATGATGGGCGGGGAGGCAGACTGGACCCATATCAGCCGGATGGTCGAAGCGGTGGATGTGCCGGTCATCGGCAACGGCGATCTGCACGAGCCACAGCAGGCTGTTGAGATGATGGAGCAAACCGGCTGTGCGGGGGTAATGTTCGCTCGCGGCGCTTTGAGCAGGCCCTGGATCTTTCACCAGGCCGCGGCGGCACTGGCCGGCCGGAAAATTCCAGATGATCCAGCCATTCGCGGCGTTATGGCGGTTGTGCTGCTGCACGCCCAGATGCTGGCGCTGGAGGTTGGAGAGCAAACCGCCATCCACCGGATTCGTGGACACATGGCGTATTATTCCCACGGCCTGCCCAACGCGACACATCTGCGGCGCGAGGTGCAATCGGTGCGGTCGCTGCAGGAGCTGCTGCACACTATTACAGCGTACGTCGGCAGCCTGCGGTGAGGCGTTATGGGATCGATGAAACGGGTTGTCAGCATCAGTCTGGGGGCTTCCAGCCGCGATAAATGGGCCGAGATCGCAATTCTCGGTCAACGAATCATGATCGAGCGCCTTGGGACCAATGGCAGCCTGGCGCGCTTCGAGCGGTTACTTCGGCAATTTGACGGGGTTGCCGACGTGCTGTGCCTGGGCGGCATCAATCTCGGCATCCACTGGGGTGAAAAGTATTTCCCCTACCGGTACGTCCAAAAGATTGTCAGTGGCGTCCGGCACGGCCCGGTGGTTGACGGCTCCGGACTGAAGAGAACGCTTGAGCCGATGACCGTGCAGATACTCGCCGAAAAAGGGCTGATCGACTACAGCGAATGCACCTGTCTTTTCGCCGGTGCTTTAGACCGCTACTGGCTGCTTGAGGCCCTTTCTGAAAGATGTAATGAAATGATCATCGGCGACCTCATGTTTCTTCTGGGGCTGCCGGTCGCCATCGATTCAATGCAGCAGCTTCAGCAGTGGCTTCCGCGGCTGCTGCCGGTCATCGCCCGCATGCCGCATGGATGCATACACCGCACCGGGCGTCATGGCGATGAGATCACGCCGCGCTTTGAAAGCTGCTTTGACCGTGCCGATGTGATCGCCGGAGATTTCGTGACCTTCCGGCACTGCCTGCCGGACGATCTGTCGGGACGAGTGATCATTACCAATACCACCACATCAGACGACGAGATGCTGCTTTCCGAGCGAAACGTCAGGCTTCTGGTGACAACCACGCCCGTCATCGACCGGCGGGCCTTTGCAACAAACGTCATGGAAGGAGTGTTCGTGTCCCTGCTGAATCGTCCGCCCGAAGACCTCGGGCAGGAGGATTATCTATATCTGGCCAGAGAGATGCAGTGGAGGCCGGAAATCCGATGGCTCACACCCGGGGATGCGAACGAATGATCCCAATTGACCAAATTCGCCTTTATCCTCCATCCGCTTGATATTACAGACATTACACGAAAATACACAGTTGCCCGGTATCTGCCGGACGCGTGGGTCGAAGCGGTGCTGCCGCTGGTCCCTCCCCGCACGGTCAGCGAGATTACCGGCATTGAATCACCCACCGGTGCACGGACCACCGGATGGTTTATCGGCTGCATGCGCACGGCCAGGCAGCTTCTGCACCACGACCCGCAAAAGATCCTCCCACACCTTATTGACTGCTGCAGGAAAGCGGAGGAAAAGGGCGCGGAGATCATCGGCCTGGGCGCATATACGGCAGTGGTCGGAGACGCCGGGGTCACCCTCGCCAGGAACGTGGACATCGGTGTCACCACCGGCAACAGTTACACGGTGGCGACGGCGGTGGAGGGACTGCTGCAGGCGGCGGAGTTGACAGGACACAACGCTGCAGAGTCCACCGTGGCCGTGCTGGGGGCGACCGGCTCCATCGGCCGGGTGTGTGCCATGCTTCTGGCCGATAAGGTCGGCCGGATTATCATGGTGGGGCGGCGCGAAGAGGCCCTGGAGCGTATCGCCGACGAAATCGAGGGCAGCGCTGAAATCGAGACCAGCACCGACATCCCCTCGGCGCTGCGGAAAGCCCCGCTGGTGCTCACCGTCACCTCTGCACTCGAGGCCGTTGTCCCTGCGGGCGATCTCCTGCCGGGAGCCGTCGTGTGCGATGTCGCTCGCCCGCGCGATGTGTCCAAAGAGGTCGCGCAAAAGCGGGCCGATGTGCTGGTCATCGAGGGCGGAGTCGTGGCTGTCCCGGGGGATGTTGATTTTCATTTCGACTTCGGCTTCCCCCCTCAGACCGCCTACGCCTGCATGGCCGAGACCATGATCCTGGCGCTGGAAGGCTGGACGGATGATTACACCCTGGGGCGCGAGCTGGAGGTCGAGCGC
>JAWODS010000444.1:0-3062 GCA_046483205.1 Armatimonadota bacterium | reverse complement strand
TCCGATATGCTGGGTGTTGCTGCTTCCGTACGTAAAAGGCCATACCAGGATATCGCCGGGACGCGCCTTCACACCCGGTTCCCTGCGAATGTAATTATGCTTCGGCAGTGCCATCCACTGGTGCGCATCTTCCAGCCCCCATCCGAGAGCCTCGCGCATCGTCCGGGCGCAGTAATGGTACCAGGAGGTCACCTGTCCGCGGGCCATTCTGCGGATGGCGTCAGCGGTCTCGCTTTTGGTGGGAAAGGTAAGACGAGTTCCGAGACGCGGGAAATATTCCGTGCTCATCTCCCGGTCAATATCGTATTCAATGGCGACATAGTAATCGACCGCCCCGTTACACTCTGCCACGGCGGGCACAGAGGCTCCGGGTTGGGCGCTTACAGCAGTGTCGGTGGCCAGAGCATCTATTGGGAGTTTGCAGGCGACTTCCGGCTGCGAAGAATCAATCACCGGAATTTCCGCAACGGCATGACAATTGAGCGTGCTTGTGTCGGCTGCAGCAAACTGCAGGCAAAGCAAAAGCATGATACAAACGGCTGTCAGTCGGTACATCATAAAACCTTCGTTCTCCTCGGAAACAGGCACAAAGCACGGAGGGACACCCGACCATCACCTGCCGCACAATCGCGGGCAGGGCCGGATATCAACAAACGCAGACGACCTGCGAAAGCGGAGGTGTGGAAGGGTCGGTTCCGCCGGGGCTTACAGGAGAATCTCTACGTGCGAAGCTGATCGAAGAAGCGACAGCTTGCTGTGTGCTCCCCGTCCTCTTACACCGGGACGCGGATGCCTGCATGTACTGTTGTAAATGTACTTCAGGTGGCACACGAAACCGTGCACCGTGCTGTATTGATGTACTGCATGCCGGGCTGATATGAAAGAATGCTGGCTTCGCAGCCGGGTGGCTGCCACCAGCACCATTTTTACTATACAAAAAACCGCACGGCGCTGCAAACGCCGTGCGGCAGAGATGGTCCGGATTCGTTAGACTATTTTGCCTATTCGAGGCTCGGCTTACACAGGATCCGGTGGATTTTCATCTGCTTTATCTTGATGCTGGGGGCGGCTGTTGCGGTGACGGCGGTGTCAGCGCCGCGGCCTGTCCCGGCGACGGCCACAACCTGCTCGTCGGGAGTGACCAGACCCGCATCGGCGGCCATCAGCAGAATCTCTACACACACCTTGGTACCCTGGCCGAAGATGCGGAGGATGTTTGCCAGTGCGGTCGGCGCCTCCGTGCCATAAAACTCGTAGGTGTGAAACAGCATCGTCGCAAAATGCACGATATGCCCCTGCTCTTCAAGCTCGGGGATGAGGTCCAGGTCGAATTCCGGCTCCTCGGCCCAGCCGTACTGGTGGGGGATGATGACGAGGGTGATGTCTTCCTCCGCCACCATCTCTGCGGCCTTTTGAGCGGTGTCACCGGTCGTGGAGGCCACGACCATGGTGTCCATCTCACCCTCCCGGGCCGCCTCAATAGCCAACCTCAGGGTCTCATCGGTGTTCTGCTTGCCCGGACTCGTAAAATAGGTGATTTCCCGTGTCTGCATGCTACCCCTCCTGTTGAAACAATCGGTCTGCAGGGGCCTCAGACGGCTTCCGGCCCCCGGTGCGTTCACTTTCAGTGTCTCACGCCCATCGCTCGTCGGCTGCCGGGATGATGGAGGACACCTCATGCAGCCACACATTGAATTCGGCAGCGTGGTCGATATAAATGAGCAGCTCGTCGGGTTCGCCGTATTCCGGATCCCGCCAGCCGCCCTTCTCGGTCTGCGTCTCAACGAGAAAATCACAGAACTCGATCGCGCCCTCTCGCGCCCGTTCATCCCCGCTGATGAGGTAATAGAGCGCGGCTCCCAGGCTGCTTTTGCCGCTGCCGACGAAGCTGAAGGCGTCATCGGCGCATTTGAGGTTGAATTCGAAGAATTTGCCCGCCCACTCACGGTACCGCTCGATTCCGGTGGCCTGGTACAGCCGGCACAGAAGCTGCAGCGGCAGGGCGACCTCCCAGTAATCCTGCTTGCGCTCACGAATATCCACACACAGCGCACCCTCGGCGTCCATGTCCGGTGTGACGAGCCGGCCGTCGCGAGTGGTCTGGAAATAAAAATGGTCGTCCTCCGGCTGCTGCTGAAAGACGCTGATCGCCCATTCGGCGGCTCTCTGTGCGGCATCAAGCTGTCCGAAATAGATCGCCGACACCCCCGTCCAGCAGGTCGCCAGCGAGCGTAAATATTTGTCGCCCGCAAAGTGTGGCAGACCACCACAGGGCGCCTGGCATGACAGCACAAAGTTCATCACCGGGTATGACAGATCAAACCTTCCCAGCCGGTGCGCACCCTGAAAGAACCATGAATATTTGTAGCAGTCGCCGTTGTAGGCTTCCAGTTCGCCGTCGGGCCGCAGCGTGTTGTCTTTCACCCACGTCAGCAGCCGGTGCGCCTCTTCAATATATCCCGCAACGGCCCACGAATAGGCCTGCTTGTGGTACGCGTCATCGGCATAGCCGTCCCAGATATAGCAGCCGTCGTCCTGCAGATAGCTGATCTGGTATTGTGCGGCCTTCCTGCCGCTCTCCTGATAGGTCCTGAATTTATCGTCCATCACGCCGCCTCCTGCACAGTGCCCTGGATACTTGCACGGATGTGGGTCCATCTATGGTATTATTCGCCCATCGGCACTGGCAGGCCTTCAAACTCGCGTACAGGAACAAGGGAATGTGCCGTCCTGTGCCGAACCCAGAAGGGTCGGATGAAGAAACGGATATGAAAAGATGAGGGATGATTATGGCACAGTACCGGTCACTGCTTCTGGGCTGCGGCCCCCGAGCCGTCGAACACGCAGACGTGTACAGCGATATCCCGAACATGGAGATGGTCGCCTGCTGCGATCTGCAGCAGGAGCGCACGGACGAGTTTCAAAAGCGGTTCGATATCCCGGAGGCATTCGATGATTACGAAACCGCCCTTGAGGCGGTGCAGCCGGATATTGTGCATATTGTCACCCAGCCGGCCAACCGCGTGTGGGAGGTCCGGTGTGCCGCCGATGCGGGGGTGAAA
>JAWODS010000117.1:0-2723 GCA_046483205.1 Armatimonadota bacterium | reverse complement strand
ATCAAAGCTTTTCCTGGCCGAGGGACGCGAGCTGGACAAGCTCACCCAGGCGGAGGTGCTCGAGTCGCATTACCCGCTTCGGCGGGACATGAACCGCTACGGATACGCGTCTCTTATCGGAGAACTGACCGTCAAGACCACCGAGCCGGGCCACTCGATTCAGGAGCTTTTTACAGCCCTCGCCGAAGCCTACCGGGCGCTGTGTGATGCACAGATGCCGGAAATCGTGCTGTGGTGGTACCTGGTACGGCTCTTTGAAATCTCCGGTGTGTCGCCGGTTCTGGAGGGCTGCTGCCGGTGTGGTTCACAGCTCGGGGCCGGCGCCTGCTATCTGCCGGGAGAGGGCGGGATGGTGTGTGAAGCCTGCCATCCGCCGAACCAGGGAATGCCGCTGGACGGGGGCGCCCGGGCGGTGATCGCCGGATTGAGCCGCTTCGAGGCCGACCGCCTGAACCGCATTACAATCAGCGAGGAAAATATCAAGCAGATTCGCCGGATGATGGACGCGCACATCGACCACCAGTTCGGACTGAACCTCAAAAGCCGCGACTTCATCCGGCAATTCCAGGACATCGACGAATAGGACCGTGGTGAGGGAGAGGGCGATGACCAACGAAGAGGTCGCACAGGCGCTCGAAGAGATCGCCGATCTGCTGGAGATCGCCGATGAGCAGTTCTTCAGGGTTCGCAGCTACCGGCGCGCCGCGGAGGCCATCGGCGGCCAGCCCGAGGACGTCGAGGTGCTGCTGTCGGAAGACCGCCTGACAGATATCTCCGGCATTGGAGAAGGCATCGCCAGTACCATCGCCCAGCTCATCGAGACCGGCACCTGCGACCAGCGCGAGGAGCTGCTGAAAGACTATCCCGAAAGCCTGCTGGAGCTTCTGAAGATCAGCGGATTCGGCCCGAAGAAGGCCGCACTGGTGTTCAACGAGCTGGATATCGCCACCGTGGATGAGCTGCAGGAGGCCGCCGCTGCACAGGAGCTGCAAACGCTCCCGGGAATGGGTGCGAAGACTGAAGAGAATATCCTCAGGGGCATCGCCAACTACCGCGAGGGGCAGCAGCGGACACTGCTTGGCATCATCCTGCCGATCGCCGAGGAGCTTATCGAAAAGCTTCGCCAGCATCCATCGGTCATCGAGGCGGAAATTGCCGGAAGTGCCCGCAGGCGCCGCGAGACGGTCCACGACCTGGATGTCCTGGTGACCGCCGAAGACCCGGCGGAGGTGTGTGAGTGGTTCGCCGGGCAGGATTTCCTCACCGCGGTGGAGGCTGCCGGTGAGACCAAGGTCAGCGGGACCCTGCAAAGCGGCGACCAGGTGGACCTGAGGGCGGTACCGGAGGAATCATTCGGGGCGGCGCTGCAGTATTTCACCGGCTCACAGCAGCACAACATCCGCCTGCGAGAGCGTGCGCAGCGCATGGGCCTGACCGTCAACGAATACGGGGTCTTTGAGTACGAGGATGAAGAGCGCGGTGAACGGGTCGCCGGACGCACCGAGCAGGAGGTCTATGAGGCGCTCGATCTCGTGTGGATCCCACCGGAGTTGCGCGAGGACCGGGGGGAGGTGGGGGCTGCAGAGACGGACGAACTCCCGGACCTCATCGAACTTGACGACATCCGCTGCGACCTGCAGATGCACTCAACCTACAGCGACGGGAAGGCGACCGTCGAAGAGATGGCCCGGACGTGTGCGGAGATCGGATACGAATATATCGGGTTCACCGACCATTCTGAAAGCCTGGCGGTGGCGAACGGGCTGGATGCACAGCGGTTGGAGAAGCAGCAGGAAGAGATTGCCGCCGTCAATGAGAAGCTGCACGACGAAGGAATCAGCATGGTTATCCTCCACGGCATCGAGGCGGATATCCTGCCTGATGGGAGTGTCGATATCCCGGATGGCACCGCCGAAATGCTGGACTACGTCATCGGGGCGCTCCACCAGGGCTTTTCCTCGGACGCTGAGAGAATCACCGAACGGATGGTGCGGGCGGTGAAGTCCGGGCTGGTTGATATTATCGCCCATCCGACCGGGCGCGTACTGCTGCAGCGGCAGCCCTACGGCCTGCACATAGATGAGCTCATCGAAGCCTGCGCAGACGAGGACGTCGCGCTGGAAATTAATGCCGCGCCCGACCGACTGGACCTCGACGACACCCACGCTCGCTTCGCGGTGGACAAAGGCTGCCGCATTTCAATCAACACCGACTCCCACCAGCCCGAGATGCTGTATAACATGCGCTATGGCGTCTTCCAGGCCCGCCGCGGATGGATTACCGCCGGTGATGTCATCAACACGTGGTCTCTGGAGGATTTCCGGGACTGGATCGCCTCACGCCGCACATAGCGGAAGGGAATCATTATCACATCACCATACCGCTGCCGCCTGTGTGGCGGCGAAAATACGGAGCATCTGTGGACGGGAGACACCCGCTCACACGACCGCGAGTTTTATCACTGCCACACATGTGACCTGGTATTCGTGCCGGATGAGTATCTCATCGACCGCAGCGAGGAAGTACAGCGGTATGAGCTGCATGAAAATGAGCCCGACGATGAGGGCTACCGGAATTTCCTGAGCAGGCTTTTTGACCACCTCGCACCCCGGCTGAACCCCGGTGCAAAGGGCCTCGGCTTCGGCTGTGGCGAGGAGGCGGTGCTGGTGTCGATGTTTGAAGATGCGGGCTTTGAGATGGACAAATACGATCTCTATTTTCAC
>JAWODS010000320.1:0-16717 GCA_046483205.1 Armatimonadota bacterium | reverse complement strand
TGGCTCGACGGGCGTGCGGCGTACGAGATGAACCCGCACGGACCCAACCAGCCGGTTGAAAAAGGCAGGGTCATAGACCTCGAAAAGGGCGAGTGGAACAACGTCAACGATTTCGTGTACCAGAACTCCAACCAGACAATCGAGCGGGTCTGCTTGTATTCACTGATGGATGCCCCGATGACTTCGTGTGGATGTTTCGAATGCATCATGGCGGTGCTGCCGGAAGTGAATGGGTTTATGATCGTCAACCGCGAGTACGCCGGCATGACGCCACTGGGCATCACCTTCAGCACACTTGCCGGCCAGGTGGGCGGCGGCCACCAGACGCCGGGCTTTTTGGGTGTGGGCCGCAGATATGTGCTGAGCCGGAAGTTCATCGCGGCCGACGGCGGTCTGCCCAGACTTGTATGGATGACCGAAGAGCTGAAGCAGGACCTCGGCGAGGAGCTCTATGAACGCGCCGAGGAGCTGGATATGCCAGACCTGCCCGACCTGATCGCGACTGAAGAAAATGCCGAGACCATGGAAGAGCTTACGGAATACCTCCAGGGACAGCAGCATCCCGCCCTGGAAATGGAATCGCTATTCTGACACAAGGAGGGCGTGAATATTGCCTTTAACAGCAGTCGATATCTATCCGCATCTTCCACACACCAACTGCGGTGATTGTGGTGTTCCGACCTGCATGGCCTTTGCCATGAAACTCGCACAACAACAGGCATCGCTGGATGAATGTCCACATGTGTCAGAGGAGGCAAAGCAGGCCCTGGAAAGCGCCTCTGCACCCCCCATGGCAACAGTGACGGTGGGGAAAGGAGAAAACGAGCTGAAGGTGGGGGGCGAAACTGTTCTCTTCCGACACGAGGAGCGCTTCCACCATCCCTGTGGCATCGCGCCGACAGTCGATACCTCGCTTTCCGACGACGAAATAGTGCAGCGGGTCGAGAAAATCAATGCTGCCGAGTACGACCGTGTCGGAATGATGCTGGGGGTTGACCTCATTGCGTTGCGGGATTCTGGCAACGGCCGCCTGGCGGAGGCGGCAGAACTTGCGCAGGCAAACAGCGATCTTCCCCTGGTGCTGATGACCGACGACGTAGATGCAATGGGGGCCGCGCTGGAAGTTTGTGGCGACGGCAGGCCGCTTCTGTGCGGCGCGAATGCGGAGAATGTTGACGAGATGATGGCCCTGGCCAGAGAGTATGATTGCCCGCTTGTACTAAGGGGTGACGGCCTCGAAGCCGCTGAGGAACTCGGTGAAAAAGCCGCTGCAGCCGATGGCGACCAGTTCTTTATTGGCAGTGGAGCGACGAACATTGGTGATATGGTCAGGGACCAGACTATAATACGCCGGCTGGCTCTGAATAAGAAATTTGATCCATTCCGCTTCCCGACATTTGTGGAGTGCTCATACGAAGAGCCTGAGCAGCAAGTCACGCAGGCCAACGCCGCCATTGCGAAATACCCGGCTGTCATAGTGACCGACCTTATTGAACCCCAGCACCTGCTCCCGCTGATAACGGCCCGGCTGAATATTTACACAGATCCGCAAAAGCCCATTCAGGTCGAACCGAAGCTGTACGAGGTAGGCGACGTCACCGAGGATTCGCCCGTGCTGGTAACCACAAACTTCTCGCTGACGTATTATCTGGTCGAAGGCGATGTTATGACCAGTAAGGTTCCGGCGTATATCCTGGCTGTGCAGACCGACGGGACCTCCGTCCTGACGGCGTGGGCCGCAGGCGACCTGACTGGCGAAAGTATCGGCCAGGCTGTTGAAAATGCCAAAGTCGAGGAGAAAGTTTCGCACCGCAAGCTCGTCCTGCCCGGTGGTGTGGCAGTGCTGCAGGGTAAGACCGAGGAAGCGTGCGGCTGGGAAGTCGTCGTCGGACCCGAGCAGTCGTCGGATCTCGCGCAATTCTTCCGCCAGCGGGGCTGGTCGTAGCGATGGCTTCGATTGAAGTCACCATCCAGCCGGATGATATCCGCATCGCCACAGAGCCCGGCGAATTGCTGCTGGACATTGCTCTGGAGGCAGGAGTGCCTGTGCTGTCGGAATGTGGCGGGCACGGAGAATGTGGCTCCTGTCGTGTGGAGGTGCAAAGCGGATGCATCCGCCGTCTGAACCGTGACGGTGCGGAGGAAGAAATCACCTCGCCCACGACAGTCCTGGCATGCCAGACCGAGGCGGTAGAGGATGTGGTTATGCGCATTCCCGACGAGTCTCGCCTGGTGAGCGCTGGAGCGAGCGTGGTGGGGTATATACATCCGGTCGCGGCGGAATTTGTCGGCCCACCCCGCAGGGGATTTCCTCTGGCAGAGCGACAGTGGGTTGAGCTGGAGCCGCCCTCCTTTGATGATCCCACGTGTGACTGGGAGCGGCTGGTTGCAGACCTGCAGAAAGACGATTTTGAGGGGCGAGAATTCACCGCCCATCTTGAGATGCTGCGCGATCTGCCGGATATGATGCGTGAAAACGATTTTCACATCGTGGCAACCCTGGCCGACTGCGGATGCCACCATGAGGTAATCGACATTGCCGCGCCGAGGCCGAAGGATGCTCTGGGACTCGTCGTTGACCTGGGAACCAGCAACGTCAAGGCAGAGCTGGTGGACCTCGCGACCGGGAGAGTGCTGGTTGACGGCACCGCGGTAAATGCGCAGACGCGCTACGGTGAGGACGTTATTTCGCGGATTATCTATACGCAGGAACACGAAGATGGAGCCGACCGCCTCCAGGAAGCGATTGTCAACACCGTCAACGGCCTGATAGACAGCTTCGTGTCAAGCACCGGGAAGCGCGCGGAAGACATCATCGCCGTGTCGTGTGATGGGAATGCCACGATGATTTCTCTGCGCTTTAGAATCCCACCTGACACCATTCGGCGCGCGCCGCACATCGCTCCGACGTGTCGCCCGCCGATTGTGCCGGGTGAGGATCTCGACCTGAATACACACCCACGGGCCAGTGTCTTCTGCACTCCTGCCATCAACGGGTATATTGGCGGCGACATCAGCGCCGGCATACTGGCCACGGGGCTTTTTGATGCCGAAGAACTGACACTGCTGATCGATGTCGGGACCAATGGCGAAATCGTCCTCGGCAACAGGGACTGGATTACCTGCTGCTCCTGCTCGGCGGGGCCTGCTTTTGAGGGGATGGGCATTCAATGCGGTCTTCCGGCCCGCCCCGGAGCAATAGACGCCGTTGAGTACGATGCCGGGACGGATGAAGTTTCGGTTCACACGATTGAGGACAGGCCACCGCTGGGCGTATGTGGCAACGGTTTTGTCGAAACTCTGGCGGATCTGGTGGAAGGCGGGGTCATCGACCGGGCGGGCAATATCAACTCCGACTCGCCGTCGGAGCGAGTTCGCTCTGTGGACGGCAATCTCGAATTTGTTCTCGTGTGGTCAGATGAGAGCGGCACCGATAGCGATATTGCGCTGCGCCAGGCGGAGATTGATAACCTCATCCGCGCCAAAGCGGCTGTCTATGCCGGAGTGGTCACCCTTCTCAACCAGCTCGGGCTGAGCACTGAGATGATAGAGCGACTGTACCTGGCCGGGGCCTTCGGCGAACATCTGGATATCAAAGCAGCCGTCAAGATAGGGCTGTTGCCCGATATGCCTCCGGAGCGGGTGACTGTTGCAGGCAATACAGCGCTGATGGGCTCTTATATCACGCTGCTGTCATCAGAAGCCAGGGAGCAGGTCAAAAGCATTGCCCGGTCGGCCACTTACGTGGACCTCAGCACATCCAACGATTTTATGGAAGAGTTTGTGTCGGCACAGATGCTTCCACATACGGATCTGGAGCTTTTTCCGTCAGTAGAAAACAGTATTCATCAATAGCGTACAACTTTCGAACAACAGGATGCGTCGGGATTTTTTACGAAGGGTAGGTGTCAATACATGTCGTTCGAAATACCGACCAAAGACTGGTCTCATTCAGTGAGCACCGTAACTCTGGGGGCGACACCGGATGACGGGGGGACGCGGACAAGCACGGTGACCATCGGGGGTTCGACAACGCTTCCGTTCCTCGATTTTGAGGGCGAGACGGGGCAGCCCGCCATGGCCATGGAGGTTTTGGATGTTGAGCCAGATGGGTGGCCGAAACCCCTTGTTGAACCGTTTGGTGATGTGCTGGGAGATCCTGCCGACTGGGCGGCAAAGTGCGTGGAGGATTTCGGCGCCGATCTCATCTGTCTGAAACTGGAGAGCGCCGAGCCCACCCGCCAGGATGCATCACCGGACGAATGTGCGGAGACCGTCCGCAGCATCCTCGCTGCTGTCGGCGTCCCCCTGATCATCTGGGGCTGCGGTGATTACGATAAGGATAATGAAGTGATGCCGGTATGCAGCCAGGCCGCAGCAGGGGAGCGGTGTCTGCTGGGAAGCGCTGAGGAAGACAATTACCGGACGATTGCGGCGGCGGCCCTGGCCGACGGACATCTCGTCATCGGGGAGGCTCCCCTGGACATCAGCATCCAGAAGCAGGTCAACATTTTGCTGAGCGAGCAGGGGGTTCCCGATGACCGCATCGTCATGTACCAGGTCACGGGTGCCGTCGGATACGGTGTCGAATACGCCTATTCCATTCTGGAGCGCACTCGCATCGCGGCCCTGGGCGGCGACAGGATGCTGGGAATGCCCATGCTGTCCATCGTCGGGTCCGAAGCGTGGAAAACCAAAGAGGCATGGATGACAGAGGCGGAAAACCCCGAATGGGGCCCCATCGAGCGTCGTGGGATCATCTGGGAAGTTGCGACGGCCGAGCTGTTTTTGCTGTCGGGCACGGACATGCTTATCTTCTGGCACCCCGAAGCGATGGATCAAACTCGCTGGCTGGTTGAGGAAATGTCGAGCAACCCGGCCGGCAACGTGGTCGAGGCCGCGGTCGCCTCGGAATAAGCACCTGTCTCACAAATGAGGAGGGCGTTTTATGCTCGTCATCGGTGAACGCATCAATGGGATGTTCAAGAAAGTCGGGCGCGCTATTGCAGAGCAGAATGCAGACATTATCCAGGACGTGGCGCGCAAACAGCTCGAAGCCGGCGCCGACGTGCTGGATGTCAACGTCGGGCCGGCCTCTGCCGACGAGGAGACGGCCATGGCATGGCTTGTTGAAACCATCCGCGAGGTGACCGACGCTCCGCTAAGCATCGACAGCACCAAGCCACCTGTGACCCGTGCCGGGCTGAATGCATGTTCTGAAAACATCATCATCAACTCGACCACCGGCGTGCCGAGTAAGATGGCGGAAATGCTGCCCCTGGCCGCGGAGTACGATTGCCGGATCATCGGTCTGTGTATCAATGAGGACGGCGTTCCCCGGGATGCCGACGGTCGCATGGAAATCGCCATGCATTTGCTCGCCGGCTGCATGGAACATGGCATCCCGACCGACCGGCTCTTTATCGACCCCGTGATTCTCCCGGTCAACGCACTGCCACAGGTGCCGGTGGAGGTCTGTAAGGCCATCGGCATGGTCCCCAGCCTCTCTGATCCGGCCCCAAAGACCGTCATCGGTCTGTCGAACGTTTCTCAGGGGGCCACACAGCGCAGTCTGCTCAACCGGACGTTTCTGGTGATGGCACTATCGTACGGGCTGGACGCGGCGATTATGGACGCCTACGATGAGGAAATGATGGAAGCGATGATCGCAGCCGAGGTGCTTCTGAACAAGGAAGTGTATTGTGACGATTTTGTGCAAGCATACATGGCGCGTGGATAAGATAGCTGCAAACACCTCGCCAGCCTCCGGCCGGGAGTGGTGTGGGCATCCATGCCAGATATGAAGGTCCAGATTCTGCATACCGGAGGGCATTATCCTCGCTTTGTCAGGGGATATCTGAAAAAACAGGGCGCACCCGTGGAAGATTTTGAGATACAGGCTGATGACGAGGCCGCCATGGACGACCCCTGCGGGATGCTGCCGGAGAGTATCGGCGACTGCGACGTTGTTATCGCCATCGCCGTCCACGGAGGGATCCTGCGTGCTTTGCCCGAGATTCTGGGTGCCAGCGGCTGCCGCGCTCTGATTGTGCCGGTTGAGGATCCGCAGTGGGTGCGTCCGGGTCTGCAGCGGCAGCTTGAACGTCTTTGTGGGGAGGTCGGTATCGAATGCGCCGTGCCGACGCCGTTTTGCGCACTCATCCCCCGAGAAGAAGCAGTTGCCGAGTTTTGTGAGCAGTATGCAGTGGGACGGCCGCGGGTGGATATTCACGCCGAAGACGGTATGGTCACATCCGTGGAATGCCATCGCTCAGCGCCGTGCGGCCTCACTGAGTGGGTTGCCAAAAAACTCCCGGACACACCGGTCGATGAGGTCGTCGAAAAGGTCAAAGTGCTGCATCACGGACGCCCCTGTATGGCCAGCATGGTTCTGGTACCGGAGCGCGGCGACACGCTCATGCATCTGTCGCTGGATATTATCAAGCAGGCGTTCCGGAACGCCGTCCGCCGCGCACGGGGAGATTCCGTGATTAAGAATGCACCGTAACCCCGGAGGCACGCATTGATTTGAAGATTGCGATTGGTGGCAAAGGTGGGGTAGGCAAGAGCACGATCTCTGCGGGCATCAGCCTGTGGCTTTCCAGCCAGGGCCGAGATGTCTGGGCCGTTGACGCGGACCCCAACACCACGTTGGGATATGCGCTTGGATGGTCGGAAGATGTTGTGGACGCCATTCAGCCGCTGTCGGCGATGCGTGACATGCTCGCGGACCGTGCGACAGGTGGCGGCAACAGGAGTGTCTTTGCGCTGTCGCCACCGGTGGCTGACATCATCGAAAACTACAGCGTGCGGCACAACGGTATCACCCTCATGACCATGGGGACAGTTACCGAGGGCGGCACAGGCTGCATGTGTCCCGAAAACGCCACGCTGAAGACAATCCTGCGCGAGCTGGTGGATGAGGACGCCGATATCGTCGTCGATATGGTGGCAGGCCTCGAACACCTCGGCCGGGGGACTGCCGGTGCCATGAACGGTCTTGTCGTGGTGACGGATCCGACGGCCCCCGGAATGCGGAGCGTTCGGCGCATGCATAAGCTGGCCGAGGACCTCCGTCTCGACCCGGTTGTCGTGATAGCCAACAGGGTCCGCGACTCCGCTGATTTGAAAAAGGTCGAACAGGGCGTTGCGCCGCTGCCGGTCGTCGGCACAATCTCCTACCACGACCGCCTGCAGGCTGAGGGCGTCTTCGACGGACCCGCAGGCGAGAAGTTCCGGGCGGAGATCGGAGACATCGTGGAAGCTCTTGAAGCAGATCTGGTCGCGGAGAAAAAGTAAACACAGGCAACCGGCATTTTGTCGTAGTTTTGACAGCCCAATGAGATGGGATGATTGAATGAGTACTATGATTGCGGTCACTGGTAAGGGAGGCGTTGGCAAGACGGCTGTGACGGCTCTGATTGTTGACACACTCGTGCGGGCCGGGCACACCCCACTGCTGGCTGTGGATGCTGACCCGAATCTGAACCTGGACGCAGCTCTGGGCGTGCAGGCTATCCAGACCGTTGGCGGCATACGTGAGAATGTCATCGAAGGCGACGAGCAGGACACGGCGGGCATGACAAAGCCCGAGTTTTTGGACTATCGCATACAGATGTCCATTGTAGAGGCGTCTGGATTCGACCTCATCGCTATGGGCCGGCCGGAGGGACCCGGCTGCTACTGCTTTGCCAATGAAATCCTGCGGGATGTGCTGGGCAAACTCGCAAGGCGATACAATACTGTTGTGGTGGATTGTGAAGCGGGACTGGAGCACCTGAGCCGCCGTACCGCAGGCGATGTTGATCTACTCCTGGCCGTGACTGACCCGTCAGTCCGGGGTATGCAAACATGCAGGCGCGCCATTGATCTCCTGGAGGAGGTCAACACCTCGGCTGCCGATATACGGGTTGTGCTCAACAGGGTGCGTGGCGACGTGCCTGATGCGCTCACTGAAGCCGCTGAGGATCTGGGTCTGGAATTCGCCATCCGCCTTCCCGAAGACGAAGACTTGCGGTCGCTGGATGCCCTGGGCCGACCTCTGGTCGAACTCCCTGACGATAATGCTTTCCGGGCGACGATAGAGGAACTTCTGGCCGACTGCGGACTCATCGACCCCGCTGAGATAGCCGTCCCGTAGCACCTAAGAGCACGCAATGTGAGCGGTTACAGGTGGGAACTGCAGGCCGAAACACGATATCGCCCCGGAACGGTGTGGAAGGGTACGTCATAGTTATGAAGCGCCTCAGCGGACGCGTTTTGCTGAGCAGCTATCGAGGTTCGATCCATTGGCGAAGATGAACGCCAGTCGGGGTGAGATCGCTGATGAAGCCGGCCGTCTACGTGGCGGGGACCAGTAGGCATTGTGGAAAGACATCTGTCGCCCTCGGGCTTTTTGCGGCTCTGCGCGAACGGGGCCACCGCGTCGCATATATGAAGCCCGTGGGCCAGAGGACGGTGGAGTACAAGGGTCTCACCGTTGACGAAGATGTTGCGCTGATCCACGAAGTTTTTGACATCCACACCTGCCCGTCATCAGCAAACCCCGTGACGATTCCTTCTGGATTTACCCACCAGTTTCTCACCGGCAGGCGGTCGCCCACAGAGCTGATCGATGAAATCCTCAATGCCTATGAGATGGTCACTGAAGACGCCGATATGGTCGTGGTCGAAGGCACCGGTCACGCCGGTGTCGGGGCGGTTATCGGGGTCAGCAATGCGGAGGTCGCTCGCCTGCTGGGCTGCACCGCGATCGTCGTGGCAGGCGGTGGTATCGGCCGGCCCATCGATGAATTTGAGCTCAGCAGGAGCGTCTTTGAGGAGAAAAATGTCCCGATTCTGGGGATGATTTGCAACAAGGTCTATCCGGAAAAAATAGCAAAAATTGAGTCACCGGTGCGCCTGTGGTTGCAAAACCACGGCTATAAACTTCTCGGTCTTTTTCCCTATGAGCCCGTCATGTCCGAGCTCTCGATGGCCCAGATCGCAGACGATATGGAAGCCGAAGTGCTGGCGGGGCACAACTGCCTTGCCAGGAGAATATCGAGATCGATCGTCGGGGCCGGCCGGTCCGATTCAGTCATCCAGGAGTTTAGCGATGGGACGCTGATGATCACCCCCGGTGACCGCGAGGACCTGGTGCTGGCGGCTGTCTGCTGGGACCAGATTCACGGTGGCGGCTCGGACCGGGGTATCGGTGTTTGCATGGCTTCCTGCGTGCGCCTGAGCGCCGAAGTGCTCCGCGTGGCCGACGCCAGTGGCATCCCCATCATCTGCGTCCCCGGTACGATATGCGATGTGAGTGCAAAGATCCGGTCGTGGGTCGGATCCATTCTCTCCACGGAAGAAGCGAAGATCGATACGGCGAAACGTCTTGTGCAGCGGCATCTTGACCTGGACGCCGTCACCGAGCTTCTTACAGGATAAATCGGAATGCCCGCCGGTAAGTGGGCAACCAGGGAGCAAGCCTGCGGGGGAATTGCATGCAGCGAACGTTGGTAATCCTCAAACCGGACGCCCTCGAAAGACATCTCATCGGCCGGATTCTACAGCGCCTCGAGGATGCTCAGCTCGACATCGTCGCAATGAGGATGCTACAGCCATCCCGGCGCATGATCGAGCATCATTACCCTGATGGGGAAGAATTCGTGGCACGCCTCGGCTCCAAGACCCTCGATGCTTACCACGAGACCGGCGAGGACTGCACCGGCATTTTCGAATCGAGCGACCCCATCGTCATCGGCAGAGCTATCAGACAGTGGCTTGTGGATTACCTGTGTTCCGGTAGCGTCGTGGCGATGATCGTCGCGGGCGAAAACGTGGTGCAGAGAGTGCGAACATTGATCGGTGCCACCATTCCGACCGAGGCGCATCCCGGGACCATCCGCGGGGATCTATGCACGGATACGCCAATCACCGCCTGCAGGCAGCGGCGAGCCGTAATGAACCTCATTCACGCCTCCGGCAACGTGCAGGAGGCAGAGGACGAAATCGCGCTGTGGTTCCCCGACGAGGCAGATACACAATAGGGCAGCCACCGTGTCCGGTGTCCGTTGCGTGCATGCCCAACAGCCGTGATGTTCCGCCTCACCTACAGCTCGCGTGGTGTGAGTGTCGGCGTTGCGGGGGATCGAGCTATTCCCTCTGGCGCAGGCGCTCTATCGCAGATTCCGCCTTCGCACGCTGCTGCGTATCGCCGGTGACCTCGATAAACTTTTCGAACGTTTGTATTGCTTTCGCCCTGCTGTTAACGGAGGGCTCTGCGTAAACCCAGGCCAGCGCCCACAGAGTATCTTCGTGGTCTGGATCGAGTGCCAGCACTCGCTGGAAACAGGCGATCGCCTCCGGATAGGACGCCTGCCCCTGATTCTTCAGTTCCATCCCCCGGCGATACTCGTCTTCTGCCGTGCGATTTTCACCACCCGCAGGTGCAGAGGAGGCTTCCGGTGACGAGTCTGCAGTTGTGTCCGGACCGGCGGCGGGAGCCTGTCCGGGCGGCTGCGTGGCCGATTGATCAGAGCCGCCGCCCTCCCAGAACGCCTGCGGATACGGGGTGAGAAACCACACGGCCGCCAGGATGGCAGCCACCGCGACAACGCGCATTATGGCACCGGTGTGGCTGGGAGCTGCCGTGATATTTCGGACTTCGAACGCCGCCTGCACCGTGGCACTTTCGTCCGGCGGGGCATTGTACTTCATCATGATGGCTTCGCTCGGAGACACGGGAGAATTGGCAGGCAAATTGACAACGGCCGGGATAGACACATCGGTCCCGGCGGGCACCTCAAACGGGCCTTCGGGCAGCTCCAGCCAGGAGGGAGATTCCTGCGGCATTACCAGCCCATCACCCTGCCCGCGGTTGCGAAGCGCAATCTGCACCTCTGTGGGATCCCCCTCGCGAGCTGCGACTCGCGCAGGAGCGGCAACCTGCAGGGCAGGCATTTTTCTCTCGACCGATACAACAGCCTCCTGCTTCGCTCGCGGTCCGCCCTCGCAGCGAATATCCAGGCGCACCGTGGCCTGCAGATCCCGCTCCCGGGTGGTGGTAAAATCATAGGCAAACTCAATCGGCGCTGTTTCACCCGGCGCGACGGCTACCGGTTCACTCTGCACCGGCTCCAGCCAGCCGCTTTGGCTCTTTGCGATGACTTCGACTGTGGTCTCGCCTGTGTTTTCGGCGCCGATGGTCACCGTGTCCATCACTTGACTGATGACGAAGTGGTATTCACTGTCAAAATGCATCTCGAAAGGCTCGATAGCGTGAACGTGGACCGGCACCTCGACCGGTGTGACGCGTTCGTCTTCATCGATGACCCGCAGAATGCCCTGGTAGTCACCGGGTTCGCGATTCGCAGCACCGATTGACACAGTGACTGTGTCGTCGTGTATTTCAGAAGATATGCTGTGGGCGAACCCGAAATCATCAGCATGAAACTCCGTTTTTGCAGGCCGGGCGGTCTCGCCGTCACTGCGCGCGATGGTTATCGTTTCAGACGCGCGGTCACCGCCGATCACCACATCACCCAGGTCCACCTTTTCAGGGATGGCCGTCAGGTACACATCTCGCACGATCCGCCCGTTAAGTTCGATGACACCGGTGTCCTCCACGACCGCGTTTTCGGCTTCCAGAGTGACAGTCGCACGGAATTCGCCGGTGGGCACGTCGGGTCCCGGGCTGAGAGTGATTTCCAGCGTCCTGCTGGTTTCGGCGGGCACGCGAAATTCTTCATCACCCGGCTGTATCCACTCCTCGCTGCCGCTGGCGCGCACCTTCAAATCCTCGCCACCGGCGCCGGTGTTGGACACCTTGACGTGGATAGTTTTTTCATAGTTTTGCCGCACCTGCCCAACCTGCCGCTCGGTGCGCAAAATCCCCAAAACGGGTTTGCGGATGACCTCTGGAAATACAGGCGCAGTCTCCTGCTCTGCCATGGCTTTATAGCCCTTTCTGCGGTCTTTTCAGTGCGGTTTCATACGGCGACGACAACATCGGCCTTGCGGAAGACTAAATCCTGGTCGGCCGACTGCCAGCGGTAGCCGCATTTCAGCGTGCGGATAATCTGGCCTGCCTGCATATCGTTATCTTCCGCTGAGCCGTGAGTGACGCCTTCGTGCAGGTCACCATCAATGGGAGTGCCTCTTTCGGGCCGGATGACGGCAAGATTGTATGCCTGCAGATGTTGAATCGTGCCCTGCTCATCGTGCTGCAGCGCCTCATCGAAGGCGGGCAGAAGCTCAGCGGTGATCCAGTCAATGAGCCCACCGGTCCTGTTCTGCGCCCGCCGGGAGTTGCGCTGGCTGGAGGTGATATTTTCCTGTGCTTTTTCCATCGCCTCGGCCACATCGCGGCCAGTAATCCCCACCTCGGCGGCGCCCCGCGGGGGTGCCCCGAGGTCGTCGGGATCTGGCGGCTTTTTGGCCTTTATCCACGGGGGCTGGACGATATCGCCCACCATGTCGTAGAGCCGCTGGAAAAGCTGTTCGCTTGCCTGTCGATCGTCCCGCAGCTGCCGGGTGTAGGATTCTGTGGCACCCCGGAGCGAGGCAAGCGCAATCTGCTGCAGGTCACCGACCGCAGTGTCGCCTTCGTCCCCAGTCTTGCCGGTCTGGACGGGCGGGAGATCCGTCTCGCCTGTTGTGTCGTCATCGAGACTCATCACAGGGGGCGAGGGTGTCCGCTCCTGCCCGAACCAGAGAGTTTCGAACTGCTGGAGGCTCTCTGCGATGGGCTGCAGGGGCTCAATGTGAGCTTCAAACATATCGCGCCGCTGTTCATACACACGCGCACATCTCTTGTACTGCTCTTTCCGGTTTGGCAGTGATTTTCGGAGGATTTCTTCGCTGTGCTGGCCCGATTGTTGCTGCTCCAGTTCATTCCCCTCGCGGGTCAGCATCTCCACGGAGGGGGCGGGCCTTAAAGTGTTTTCATTGAGCTTTGCAGCTTCGAGTATTTCCGCATCCCCGAGTTGGAGACTTTCGAAGCCCCACTCGATGATTCTGACAATCATCGCTCCCACTATCAATCCAGTACCGATGCCGATGAGTCCGACAACCAGCTCCATTTCATCACACTCCGTGCACAGGTCTTACAAATCGGAGAGAACTCGAATACTTCCCCCTGCACCTGCAGCATTGCGTTTGACCTCAGGTATTATCCCCCATGCTATTGGTGTCCTCGTGGCTGCGCTGTCCGGGCTGTTCACGAGGGCCGTACATGCCGTCGGCGACAGTTTTGACGGCCCGGATGAGGTCCACGAAGCCCTCTTTATCATCCGCTTCATCGGGCTTCCATCGGGCAATACGCGTGACCGCCTGGCGCGCGTCGGGGTGCCGGCCGAGCTGTTGGATCGCCGGAGCCCCTTCGGGTGCCGCGGTACCGGCAAGCCCACCAGCCATAGCCCTGTCGAGCTCTGCGGCCGCGGTGGCTGCAACACCGGCAAGCATATTCCCGGCGGCCACCAGTTTCTCGGTGTCGTCGGCCAGAGCCTGCAGCTCGTCATCGAGCCCCTCGCGGTCCTCAATGTAGGTCTGTTGCATTTTCTTTTTGATATCATCCGCCAGGAAGTCGAGATGTGATCGTTCTGTGGAAAAATCGCGATACCGTTCAGTCAGCTCCTCGCGGGTTCGCTTGAGTTTACCGGCTCTATTAGCGCTTTCATCAGCCAGGTTGCGCACGGCCTTTTCAGATGCGTACTGCTGGGACAGCACCAAAAAGACAACCAGGTATCCGAGCGCAAACCCCCCGGCGACGGGAAGTGCAGTGAAGCCCACCTGTGTTAAGAATGTGACCGTTTGTGGATCCATGGAAGTTTGCCGCCCTCCGGTCCTGTTGTTCAGTGCGCCGGCCGGCTGCAGAGGCCGCGCACGACGCTGGCGCTGAGATTTCCAAGCAGTTCAGCAAGCTCCGTAATGTCGCTGGATTTCAGGAGATCGTCCTGACGGTCATCACCGGATCGCTGCATGTGTTCGCGCTTCCACACCTTCAGGCTGGTGAAAGTAGAGCCCACAGTCCGCAGTACCTCGTCGTTATTTGTCTCTTGGGCTGCCTCTCTGACATGGTGTCGTATCAGGTTTTCGAGGCCGAGGGCACCCTCCACCACCTGCAGAATCGCTGCGAACAGTTCAGCCTTCCGTTCGGAGACCCACCGCTGCTGTTGCTGCACGCGGCGCCCCAGCAGGTCATTTTTGGCTTCAAGGCTCTCGCACGCATCGGCAAGCTGCTGCACGTCTTCCAGAAACTGCTCCTCCTGCCGGAGGACCTTCTCAAGTATCTGTTGCAGCCGTCCGAGCTCGATTTCGGCCCTCTGGAGCTGCTCCTGTATTTCGCGATCCGCCTGGCGGAGCTGCTTTCTGGTCTGATCGTACTCGGACTTTTTTGCATACCCCTGGCTGGTAACGAAAAAGTATGCGATCACCGCCCCGGCGAGGAAGGTGATGCCAAAAAGCCCCAGAAAAAGTTCCATCGCAGGCATGCGCTATCCCCTCAGTTCAGCTCCAGCTGGAGTTTTAGCGGTTCTATGGTGCCGTCAATGGTCAGTTGCACTTCGAAATCGTCGATCCGCTTCATATGCGCGCGGACGGGGTCGTCGGGATCTTCAAGCTGTACGGTTATTTCTTCTTTGCTCAGGGCCCAGTTCGAAGCGGCTCTGCGGGCGAAGCCTTCCATCGGCTGGAAGGCGAGGGTCTGGCCGTCCGGTGACGTATAAACGCGGAATGCCTCGGCACCAACGGCGTGATTGGCCTCCAGCACCGGGTGAAACGTCCCGTCGGCCAGTTTGAAGCCCACCGGCGGTATCTCCGGGCTTATAAAGGGCGGCTCAGTATCGTCATCTGCGAGAAATGATGCATATCGTGCTGTTCCCCGCGCGGTAATTCCCTCATGTGTTGCGCCCCTGGGGGGCTCTGCGACGTGCGGCAGATGCATGAGCACCTGGCGAACCTGCTGAATGGAGCAGCCGCCACCAACAGGGAGAGCAACATCGACATCTCTGGGATGCAGCTCGGCAACCTCGAAGACGTCGTCAAGCGCCCGGTCGATCTGAACTTTCCATTTCTCCAGCTCCGATCTGGCCTCATCGGCGGAGATAGTGACGTCCGCCTCGCCGGTCTCCACGGTAACATCACGGCTTTCATCAACTGCTTCCGACAGCGCCGCGACGAGTGTCGTGCTCATGGTGGCAAGCTTGATGTCTGCCTGAGGGTCGGCTTTCTCTCCAGGCAGGAAATGCCGGATGAACTCGCGGAACCCCGGGGCCTGCCGGGACGCCAGGAGCTCGATGGTGAACCCCGGATCGATTTTCGCGATTTCCAGCAGGCAGACGGACGAGCGGAGTGCTCCAGTGTCAAATACCAGCACAGTTTGCCGATTGCACTCTGTGACGGCCTCATGGAGGCCGTAGCCGAACACCGCGGCTTCAGGTTCATTGATCAAGCCCACCAGCGGGAAACCGGCATCTTCGGCCGCCATCCGCATGAGATGGCGGTGGCGCATGCCAAAGGCGTACGGGACACACAGGGCCGTGGGCAGGGAAGCCACGTGTGGCTGTCGGTCGGCCATTTCCTGCCGCATGCGCCGAAAAAACTCGCTGATAATATCGCCCGCCGCATATTCCCGACCTCCGGCCGCATACACGGCCACACGGCTCAGGCACTTTTCGCAGGCGAGCTCCTTGAGGTCCCATACCACCATTTCGGGATAGGCGGCTGCAGACCATCCCCACAGCCACACCTCACGGAAGCCGATCGCCGAGGGAGTTTTATTCTGCTGCTGCTGCGGAGAGTCCACCCGTTCAAGATGTCCGGCTTCAGTTGCTTCAACCAGGCGAGTGTACTCTGTGCCAAAATCAATACCCAGTGCTCCAGCCATACTTTTCACGCTCGCATCGAGTGATTAGGAACCAGTCAGCCGGCGGACGACCTCGTCTATCCCTCTTTGCAGATCTTCGGCAATGTCGAGGTAATTGCCGCCTGTTGTTTCGGCGAGTTCGAGGTATTCATTAACGATCGGCACACCGGGCCCGAAGACGTGTATCTCCGCCTGTTTGCCTGCGAGGTCGGTGGCCATGCTCGCGACACGTTCCCGGTTCTTCGGCGGGGCGTCGGTGAACAGCAGCACCGTGCGTGCGGAGCCCTCGGTTGCGGTGCTGAGCAGCCGCAGCACCGTCTGCAGGGCGGTTGAAACCTCCTCAGGCTCATCCCCACCGTCATATTCCGGTGCGCTGGCCAGTCCGCGTTCCAGCATGCGGTCTATGCTGGTGAAATCCATCTTGGTCGGCTGCTGGCCGGGAACCTCACTATCTGCAAAGAAAACGAGTGCGAAGCGGTGCTCGAAATCGCGTTCCTTGAGAGCTTTCTCAAGCTGCAGGCACGAATCGCAGGTATCCTGGAAAAATGTTCGGCGGAAGCTTGTGCTCACATCGATACAGATGACAATTTCAGCCCCGGGTGCGGATGGGGGAGGAGGCGGTTCGGCATGAGCTTCACCATCAACAATTTGGGCGGTAATCGGGACATTACTATCGACGACATTCGCCACCGCTTCGTAGCCATCGATTTGCTGATTAAATCTGATGGTGGTTCTCACTTCCGTTCCTCGAGCAAGCTCCTGCCCCGGCTCCAGCAGTAGATATCCTATGGGCTCGTTTTCATGGTATTCGAGATTTTCGCCCTCGCAGAGATTCACCTCGTACTTGCTGGCGCTTCCCCATCTGAACCTGAT
>JAWODS010000302.1:0-5980 GCA_046483205.1 Armatimonadota bacterium | reverse complement strand
CCGGTACTCACCTGGCACGTGTGTTTTGCAGCTTTTTGACATAGTTCGTGCGCCTGGTTGTCAATTCCTTGTGGGTGTCAGTCTCCGAAGCCGTATTCTCCCAGCAGCGGCACAAAAACGCAGCCGAGTTTGCTGACTGTTTGCAGTTGTCCGCCGACCATTTCGGCAACCACACATGTCTGGCTGCCCCGGCTGCCCACCGGTGCGACGATGCGTCCGCCTTCCGCAAGCTGCTCTTTCCACGCCGGGCTGATTTCCGGGGCTGCTGCAGCGACGATTATGCCGTTGTAGGGCGCCGCCTCCGCATACCCCTTCGAGCCGTCGCCTGTGATAATATGGACGTTGTCGTAGCCCAGCCTTTTCAGTGTCGCCCTGGCGTTCTCAGCCAACTCGGGGACATATTCCATCGCATACACTTCTTCCGCGAGCTCTGCCAGGATCGCGGCTTGATATCCCGAGCCCGCGCCAACCTCCAGGATTCTGTCACCCGGTTTGGCCGCGAGCTGCTCGACCATAAACGCAACCATGTATGGCTGCGAGATGGTCTGCCCGGCCCCGATGGACAGCGGGCGGTCACTGTAGGCGGCCGAACGCGCAGCGGGGGGCACGAACTCGTGTCGGGGGACCTCTCCCATTGCCTTCAACAGCCGCTCGTCGCTGATTCCGCGGCGCTTGAGCTGCTGCCGAACCATCTTCTCGCGGGCCTGCTCATACCTGTTTTCAGAATGTTTGTCAGTCATCAGATACCGTCCTCAGAAGTCCTTCAGCAGGTATCACTGGCTTCCGTGGTGAATATTGATATGGAAGGCACTTTTCATAACCTGTAGAAACACATGCAGCTACAGGGCGCGATGAGGAGGTGTTGCCATTGCTAAACGCTATGCGCCCTCCCGAAGCACAACAACGCGGCGAGAATACAGATCTTTTCGTGACGCTGATCCGGGCTGCTGTTGTCATAGCTCTAATCCTGGCTTTTACATATAATTCGCATCTGCCCGGTGACATTCTCGCCCTGCGCAGCCCTCTGTTTTTGCAGATCGCCTGGGTACTGGCCGCAGCGTTCACCGTCCTGGTGTTCGTAGGGCTGTGGATCGGGCTGGATTTGCATGTGCTCAGGCCTGCCGCGCTGTGCATCGACCTGTGCTTAATCACCGCGATTGTTGCCAGCTTCGGTGAGCTCAGCTCCAATCTCTTTGAGACATATTACCTGTTAATTATCATCGCCGCAATCTGGTATCGGCGCAGCGGCGCTTTGACCGTGGCGGCCGTGGCCCTGGGCTTGAGTGTGTGGGCTGATTATCAGATCACCGGTGACAGCGTTCCGACACTACTCACCGAGATGCTCTGGTCGCGGCTCCCGCTGTTCATGCTCGTCGCTGTGACCGCCGGATACCTCGTTCGTGCGCTGGAGCAGGAGCGCGAACAGAATATTCAGATTAACCACGAGCTGCGTCTCGCCCGGCGTCTGCAGCGTGAAATGCTGCCGGAATCACTGCCCGAGCCGCCCGGATATGAGATCGGCCTGCGCTTCAGCCCTGCCCGCCATGTCGGCGGCGATCTGTATCTTCTGCAAATGCAGGACAGCGAGCGAATGCTTCTGACCCTGGTGGATATGGCCGGCCGCAGTGTTTATGGGCTTGTCCATCTCTCGGCGCTCAACTCTCATCTGCGCACCGCCATCGCCGATGACGAACCGGTTGACGAAATCGCTCGCCGGATCAACAGGGGCACGTACGATGTGCTTCAGCCCGACAGCTTCGCCGCCGCTTTCATCGCCAGTCTCCAGCTCAGCACCGGTATCTTTACATTCGTCAATTGCGGCCATCTTCCTCCCATGCTCCTGCGTGACGGAGACCCCGACCGGGCAGCGGAATTGCACAGTGGGGGGATTCTCATCGGCGCCGTCCAGGAGCCCGACTATGAGCCGGACGTTACGACCATCGAGCCGGGAGACCTGCTGGTGTGCTGCACGGACGGAATTTCTGAAGCCCGAAATGAAGAGGGACGGCAGTTCGGCCAGGAGCACATCCTGCAGGTGATTGGCGACAACCCGAATCTGAGCGCCGGCGAACTGGCCTCAAGGATACTACAGGAATCGGCCGACTTTGCGGTTTCTCCCACGCGCGATGACGCCACGATTATCCTGCTGCAGCGGAAACGAACCGGGGCCTCAACGCATGCGGCGGACAACGCCCCGGACCCTGCCGACGACCTGGACGTCTGAGGCACGTATCGGCTCCATGTCATCGTTCTCGGGCTGCAGTTCGATGTGGTCATTACGGCGGTAGAAACGCTTCACTGTGGCTTCATCCTGCATCAGGGCCACGATGATATCACCGTTTTCGGCGGTTTCCTGAGCCTGTACAACAACGTAGTCGCCGTCGAGGATGCCGGCATTGATCATGCTGTCACCCTTGATCTCGAGCATAAACAGGTCGCTGTCGGGAAACAGTGTCGCCGGCATCGGCAGGACGTCTTCGGTATTCTGTGAGGCAAAAATGGGTTCGCCGGCTGCCACGCGACCGATGAGGGGGATTTCCTGCAGAGGGCTGGACGTTGAAGCCGATGAGGCGTCATCGTCATCAACAATTGGCCGAATCGCCCGGGTGAGCGAGCCGTCGCGCTGCAGATATCCCGATGCTTCCAGCGCTTTGAGGTGAAAATGGACAGAGGAGCTCGAGGATAATCCCACTTTCTCCCCGATTTCGCGGACCGTGGGAGGATATCCGTTGTCATCAATGTAACTTACTATAAAATCGAGGATTTCCTGCCGCCGTGGCGTGAGCTCTTTCTTTCCCATGGATATCACCTGTTTCAGATGCTGTATCGCCGCGTTCGACCTGTACAGTACCATAACGGGCGCCGGAATGCAAACAAAGGTTCGATTGACGCCGAAAAACACACTCATTCGATACAGAATAGGCTTTCGATAGATGCAGACGCGCGAATTCGAAGAACTTTATGAACTTGAAGAAACGTACTGGTGGTTCGTGGGGCGGCGGTGGCTTGTCCGGGAACTTCTGGAAGAATATGCCCCTGAGCCCAGACAGCGGCCACGGCGGATCGTGGACATCGGATGTGGCACCGGCGGGACGATGAAGGCGCTGGAAGGGACTGGCGAGATCTTCGGGTGCGATGTGTCGCGGACAGCCCTGACCTTCTGCCGCCGGCGAGGGTTTCAACGCCTGGTGTGCAGCTACGGCGAGGCACTCGGCCTCGCCGATGAGGCATTCGATGTTGTGGTGAACTGCGACGTGCTGGAGCACATTGAGGGTGACGTGGAGGCGCTTGCAGAGATGTTCCGTGTTCTGCGTCCAGGGGGCATAGTGATCCTGACGGTTCCCGCCCATCCATACCTGTGGAGCGAACATGATGAGGCCCTCGCCCACCTCCGCCGCTACAGACGGTCCGAATTTGAGAGCAAATTACAGGAAGCAGGCTACAGTGTCGAGAAACTATCCGCGGCGGTCTTCTTTGTCTTTCCGGTGATACTTACATTCAGACTGCTGCAGCGTCTGCTGCCCAAAAAGCCCGGGGAGCCGAAGACGGACCTCCGGATTTTGCCGACATGGCTCAACAATACGCTCATCAGTCTGCTGCACCTGGAGACGTGGCTGACCAGGCGCATAAATCTTCCCATCGGGACGTCGTTCGTCGCAGTTGCCAGAAAGCCCGAATGACAGCACCAACATCGATACAGGGGGCGCGGCATCTGAATGGAAGTCGGTATCTGTCTGGCGGGTGGTGTGGAGGAGCTTCAGCAGGCCAATCTCGATCTGCTGAATGAAATCGGCATAACGACTTTATATGTGGGCTGCTACGAGAATGAAATGCGGTGGCAGGCGGAGGAAGTTTCCGCATTCGTCCGGGCGGCCGGCAGCCAGGGCTTCGAGGTCTGGGCCGTGCCGTGGGGATACGGGAAGGTCGTTGATCCGGACCCGGCCGTCGAGAGCCTCTACGTTGATACCCACCGCACAGAAATGCAAATCGACAGCCGTGGCCGCCGGTGTGCAAAAGCCTGTCCCAATAACCCCTCCTTCCTGGAATGGTTTGCCTCCAGCATGCGCACGCTGGCGTGGATGCTGGAGGTCAGGGGGTTCATGTGGGATGAGCCAAGCTTCTACTATTCCCGTGGGACCTGGTCGTGCCGCTGCGAATACTGCCAGCGGCTCTTTTATGCATCGGAAAATTATCAAATGCCCCGCGAGCTGACGGAGCCCGTCCGCGAATTTCGGCGCTTCAGTATCCTCATGTTCATCCTCGCGGCCGCCGCCGCGGTGCAGGCGGTTGACCCCCGGCTTTTTTCCATGGTCATGCCCAGCCCCACCCTCGACACCATCCAGGACTACACCGGAACTGACGACTGGGGCAAGCTTCTGCAGTCCGCCGCCGTGGACTCCCTCGCACTGTATATCCCCTGGCAGGAGCGGCAGGCCGAAGCCGACCAGGCCATACGAGAAACCTATAAACTGGCGGCTGTCAAATCCACATCCCACGGCAAACCGTGCCACCTGTGGATATCGGCGTCGCCACGGCCTCACGATAAGGTGCTTGACAATCTGCGTGTCGCCCACGAGACCGGTGCGGCAGGTGTCGTGCTTTCTGATTATGCAACATTTATTGACGCGCCGGGACTTCACCGTATTCTGCCCCGCCTGCGCGAAACAGTCGCCCGGGTGAAAGCATAGGCGCTGCGATCGTGACCGACATCCCACGCGCCGTTGGAATATCATCACTGCAATCCGCGACGAGGGGTATCAAACATGCGAAGATACGGTCTCAGCACCGCGTTGATTCTGCTCCTGCTGATCCTTCCCGTGGTGGCCGCCCACGCCATAGATGCCGCTGAATGGGACGATTTCGAGCTTGCCCCCGATGACTCGGCGCGTTTCGAGGGGCCCTTTGAATGCGGCGCGGCGGCCATCTACTTCGTCCACCACGGCGGCCCGCTGAAGATTACGCTTTCCCTCAGCAGCAAAGACGATGCCGGAAAGATGCGCAAGGCCCTGGTGCGATTTTTGGACGCCGATGAGCACTATCGCGACTGGGACTATCAGTGGTTCCCCGCCGAAGGGACGATTGACACCTCCTGGGACTTTGCACTGGATGAGGCCGAACCGGGGATCTACCAGGTGCGACTGGCACTGCACGGCAGCTTCACGTGGGATGTGACAACTGCCCCGGCGACCTCGTTTGGAATCATGCCGATGCGCACGCGGCTGTACGCGACCGCGCCCGAGCAGTTTTCAGACGCCTGGGTGTATGTCCCGCCACAGTCGGAGCTCTTTGTCGCCAAAACGTACGCTCGCGCCGCCCTGAATATCACCTGCGAGGGCGATGAGCTTCTGGCGATGGATCATTCCACCCACCAGGGGCGGATTGATGTCACTGACTCCCCGGCCCTGTGGAACGTGAACCTCACGCTGCAGCCAAATGCGTTCATCAACTCCCGTGGTGTACCGCTGCTTTTGTGCCCGGATCGCACAACGGCTGAGAATATTCGCGGGAGCGTGGAGTTCCTCCCCGACGGCTCCAGGGTGTGGCATAAGTTCCAGAAGCGGATCTACCGGGTGATGCATTCATTTGAGCCCGAAGATCTCGAGCTTGATGTTGCCCGCTCCTTTGAGCCCCACCTCGACGCCCTCCTGCAGGAGCCCGTACGCAACGCCGGACTGTTTGACAGCTACGGTGCCCTGCGGCATGTGCGCTACTCTCTCGAAGAGCAGAACCTCAATCCCGACAGCATCTGGTACGGCTCGGTGCACGCATGGAAGAGCTTCGAGGAAAAAGGCCTCCGGTGGGACCAATGGGCGACCTTCCCATCGCACACCTTGAGCTACACCGGCCTGCCCAATAATATCGCTGCCGGATATGCTATAGACGGCGACATCAACCCCTACGGCGGCGACGAGGCGGTGCTGAACCGGGCCATACTCGCAGCCCTGGCCGATCTGCTGGCCATTCATGAGGACGATTCAGT
>JAWODS010000119.1:0-13484 GCA_046483205.1 Armatimonadota bacterium | reverse complement strand
GAAGTCCGGGGAGGACATTCAATCCGCCCTTGCACAGCAGTTCCCTGACGCCGAGGTTTCCGCGGCCGACCCGACGCTTGAAGACGGCGCCGTCGTCATCACGAAGGAGCAAGACTGATCATGCCCGGCTTCGATAATAACAGTCTGGCGATCAGAGCCCGGGGGCTGCGCCGGCGGTTTGGGCGGGATTTCTGGGCGGTGGACGATATTGATCTGGATGTCCATGAAGGCGAAATTGTAGGGCTTCTGGGGCCAAACGGCGCCGGCAAATCCACGACCATGCGGATGCTGTGCGGGCTGCTGCTGCCGACGGAGGGAGAAATCCGTGTCGCTGATATCGACCCGGTGCAGAACCCTCTCGACGTCAAAGCCCATATCGGGTACGTTACCCAGCATTTTTCACTCTACGCCGATCTGACAGTGCGAGAGAATCTCCGCTTCTATGGCCAGGTGTACGGCGTCCGTGCTTCCCGGCTCGACGAGGTGCTGGATTACTGGGTTGAGGTCATGGAGCTTGACCAGTGGCGCGACCGCCCGATGTCGGATATGCCCCCGGGCTGGACCCGCCGGGCGATGTTCGCGTGTGCGATGCTGCACGACCCCCCGGTATTGATCCTTGACGAGCCGACCAGCGGCGTTGACCTGGAGACCAGCGATCTTTTGTGGCGGCTGGCGCGAGAGAAGGCAGACGACGGCGCGGCCATCCTTGTCAGCACGCATTTCATGGCCGAGGCGGAACGATGTGACACCGTCAATATCATGGCCGCCGGGCATCTCGTGGGAGAGGGGACGCCGCAGGAGCTTGTCAGCACCCTGCAGGACCGCATGATGGCGGTGGAGGCAAGACCCCTGAACGTCGCCCTGAAGGCCCTGTCGCAGTGGGACCGCTCGCTCGCCGCCACGGTCTCCGGCAGTAATATCCGCGTGGAGATCGCCGGCGATGTGCAAGGCGCACTCCAGGAGGCGCGGCAGATCGTCGAAGATGCCGGGGGTACCGCGGAGAATGCCCGGAGAGTACCGGCGACGCTGGACGACGTCTTTCTGCATCTCGTGACCGAGGATGAAGCAGTTTCAGTGCGGCGGGAGGGAGGCCAATGAACCTTCGCCGCATCCTCGCAATCGCCAGGGCCGAGTGGCTCTTAAACCGGCGCGATATCCGCAGCATGGCGGTTATCTTCGCTTTGCCGGTCATCCTCCTCATCCTGTACGGCTACGGGTTGAACTTCGAGCTGGAGGACATCCGCCTGGCGGTGCAGGATCTCGACCGGACCGAGCTTTCCCGGGAGCTGATCCGCCGGACCCACGCCAGCGGCCATTTCGACATCGTCCGCGACATCCGCCATGAAGAGTCGATCCAGGAGATGCTGCGACACAGGGATGCGCTGGTGGTCCTGGTCATCCCACCCGGATTTTCCAGGCGCATCTCCGATAACCACCAGGGAGTTGTGCAGCTTGTCGTCGATGGCGCGGATCCGACGAAGGCCGATACGGCGCTGGGATATGTCAGGGGGCTTATCGCACGGATGAACGGCGAGCTCTCTGCGGCCGCCGGTGCACATTCGGGGGCTCGCATCGCAACACAGCCCATTTCCGTTCACCTGCAGGTTTTATACAATCCCACGCTTTCATCTGCGGCATTCATCATCCCCGGCCTCATCGGTGTTGTCATGGCGCTGATGACGGCGCTGTTGACCTCCACCTGCATCGTCCGTGAGCGGGAGGTCGGCACCATCGAAGCCCTGCTGGTGACACCGGTGCGACCTGCGGATGTCATTGTCGGGAAACTGCTGCCCTACGGCGTGCTGTCTGTGATTGACATCATCCTGTGCATCGTCGCCGGAGAGCTGATATTCGACGTTTTTCCCCGGGGGAGTATTCCCGAACTGATGGGGTATTCCATCATCTATCTGCTGGCGTGTCTGAATATCGGTCTTCTGGTCTCCGGGCGAGCCGATTCACAGCGCACCGCCATCGTCATCGGGCTGATGGCCCTGATGCTGCCAACGATTCTGCTGTCGGGCTTCGTCTTTCCGATATCGAGCATGCCGGCAGCACTGCGAGCGGTCGCCAACGCCATCCCGGCCACCCACTATATCATCGGCGCACGGGCGGTATACCTGCGGGGTGTGTCAACACTCGTATTCTGGCCGAATGTTCTGGCACTTTTGGCCATGACTGCCGCCATATTCTTCGCAGCCGTCCGCTCCTTCCGGGCGCGGCTGTAGCGAAGAGGGAATCCATGCGTTTCAGACGGGTTGCAAGCCTGGTCGGCAAAGAGATTATGCATGTGCGCAGAGATCCGCTGCTTTTGCGGATGGCTCTGCTGCTGCCGGTGGTGCAGCTTTTCCTGATCGGCTACGCCGCGCAGTTTAATCTCGACAACATCCCCACGGCCATCTGCGATGAAGACCTCACCCCGGCCAGCCGTGAAGTGGTCCAGACCATCGAGGGTGCCGGCTATTTCCAGCTCGTCCCGGCCTCGACCGACCACCGGGACATCCAGGGGCTAATGGACAGCGGGCGGGCACGAGTGGCGGTCATCATCCCCCGTGGCTACCAGAGGAAGCTGCAGTCGGGCGCCGGAGCACAGATCGGGCTGGTCCTTGACGGAGCTGATGCGACGACCTCCCGCATCGCCGCAGCGTATATCGAAAGCATGATGGCATCGCAGAACCTCCGCATTGTCAGGGCGAGGCTGACCGCGGCAGGTGTGCGGCTTCCCACACCGCCGATCAAGCTGAAGCCGTCGATATGGTACAACCCGGATCTGCGCAGCCGGCATTATATGCTCCCGGGGGTTATCGGGATCATCATCCTCACCCTCACACTGAGCTTCTCCTCACTGGGGATCGTCCGGGAGCGGGAGATCGGAACCCTGGAGCGCCTCAACATGGCCCCCATTTCGCCAAGCGAGCTCATTGTCGGCAAGCTCATCCCATATCTGCTCATCGCCATCATCGCCGCGCTGGTCGCGTTGCTTTTCGCGAAATACTGGTTTCACCAGCCGATGCGAGGAAATATCGTATTCATGTTTGGCGCGATCATGCTCTTTGCCATTAACACCCTCGGCCTTGGCCTTTTCATGTCATCGCTGGCCAGCACCCAGCAGCAGACGATGCTCGGGAACATGTTCGTGATTCTGCCGAGTATCCTGCTTTCGGGATTCATCGCGCCGATCCGCAATATGCCCGAGGTCATCCAGTGGTTTACCTACGCAATACCCCTGCGGTATTTCGTGGAGATGGCACGAGGGTGCTGCCTGAAGGGTCTGGGGCCGACCGAGCTATTGCCCCAGATCGCTGCTCTGAGCATCCTGACACTCGCTCTGTTCATCGCCGGTGCGATCAGTCTCCGCCGCCGGTTGTAAGCCACAGCAAGAGCGCCTGCGCTTTTCTTAACCCCCACTTAACATTGTCTTAAACCCCACTTAAAGCCCCGTGGCTATACTGTAGGCGAAGTCAATTGACCTGGCACCCACACGACCTTGAAAAGCAGCACCCGCGGGAGACGTCCCACCCAGATATCACCCGACTACTTACATTCACTCGAAAAGGAGCACATCACATTGACACGCATCAAAGGCTTCACGCTCATTGAATTGCTGGTCGTTATCGCGATCATCGCGATCCTGGCCGCGATTCTCTTCCCCGTCTTCGCCAAGGCTCAGGACAAGGCACGCCAGACGGCCTGTCTGAGCAACCAAAAGCAGCTCGGTACCGCCTTGATGATGTACGCCCAGGACTATGACGCCACGCTTCCGAGTTCCTACTACTACCGAAATGGCGCGACCAGTGACGGCGGCTACGTCCACTGGGGCTACATGATTCTCCCGTACTGTGACAGCGAAAAGCTCTTTGTCTGTCCCGACCATCCGTTAGGTGGGTTCGCTCCGACCTGTTTCGGCGGCGGTCAATACATGACGCCTGACGGTCTTGCGCCCATTGATCCGCCCCCGGGTCAGACCAGCTACAAGAACGCCCACGACATGCAGCCCGCGCGCATGGCATACACCGCCAACGAAATGCTCATTCCGCGGAAGAAGTACGCCAGCATTCCGCAGTCCACAGTCAAGCTTTCTATGCTGAAAAATCCCGCGGAGGAGATTGCCCTGGCGGAATACACCCATCGGATCCAGTGTATCATTGACAGCTCGCCGACCGGAGGCGCCAACGCCATCAAATCCCACCGGCCCACAAACGCTGTGACCATGGGCGGCGGTGTCTATGACGGCGAAGCGTATTCCGGCGAAGCGGTTGTTGCCCTGTCCGTCTCGGAGGCGGAAGCTGCGTTCAATGCGGCTCGTGCCCCCGGCGGAAGCGCCAACGGCCAGCATCACATCTGCTACATCGAGCCCGATCACCACGCAGGCGGTGCCAACTATGTGTTTGCCGACGGGCATGCCAAGTGGTATCAGCTCTCGCAGACTCTCGATCCTGACAACTTCCTCTGGGGCAAAGCCGCCTACCCGTGCATGGGTCTGGGCGACGGCGTGATCTACCGACCCGGAGGAGGAGGGTCAGTTCGTTAAATAGATAACACCCGTGCAGTGACCGACGCTGGCTCACTGCAAGTCGTCCGCGATGCACCCTTCCACCATCCAGCCGGGATCAGCGCCCCCTGATCCCGGCCCTTTTTTTGCCCGAACGTTCCCTCTTCTACAAAAATATCCCTTCATCAATCTTCCCACCCCCACATTTGCAGCACCAATACAGGTATCCATACCCCACTATGCGAATGAGATAGACACCGTTCATTTTTCCATCTGGAGACACCGATGAACTCAGTTGAACGCGTCATGGCCGCCCTGGATAACAAACAGCCCGACCGCGTGCCGATCATGGAGCTGACAATCGATCCAAAGGTCATCGAAGCCCTTTATCCGGGGGACGATATCTTCGATTTTGTCGAGGACATGGAGCTGGATGTCGTGCCCTTCGGGATCACCACCGATGACCGCCCCAAAGAGTGGGTGGACCCCGAAAACCGGATTTTCCGCGACAGGTGGGGCGGCCTGCAACGTATGACCACTGAGGTCCTGCCAATCATGTGCGAGCCGCCGCGTATCGAGACCGACCGCGATCTGGCGGAGTATGAACCGCCGGACGGGAATGACGAATATTTCATCAAGCAGGCCCGGGAGGTTGTCAAGCGCTTCAAGAGTGAAAAGGCCATCTGCTTTGTAGGTGAAGCCGTCTTCGCACCACAGCAATATCTCCGCGCCGGGCTGGAAAATCTCATGATCGACTTCGCCACCCGGCCGGAGTTCGTGCAGACGCTTGCACAGGTCGGTGTGGATTACCACGTCGAGCTGTATCGGCGCCTGATTGATGAAGGGGTCGAGATTGTCCTGCTGGGCGACGACTACGCCTGGAAGCAGGGGCCGTTCATGTCTCCGGAACATTTCGAGCGGTACATTCTTCCCGGGTTCAGCACTGTTGTCGAAGAAATTAAACAGGCCGGAGGCCGGGTCATCAAACATTCCGACGGCTATTTGTGGAAGATCCTCGACAGCATTGTCGGCACCGGCATTGACGCCCTCGGGCCCCTGGAGCCACTGCCCGGCATGGAGCTGGATCGCATCAAATCACATTACGATAATTCCGTCTGCGTGGTCGGAAATGTCGAAGTGGATCTTTTGTGCCGCGGGTCTGTTGAAGACGTTGTCGCCGCCACGCGCCACCTGCTGAAGACTGCCTCGGTCGGTGGCGGTCACATTCTGTCTTCCGGCAACAGCATCATCTCTGCCGTCAATCCCGACAATTACCGGGCGATGGTCGAAACGGCCCTTGCCGAAGGCCAGTACAACTGACCGGGATCGTCCCGCACACCTTCCGGGCGGCCATGATGAATCCACTTATCTCCACTCCGACAGAGCAGCATCCCTCAGCATTTTTTTCTCCCTGTCTGAAGCTGGCATAGTGATTGCAGACAATCCCTCTGACCGAATCCGCACATGACAGATTTGTAGCATGCAGGTGTGAGCCGGGATTGCATCGCGCCCGGCACCACGACCGGAAGGGACGCGCAAGATGGGGAGCAGCGGTATGTTGCACCACCCCCGACAGCCCGAACGACCACCGGGCACCGACCACAGATATGCAGCGTCCACGTCACGTCGTGGGCCGCCGATGCCGGGTGACCTTTCGCGGGGGACGGTATCGGGGTTTCAGGATGTACATTCCATTACGACCAATTGGACAGGGAGGATGTCAGCATGAGCAACGCACCAGACGCCGAACAGACCGAACCGGATCTCGATTACCGGGAGGACTACGAGGATCTGCAGGAGGATATGCACGAGATTGATCGTGCCGCTCGGCCGCTGGAAGAACTCACGGGGGAGATCTCCGATGCTGCCTCCGAAGTGGAAGATCACCACAGCGGGCTTGCAGCACTCATTGACGGCCTGCTCGGTGACAACGATGCGCAGGTACAGGCCGCCGTCGCCTCAACCGAAAGTGTGGGCGAGATCAGCGATATCCTGGAGGAAATTGGCGGCTCGTCTGAGGCGGTTGCCGTTGATCTACAGGAGGCTGCGGAAATATCGGAAAACGCCCGCAAGTCCTCGGGTGAAGTCGTTGACCTTGCCGACACCGTGGGTGACGCTCTCACAGAAATGGGAGCCGGCGCGCAGGAAGTCAAGGGCGCTTCGAATTCTGTTGCGGACGTCGCGACTGAAGTTGGCAATGACCTCGAGATGATGGGCAACGAGGCGGGCCAGGTTCGAAACGCCGCCCGCAACGTGGCCGATACCGCCACCCAGGTCGGCCAGGCGCTCGACGAAATGAGCACCGGTTCCGACGAGGTGCAGCAGGCGGCCCGTAATGTTGCTGATACGGCGACGGAGGTCGGCTCGGACCTCGAAGACATGGGAAGTGACGCTGAGAAGGTGCGAGGTGCCGCGCGAAACGTCGCTGATACCGCCACCCAGGTCGGTGAGGGGCTGGATGAAATGGGTGACGGCGCCAAAGAGGTGCAGGAGGCCGCAGGCAGCGTCGCGGAGAGTGCCACCCAGGTCGGTGGCGCGCTGCAGGAAATGGGAGCGGGTGCCGAGGAGGTTAAAGAGGCCGCAAGCGCCGTGGCTGACAACGCCGTGGCCGTGGGCAACGCTCTCGAAGAGATGGGTGAAGCCTCCGGACACGTCGGGGAAGCCGCTGAAAGAGCGAAGAGCCTCGCTGTAAACGTGGGAGATGATCTGGCCGAAATCGCTTCGGGTTCCCAGCAGGTTGGTGCAACTGCTCAAAGCGTTGGCGCCGCCGCTGAAGAGATCGGCGAGCAGTCACAGGAGGTCGTGCAGGCGGCTCAAAACGGCGTCGAGCAGAGTGAAGAAGTCGCCAGCGTCATGCAGCAGGTCCAGTCTGTTGTGACCAACAGCCAGGAGCAGCTCGGCCAGCTCGCCAAGATGTCCGACCAGATTAACGAAATCGCCGGCAATATCGAGGATATCGCCGAACAGACCAACCTGCTGGCCCTCAACGCCGCGATCGAAGCGGCTCGTGCAGGAGAGGCCGGTCGCGGCTTTGCCGTGGTCGCCGAAGAAGTCCGGGGCCTCGCCGAACAGGCGCGGACAAACGCCCAGGACGCAGGGAAGGTCCTTGGCGGCGTTGATGAGCTTGTCAACGATATGCAGGCTCCGATGCAGGAAACCGTCGAGGGCGTGGAGCGTTCGAACGACGCGCTGAACTCGATGAGGGGCGGTCTGGATCAGATTCACGGCAACGCGCAGGAAGTTGCGGCCGCCAGCCAGGAACTCGCCGCCAGCGCCCAGGAGGTTGGGGCGACGGCCGAGCAGGTGGGGCACAACGCTCAGAAGAGCTCCGAACGCAGCCAGGAGGTCATCGCTGCCGCGGAGCAGGTTGGCAGTGCCGCCGGGCAGGTACAGGACCAGGCTGCGACCAACGCCTCGCGCGCCCAGGAGGTTGCTGCAGCCGCCCAGCAGGTCGTCGCGACGTCCGGCAATGTCGCCGAGGCTGCTGCAAAGAACGCCGCTGAAAGCCAGGAGGTCGCCGCCGCCGCGCAGCAGGTCGTTGCGACGTCGGGGAACCTCGTTGAAGCGGCCGACAGGAATCGCGCCCGGAGCCAGGAGGTTGCCGCAAGCTCACAGGAGGTTGTGGGGATCGCCGACCGGGTGGCCGAAGCCGCCGAACAGAACACGGCCCGCAGCCAGGAAGTTGCCGCTGCCGCCCAGCAGGTCGTTGCGACCGCCGGGAACGTCGCCGAAGCGGCCGACAGGAACCGTGCCCGGAGCCAGGAGGTCGCCGCAAGCTCGCAGGAGGTTGTGGGGATCGCCGACCGGGTGGCCGACGCCGCGGAAAAGAATACGGCCCGCAGCCAGGAAGTTGCTGCAGCCGCCCAGCAGGTGGTGGCGAGCTCGTCCGAAGTGGCGGATGCTGCTGAAAATAACGCGGGACGCAGCCAGGAAGTTGCCGCCCGCGCGCGAGATGTGGTCGGTATCACCGGTGAGATCGCTGACTCAGGGCGCAAAAACGCCGAGCGGGCCCGTGAGGTGACGACAGCCGTCGAAAACGCGCTGTCGGCCATGAGCCGTGGTGAGGAAGCCGCCGACAGACTCACCACCTTCGCGTCTCAGAGCACGGACAGCCTCAAGAAGGCCGCTGGAACCATCGAAAACCAGGGCCGGGCGGTCCACCGCATCAAAACGTCCACCAAAAACGTTGCCGACGTCGTCAGGGAGATTAACTCACTCCTTGAGCGGTCCGGTCCCCGACGCCGCCGTCGCGCCGCGTAGCCGGGTGACTTTCGGGGAGGGAGCTTTCATACTGCTCCCTCTCCATCGCACGACCGCACGGCACTGAAGGTTGAAAGGGAGTTGCTTATGACACAGGCAGCAGATACAGCGATACAGGATAAACGCCACAAGAGCCAGGAGCAGTTTGATGACGAACAGCAGCTTGTGCTCTTCCAGCTCGGGGGAGAGAACTACGGCGTGGACATCTACAGCGTGCAGCGGCTTATCCAGGTGCCGGATATCACGACCGTCCCCCGTGCGCCGGGCTTCGTTGAGGGCGTCATTGATGTCCGCGGCGATATCATCCCGGTCATCAATCTCCTCAAGCGCTTCGGTATCCCAGACACCAATGTCAGCGACGATGGCCGCATTGTCATCACCGAGATCGGCGAGCAAATCGTCGGCCTGCTGGTTGACGCCGTTTCAGAGGTCACCCGCCTGCCCAAAGAGGACATCGAGGCGCCCTCCGATGTCGTCAGGGGCGTCAACAGCGACTTTATCGCCGGGATTGGCAAGCAGCAGCAGGGCGACACCGGCCGGCTGATCATCGTCCTGGACGTCGAAAAGGTGCTCAGTGAGGACCAGGAGTACCTCGCTGAAGTCTCCTCGGATTACTCGTCAGAGACCATGGCGGCCGCTGATGACGGCTCCAGCGAGTCCGACAGGATCGCCGACATCGAGGAATCGATTGAGGCACTGCAGGCGGATGCAGACGGCTCTGATGAGGCCGACGAGTGATATGACTGACGGGCGTTCGGAGGGCTGCGTGTGTGGCCCTCCGGACGTTACGCTGCTCTTCGCGCGGCTTTTTCACGCAGACAGATGAGCGTGCGTTCCTGTCCGAGAGTTCGCACCGTCACAGTCCCGTCGTCGCATTGGACCTTGAGCGTCCGGCCCTGATTGCCGCCGGTATCGGCCGCCAGGACCTGCACTTGAAATTCGCACAGTATCTGTCTGGCGGCGGTGATATTGCTCTTTCCGATATCCAGCTCAGACGGCCCGTTGAACTCAAACATTGCCGCGCCACCCACCAGGGCAGCGACCAGGCGGCTGACGCGCTGTGGGGGAACTGACATTCGGCGCACCAGCTCGGTGACACCCGTATCAACATAGCGGCCCGGCCGGTCACTGGCATCTGCCTGCCGCCCCTTATCCGCAGGGAGCATGCAGTGCACCACCCCGAGCTGGTCGGAAAAGCCGTCGTACAGCACGACTGCGACGCACGAGCCGAGACCGACGGCGCTTATAACATCGTCCGGACAGCCACTCACGCAGATCTGCCCAATGCCAGCAGAGAGATTAGCCAATTTGTTCCCACCCAGGGATTGTTCGAATTCCGATGTGGATCCGGGCCACAGTCCCGGCTTCGATGCGGAGATGGCCCTGCTTTTAGAATTATCGGTTCGCCCTGAAAGAACTTGAAAACACCGGTTGGAGGCGAACAATGTCTGGCCAATTTGACGCAAGTGATTTTTTTGACCTGTTCATCCAGGAAGCAACAGAGCTCATTGAGACAATGGATCAGTCAGTGATCGGCCTCGAAAATGATCCATCATCCACCGAACGTATCGAGGCCATTTTCCGAGCCGCGCACAGTCTCAAGGCCTCCGCGGCCAGCCAGGGCTTTGAAGAGATGTCGAAAATCAGCCATGCCCTGGAGAACCTGTTCACCAGTATCCGCGACGGCGACCTCGAGGTGACGGCCCCGCTCATCGACCGGCTCCTGGAGGGCATAGATGCCCTGAAGCTGCATCTGCAGTGCGCAGTCAATGACGATCCGCCGCCCGATATTGGCGTGGATGACATACCACTCCGCACTCCCGAAAAGGTGGATGATGAGCGGGCCGCCACATGTGCGCAGGAGGATGTTGCTGCCGGAGAACGCACGAGCATGGACGTGCCGGACGATGCGCTGATGATAGACATCGTTCTCGACGGGAATTGTGATATGCCGGCGGCGCGAGCGTGGCTCGTGCTGCAGCAGATCGAGGGCTACGCCGATGTCATCTCCTCGGATCCCTCGCTCGACGATCTCGAAGAGGAGGAGACGGACTTCGACACTCTTTCGGTCATACTGGAGACCTCGCTGTCGGGCGATGATCTCCTGGACCTCACATCCGCGCTGCCTGATGTGGCGGAGGTGAGCATCACCGATCATTCTCCACAGGCCGAAGAGCCGGTAAAGGCCGAGCAGGTGGCGGACAGCCGTGTCGAGGAAAAAGGCGGCTCCGGTGGGCCGCCGGTCGTGGGGATGAAGCGGTCGCCATCCACGGTTCGGGTTGCTGTCGAGAATATCGATGCGTTGATGAATCTCGTTGGCGAGCTGGTGATCAATCGGACGAGATTGACGAATCTCAGCCAGCAGCTCAGAAGCCGTGCCGGCTCCGGGCTGACGGAGATGTCGCAAAACCTCGAACAGATCACCTCCAACATGGGGATGCTCGTCACCGAGCTTCAGGAGCGCGTCATGAAGACCCGGATGGTGCCGGTGCAGCAGCTTTTCGGGCGTTTCCCGCGCCTAGTGCGTGATGCCGCCCGGCGCGAAGAAAAGCAGGTCGCCCTCGACATCCGCGGCGGGGAGACAGAGCTCGACCGCTCGGTGATCGAAGATATCGTAGATCCTCTGACGCACCTCCTGCGCAACGCCGTCAGCCACGGGATCGAAAGCCCACAGCAGCGAGAGAAAGCCGGAAAGTCGCCCGAAGGCACCGTGCGGCTCAGCGCGCGGCAGGAAGAGGGCTCCGTGATCATCGAAGTGTGTGATGACGGCCGCGGAATCGATCCGGACGCCATCCGCCGCAGTGCCGTGGAGAGGGGAGTTGTGGACGAAAGCCAGGCCGCCTCAATGTCTGATGTGCAGGCCCTGGAGCTGATATTCACACCAGGGTTTTCCACCGCGCAGACAGTCAGCGACGTCTCCGGTCGAGGTGTCGGAATGGATGTCGTCAAAAACAACATTGATAAACTCGGCGGCCTGGTCGAGATCGACAGCACACCGGGCACAGGCACCACCGTCTCGCTGCATCTGCCCCTCACACTGGCTATCATCCAGGGACTCTTGGTCCAGGCGGCCGACATCGTCTTCGCCCTCCCGCTGGCGTCGGTGTACCGGATATTGCGCGTCGAGCCACACCAGATCAGCCGTGTCGGGGGCACATTGTACACCATCGAGCAGGACCGTGCTCTGCCGTTAATATCGCTTGCCCAAATCGCCAATCTCCGAAAGTCCGAGCCGGAAACTGCCGATACAGTTATTGCAGTTTTAGTGGGGGATGGCCGGACGGAAGTTGGTCTCCTGGTTGACGAACTTATCGGCAACGAAGAGCTGGTCATTCAGCCGCTGGGCGATGTCCTGAAGAATGTCAAAATGGTGAGTGGTGCTGCATTGCTGGGAGACGGACGCCTGACGCTTATCGTGGACACGGCGACGATGCTCCGACAGATCGGCAGCCAGAAGCACGTGGAAAAAGAGGCGCCGGGAGCCGCGTGATCCCGCAGGGGCGACAATGGAGGTACTTCTCGATGGGCCGATTGGTGCTGTCGGATATCGAAAGAGACGCGCTGAACGAGATTGGAAACATCGGAGCCGGCAATGCGAGCACGGCCCTGGCGAAGATGACAAACCGGGCCATCGAGCTTACTGTTCCAAAGACAGCGGTGGTGCCGTTTGAAGAGCTCCCGCTCGTCGCCTCCCAGAAGCCGGAGAAAGTCCTGGCCTCCGCATACGTCGCCTTCGAGGGAGATGCCGGGGGATGCCTGCTGCTGTTGTTTTCAGCGGAGCAGGCGGAGAGCCTTTTTGCGCTACTGGGGCTCGAGGTGCCGGACGACGTGATGGCGCTGTCGGAGATCCAGCGCTCGGCGGTGTCGGAGGCCGGAAACATCATCGCCTCCTCATATCTCCACGCGCTCGGGAAATTCACAGGCTTGCGGCTCCTGCCTGTTCCTCCGGGAGTGGCCGTGGGAATGGGTGGGGCGATTCTGCAGACAATCGCCGCTCATCTCGGCCGGTTTGATGATATGGGGCTCGTTGTGCAGGTCCACATCCACAGCCGGGGTGAAAAGCTCGGGCTGCAGCTTCTGATGATGCCGCGGCTGGATGCCTTTGGAGCCATCCTCGGCGCGCTGGGGATCGATGTGCCCAAAGAGAAGACCGGCTGAGCGCTCCGCCACCCACCCTCCACGACACACCGCTGTTTCAATGACCCTGGCTGTACTGTGAGTCGATTATGAGCTCAAAAATCCGCGTTTTAAATGTTGACGATTCGACGTACGTCAGGCTGGTGCTGTCGCGCATGCTTGGCGATGCGGAGGATGTGGAGGTGGTGGGGCAGGCAGCGGATGGTGGTGAGGGGATTCGACTGGCGCGGAAGCTCAAGCCCGATGTGATCACGCTGGATATCGAGATGCCGGTGGTGGACGGTGTGGAGTTTTTGCGGCGCCTGATGCCGGAGAATCCTATCCCTGTTGTGATGCTTTCGAGCCTCACACAGGCCGGAGCGGAACCGACGCTGGAGGCGCTCTCGCTCGGCGCCGTGGATTTTGTTGGCAAGCCCGGAAGCGCCGGTGTGCCGGATCTGGAGACAGTCAGGCGCCAGCTTTTGAAAAAGGTCCGGGCGGCCGCCGGAGCCACGGTCACTGTCTCAGGTGCTGCACCAGAGCGCAGGCCGAAAGAGCCCCGACCCTCGCGTCCCCCTGCCGATACAGGCTGTCCGTGCATCCTGGTGGCCTCTTCGAC
>JAWODS010000059.1:0-3589 GCA_046483205.1 Armatimonadota bacterium | reverse complement strand
CCTGCCGGAGATGCGGGGCCGGGCGCGGCGTGCGAAAGGACCAGCCGACTCATCCCCGCCTCACGGGCGATCCGGGCGGCGTCAACCGAACCCGTAATGACATCGGAGATAATCTCATCGTCCTCGCCGGGTCCCAGCATGGCGCAGGCCGCCTGCAGGGTGTCTGCGCCCTCGGCCAGCTCAACGATTGCATCGCAGTACCCGCAATCGCCCGAGAATACTATCGAACCCTCCTCGGTCTCGACGCGGTATGCCAGCGAGGTCAGCCCGGGCTGGACGTGCTTGACCTCCCGGGCTTCAACCGTCCATCCGTCATCCGTAATGGTTTCTCCGCAGGAAAGATCTCGTGCGTGTATGACGGGTGCGGGTCGCGGCAGGACGCCCCCACGCCGCCGGTGTACCTCCTGGCTGGTCGGGTGTTCGATGCGCGCTTTGACATCCGGCGCAAAGGCCCCCTCTTCACCCAAAAGCTGCTCCGTAAATGCCTCCGTCGGCTCCGGGCCATAGACATAGAGCGGCTGCTCATCGGTCGTCCGATCCCAGCGCGTGAGGGCAAAGCACGGGAAGTCCACGTTGTGGTCGAAGTGGTGATGAGTCAAAAAGAGGTGGTCAACCTGCTTCAGATTCAGCCCCATTTTGACCATCTTATGGGTGGTGGCAGGTCCACAGTCGAACATGACAAAGCTGTCGCAGACCTGAAGGATGAATGAGGTTCCAAACCAGTCTGCCAGCGGATGCGGACAGCCACTGCCGATGATATGAAGTCTCATCAAATTCTCCTTCGATACTCATGTTCGATTAGCGCCCGGCCCATTTCATCCCCGCGTCTTTGGGCAGGGTGACGATGACTTCACCGGGCGCGTTGATCCGGTAGGTATTCTGCCCGACCAGGCTGACGCTCACTGCTTTGGGCCACACGATCCGATCGCCGACACCGTAGTCGTACACCTCGAACCAGGTGTCCTGTTCAAACTCCGCCTCCAGCGTCTCCTTCGGCGCTTCCGGGTGGACCTCATCGTCGATCAATGCGAAGCCGCTGACGCCGGCGAGGCGGTATTCGGCGCTGTGGTCGGCATTGACCAGTCTCGCTCCGTGATAGTAGCGGTATCCGCGCAGGCGGAAGGGAGTGTTGGTGTTGACTTTGTGATCATCCACACCGGTCACTTCCCCGATGCCGATTTTGGAGTCGAACCCGAGCTTCAACTGCACCGCGTCACCCTCCGGTCGCACCTCAACCACTCTGTAGGCGAGGCGCCGGACGGAGTTGGTGATGAAGATGTACTGGTCCATCAGGGCCTGAGGGTTCTCCGGAGCCGGTGAGACGGTGATTGTCTGGTTGTCGCGGTCCACTTCGACGATTTCCGCCTCGTATTCACCACTTTTCTGAGAAATGCCGAAGCCGTCTTTCATCAGCTTCGTTCCCCCGATGAGCACGACATTCGTGGGGCGGCCGTTTTGCTCGGAGTACAAACCGAACCGACCGGCAAACTCAAAACCGCCATCGGTTGTCCGTTCCGTCTTCCCATCTGCCGAGGCAAAAATCGTGTCGGTCCTGCCCCCCAGATCCAGACGGATGCCGTAGGGTGCAAAGCCACTCTCATCGTCTCCCGACACCGACACCGGCTCAATTGACCGCACGAAGGGCTCGCCGCGATACATGTCCATGACGTGTGCGAGCTGAGTCTGCACTGACTCCTCGCCTTTCTTGCTCGCGAGAACAAACTTCATCTCGTAGGGATCTCCACCGGCGGGTGAGGTGGCGTCGGCGACAATCGCTTCGGTGTCATCGGGGGTGACGGAGGTAAGGCGGAAGTGCAGGCCGTCGGAGTTCTTCAGGGTCCAGTCGGCGCTCCAGGTTTTGTCAGGGCGGGCGCGCTGTACATTATACATATATGCAAAGCCCATCCGGTCACCGCTCCAGCCGTACCGCCCCTTGCTGCAGCCGTTGGCGGCGAGCCATTCCTCATCAGCGTATTCGACATCCGGGCCTGCGACGGTGCCGCCCTCCTGCTTTACGAAGTTTGCGCCGGAGGTTTCGAACTCTCCCTCCTGGCAGTGGAAGGTCCACCAGTGCTCGGTGCCTCCATAGATCCGGTGCAGGTCCACACAGTAGAAGCGGTCATCGGACACATCAACGATCGCCAGCATCCGCCGCTGCCACTTATCATCGATGATCTCATACCCCTCGCCCTCTCCGACTCTGTCGGCGAAGGGACGCGCCAGCGCCTCCGTTACGTGCACCGGGCCCGCATCCACAAAAATCTCGGTGTCGGCATGCATAACGGTCCACGGAAACTGGCGCGCGACGAGCTGGGTGATCCAGTTCTTATACCAGTGGTTCCAGTTGCGCGGGTAGCCCATGTGGCCCAGAATTTCGCTCTGAAAGGCATCCAGGCCAATGTGCAGCATATCCTGGTGAGTGTGCCCACGGGGCTGACCGTATTCCATCCACAGGGCCCGCTTGTTGAGATCCTCGCCGCTTCGCAGCATCGCCAGGCCGTAGCCGTCCTGCAGGCAGGAATCATCATTCCAGTCGTCCGGCCACTGTTCAGCCGCTTTCTCGATCTCCTCGCGTGTGTAGGGGAACTCCAGCGAGGGTGTCCAGCCGGGGGCATTCGCCAGCGCCCAGGCGAACTTCGGATCCTGGAAAATTTTGTAGGCGTGTTCAAACGCCGTCACGCCGCCGTTTTGCCAGGTGCGCTTTGACAGCTTCTGGTACTGCGGCCAGGCCCCGCCGTCACCCACGCGCGGGAAGGTCCGGTCGATGTTCACCGTGTTCATGGAGAAGTCGAACACATTGTGGTACCGGCGGCTGTTGCTGAAATCGGGATACTTCTCTGAAGGATAGGTCTCCGGGCGCATCTCTCGCAGGTGTTCGATAGATTCCACGATGGGGCCCAGAGCGACCACGTGCATGCCGTTGTAGCCGCCTGTGGATTCATAGGGCGCCCCGTCGCGGAAGAAGTCGTTGGGCATGAAGATGCGCATGTGGCCGGCGCCGTCGTACAGCCAGTCCATGAATTCATCGCCGCGCTCGTAATTGAGCATCTCCGCCATACGCGCCAGACCCCATTGGTGATACGGTTCGTTGGAACGCGTTGCCAGGTCCATCCCCGCCTGCATCCATACGGCCATGAGATTCTCCTCGAGAAACCGGCGCACGTCCTCGTGGGTTTCGACATCGATGCCCTTGCTCTGCAGGAAGGGGATGATGTCGGGATCTTTATCAATGGCCGGGAAAATCCTGTCATACGCCCGGGCGTACGACCGCTGGTATCCGGGCTGGTCAATGCAGTAAACGGTGAGACCGGCGCTACTGAGAAACGGACCGTCGGAGAAATGGCTCTGGCCCAGGCGCGTGACCTGCTCGCGGCTGTTGCGGTGCCGGTGGTGGGTCATGGTCGCCAGGTACGCGTACTCCACGGCCAGTCGCGACATCGCGACCAGAGCCTTGTGGAGGTAGCGGATATCGCCGGTGGCCATGTATCCGTCGGCACACGCCGGAGCCACTCTGAGCATCTGGTGACAGTATGACTGGCATATCTCTGCGATGAATCCGTAGCGCTCTCCCTCGTACTCACAGCCACCG
>JAWODS010000458.1:0-3120 GCA_046483205.1 Armatimonadota bacterium | reverse complement strand
CTGCTGGGGGTGACCAGGGCGCCGCTGGCGGAATGGATATACGAGCGGACCAATTACGAAAAGACGCGTGAATTTCCCCGCTCCGAATGCTTTGACAAGGTGTCTTTCCGGGACGGTTTCGCCGAAGATGACGCCTACATGTGCATGAGCGGTTTCTGCTACGGCTTCCACTCTCACCCCGACGCCAACGCCATCATCAACTATTCCGATGAGGGCAATACGCGGCTGTATGACGACGGATATATGATCCCGACACTGCGGGAGCACAACACCTGCATCATCGTCAAAGACGGGTGGGCGGGGCGGACGCCGGAGCTGGCACAGGTGACCGCCGAGGCCGATTTTGAGGATATAGGCTTCTTCGAATCGCGCCTGGACAAATACAACGGGATCCGCTGGGACCGCTGTGTCATCTGGCCGAAATCCCGCTATTTCTTCGTCGTTGACGATCTGCGGGCCAATGAGCCGGGGCAGTACGCCTTCCAGAATATCTGGCGGGCCCTCGGCAACACCCGCCTGGAGGACCGCCGGTGGATCAGCGAACAGGGTCCTTCGGCCTTCAACCTTGTCGCTCCCTCGGATGCCTCGCTGTCGCAGAAGCAGTCGGCAGGGACCTCTCTGAATGCCAAACCGTTCCCCATCAACCAGGCGCGCGCACTGGTGGAGGCCGGTGGCGGCAATCTCGACCGGGGCGACAGCTACCAGTTCGCAAATCTTTTCTATACCGTGCAAAAAGGCGACGACAGCCGGACCGTGGACGCCTGGCGCATCGCCGACACCACCTGGGCGATTGACGATGATGGAACCCCCACGATCGCGGGGGTGAACCGCACGACATCGGTGCCCGGACTTGTGGTGGAGGCAAAGGCCTTCCATGTCAGCCCGGGGAGACTGACCGCTGCTGGAGCTCAGCAGATCCGGGCCGCAGGGCCACTGATGGAAGCCGACAGGCCGGTGGACATTTGTCTGGACCTCGCCTCCGGTGCGGCGGTTGTGATAGCGAAAAAACCCACAGAGATAACCTATCAGGCCGCTTCAGGTGAAACGGTCCTGCAGATCGATGCAGGCCGACACGAGGTGCAGGTGCAGCCGCTTGATCCAGGTGGGCGAAGCCTGATCGCCGATGGCATTCACACGGCGGTCGCCGATGCCCGCACTGAAGCCGGCAAAGAAGCTCCACAGCCGGCCGAGCGGGGCATCAAGCAGCTCTGGGAATACACCGACTTCGCCGTCTATAAGAACTTTGCCATGGACCCGAAAACGACCATTGAGGTGAATAGGGTCCACATGGAGCCTTCGGAGGCCGGATACGCAGTGGGTGATCCGCCGGATATATTGCATCCGAACGGAAACGTCATGTTCAAAGACGGCGAGACTGTCACCGTGGACATTACGCTCGACAGCCCTGCCAGACTGCAGCAGGTGATAGTCTATTCCCGGCAGTTGAAGACCTTCAACGGCGGGTGTGGTGTCAGTCAACTGACGGTCACGATGGACGGCAGGCCGTTTGGTGAAATCACCATTGACGATCCCCTGCAGAACGCGAAGATGTCCTACACGATCCAGCCCGAAAAGCCCGTGAAGGGACAGCATGTGCGGGTTGTGGCCGTTGCCTACACGCCCGATCATAACGTCTATATCGATTCCATCGCCCTCAACGGCACCGGCTCGAAGGAGGACCTTGCCACCAGCGGCTTCCAGATGAACGCCATGGAGACGGCCGATGTTGACGGTGACGGGCGTGATGAGACCTTCGCCGCCGGGACCGACCGGGCCATCCACGCTGTCAGCGCCGACGGGACGCAGATGTGGAAGTATCCCGCCGATGACGTGCTGAATGATCTCAGCGTTTTCAAATCCACGGACAACGGCGAATATCAGATCGCCGCCGCGTGTGAGGACCACCAGCTGTACTCCGTGACGGCGGACGGGACGGAGAACTTCACCATCATGCCCCCGCCGAGGACCTACGCGAGGCCCGGATACCGCGGTGTCAAGCCGTTCACAGGGCGTCTCACGGTGGTCGAAAACACCGATATCGAGGGTGACGGCGAGCGCGAGATCATCGTCGGATCCGCCAACTGGCGGTGCTATCTGTACAATCACGACGGCACCCTGCGCTGGGACGAGGTGTGCTGGGCGCATACCCCGACATGTGCGGACTCGTGCGACCTCGATGCCGACGGGCGCCGGGAGGTCGTCATGGGCAACAGCTACACCCGCGCGGTGGTCTATTCGCCGGATGGTGAAGTGATCGGCAGTGGTGGCGGCAGCGGTCATGCGGGGCCCACCGATCTGGTGTGCGCGGATGTCAACGGCAATGACAAAGGCGAGATTATCGTCGGCGACCGCGCCGGAAAAATCTGGTTCCAGGAATGGAAGGGCCGTGATCTGCCCACCTATGACACCGGGGCCGACATCGCCGCCATCGCTGTGGGCGATATTGACGGCAACAGGTCGCTGGAAACCGTCATCACCTCCAAAAACTACCTGCTGTACTTATTCGACGCCGATGGCAATGTCAAATGGCTCAAAAACCTCTACGATACCGGCACCGACATCGAGATCGCCGATGTCACCGGAGATACGGCACAGGAGATCGTGGTGGCGTGCGCGGACGGCACGGTGAAGATCATCAACGACCGCGGTGAACTCATTGCAGAGTTCACAGGCGGCGGGCCGTTCCGCCACGTGAGCGTGTGCGAGCTTGACGGCGATACGGCCACCGCTGAAATCGTGGCGACGTGCGATGACGGCACCATCTATGGCCTGCAGGTGGCCGAATAACGTAAAAAGGGGATAGTCATGAACGAGCAGATCCGCATCAAAGAGTCGGCACTGTGTCGCAATGGAGATGATGAGCCAAAAATCTACCGTCTCACCGGGGCGCCGGCCATCCATCACAACATCTACGGCGAGGTCCCGTACATGGATCCGGGCTCGCGGCATCTGATGTACCTGCAAAGCTATAAACCCTACGGCCCCGATGAGCTGTGGCGGGCGGACCTGAAGACCCATCAGCTCACCCTGATGGCCGAGAACCTTCCGGGCATCCGTGGAGTGGCGATTAGCCCCGACCAGAAGTTCTTCTACTTCATGCGCATGTACGGTAATGATGAT